>NZ_JHYO01000014.1 GCF_000688235.1 Terasakiella pusilla DSM 6293 | reverse complement strand
GGAAGCTATGCGGGAAGGCACAATTCTTTTGGCCGATAAAGCCTACGACAGCGATGCTATTCGGCAATTGGCTGAAAATAAAAAAGCATGGGCAAATATCCCACCTAAAAGCAATCGACGAAAGTCTTTTGCCTTTAGCAAATTCCTTTACCGCTACAGAAACTTGGTTGAGCGCTTCTTCAACAAACTCAAGCAATTCAGAGGCATTGCCACACGTTATGATAAGAACCCTGAGAATTTCCTCGCTGCTGTTAAACTGGCATCAGTTCGCATTTGGATAAAAAATTTATGAGTCTAGGGCCTAATCGTCAACCCCGTATCCATAAGACGGAATAATGTCACGCACGGTCTTACCTTCCAAAAACCCGACAAAGACAACCGATAATAACGGGGACCCAAACCAAAAGATCAGTAACTGTCCTCTGAACTAAAATAAAGAAGAGTATGAAATGATCTGAAGGCAAATGCGTTCTGAAATAGGTACCTGTCATCGATTACTTATAATATAATTAATAACAGTAAATACCTGAATTGCGGAACACCCCCAGAAAAGAATATATTACGAGCTCTCGCACGGTTGGAGTATAAAATGGACGAAAAAATCGAAAGACTGCTCTACACGACGAAAGATGGCATTTGGTATTGGGAAACCGACTACGCGGCTGATAAGCTTGAACTAGATGATGAAGATATTGATTTTGACCGTATTCCGGAAATCAGGAAACTGTTGACCAAACCAGTAGCCTCTTTGCCAGAGCTTTATGTCCCGCTTGAAGCAGCGTTGGTTTTAACCTCTTGGGGGGATGAAGAAGGTTTGAGATATCTGGAATATGTCGTTAACCTTCGTCCTGATCGTTGGGGAAATGGTGAACCGCATCGATTACGTTGCTATGATACAACATATGAGTGGATAGCTAATTCAGTCATATTTTTCCGGTTGGCCCATTTAGAGCGTACCGGTAAAGATGTGATGCGAAAACGAGTATTCCCTATACTATCCATGCTATTAAAGTATTGCGAAACGCTTCAATTTGAATTTCCTCTTCATCATTTTTTACATGAAGAGGCATTAGAATACGACTCTTCTTTAAAATCATACCTGCGCGCAATGTTGGCCGATAAATCAGATTTTCATCACCATAAACCTGGTGATGCGGTTAAATTTTTCCTCAAATACGATCCGGTTTTTCTGGAGACGGTACTGAAAGAGGCTAATAAAAATCTTTCAGACTATTCTTCTTACATTAATGAACGCGAATATTGACTTAAAGGAAAGCAGCGCAATGTTAGTAAAAAATGGTTATACATTTTTCTGGGGTAGAACTGATGTGTTCTCGCAATGGTATCCGTCGGCGTTTGAATACGAAGGTCTGACGTTTGTAAACTGTGAACAGTTTATGATGTACTCTAAAGCCAAGCTTTTTAACGATGATGAAATAGCGGATGAAATTATGAAGGTATCCGACCCTAAAGAGCACAAAGCCTTTGGCAGGAAAGTTCGCAACTTTGACACTGAAGTATGGAACGCAGAGGCAAAAAAAATTGTTTATATAGGCAATCGTGAAAAGTTTACCCAAAACCAAAAATTCTTGGCGGAATTAATGGCCACTGGCGATACCAAACTTGTAGAGGCCAGTCCCTACGATAAAATTTGGGGGATCGGTTTGGAATCTTCAGACCCCGCCGCAACAGATCCCACGAAGTGGAGAGGGACGAACTGGTTAGGCGAGATTCTCACCACTCTTAGAGACGATATTAGAAAATAACGGGGCCCCAAACCAAAAGATCAGTAACTGCAAGATAATCGGTGACAACTACCTATTTAGAGTAAATTTCCTTGCTGATCATTTCATACTCTTCTTTGAAAGTTCAACGAAGAGTATGACAAAAGAAAAAAAGCAAGCCATCAAGGATGACAGCGTGCGTTTTCTCAACTCATTAAATTAATCGTCAAACCCGTATCCGTAGGATGCAATGATGTCACGCGCTGTTTTACCCTTCAAAAACGCGACAAAGGCAAGGGCTGCTGGCTCGCCTGCACCTTTGTTCAACAACACCGCCTGTTGGCGGATCGGGCGATAGTCTTCCTGCGGGACGACCCAACGCGATCCTTCGGTTTCATGGATGACTTGGGATAAGGCGACAAAGCCAAGTTGGGCATTTTCGGTGAAGACAAACTGATAGGTCTGCGCAATGTTGTCCCCCCGCACGATCTTATGGGTGATCTTGTTATAGATGCCGTATTTCTCCATCACCTCAACCGCCGCCACGCCGTAAGGGGCGGTTTTTTCATTCGCAATGGCGATTTTAGAGAAGGCATCTTTCTGCCTTAGGACCGTTGCACTCCCGTCCACCAGATCCGCTTGTCGGCTATAAAGGACGATCTTGCCGGTTGCGTAGGTAAAGCGGCTATCAGCCACAGTATCGCCTTCTTCTTCCAGACGCACCGGACGGGCTTCATCGGCGGCAAGGAACACGCCAAAAGGCGCCCCGTTTTTAATCTGGATATACAGCTTTCCGGTGGACCCGAAACTAAGCACGGCATCATGGCCCGTCTCTGCCTTAAAAGCCGCCGCAATATCCTGCGCCGCTTTTGTAAAGTTTGAGGCAACAGCCACATGCACTTTGTCGGCTTTCGCCCAACCTGATAAACTTGCCAGCACAGCCAGCATCCCGACAAAGATAGCAACCTTTGCCCTTTGAATTCGTAACACGATCCTTAATCCTTATATTTTTGTCCAACCGTGGAGGAGATTTCTCCTGTCACGCTTGATGTCACATTATGCGCCTTAAATGTGGCAGAGATGGCGGCAGACAATTCCGCCAACAAACTTAGATCTTTCATATTCGGCTCAGTCCCGCTGCGCCACAGGGAATGGGCAACTTTTGTCAGCGTACCGACGAGCTCCGCAATATGGGTATAGTCACTTTCCTTCAAACGTTGGCTGATGTCGCCAGACACCATGACCAGACGCGCAACCTGTTCCAGACTTTCCCGATTGATCCGCCCTTCCCGATAGGCCGGGACAATACGTTCCACCAGATAACCGATTTGGTAGGCATGGCGTTCAATCTTCTGGGCGTTTACTTCCCAAATGGTTTCTTCAACCTTCTTCTTAAAGCCAACCTGATCATAGGTCCCTTTGACCTTTTCTTCCACGCTATTGGGTACCGTCACACCGGGAACTCTCAAACTTCCCGGGCGCGCGCCTTTACGACGGTCCGGTCCGATATAATCGGTCGTCACCACAAAGGGCTTGCGTTTTTCCACCAGATAATTGACCCGGTCTATCACTTTTTGCCCGACAATCGGCTTGATCTGAAGGTCATCTAATCCCGCTTGTGACGCCGCACGCACAATCTCTGGGGTCGGCACGTCAACAAACAGAATGACAGAACAAAACGGGTTTGGGCCGATCTGACTATGGCGCAGCTTACGGATTGCTTCGCACACATCCCCGCCTTCCAGTCCGATATCACACAGCAACAGGTCCGGACAGGTAATAGAGATCGCATCCTCCATCTGTTCCAGATCAGAAGCTTCGGTAATTTTGCGAAATCCCGCCTGATGCAGCACACCTTTAAGGCTGGATCGCAATTGTCTGTTTTTGTCCGCAATCAGAATTTCGACCTGATCAAAGCGATGCTTCTTCATAAAAAACCCATATTTTTGTGTCTCTTAAACACAAAACCACCCGTGCCATCATTGCACATAAACAGCCTTCATCATTATCACGATAAAAGCCACTTTAAAATCACAAGAGTAAGTTTTTAGACACAAAAACCCAAACCAAAGTATTACTCTTATGCACTTTAGTTATATTGAATACATATAAATTCAACCATTTGATTTAACGCATTTTTTTGTGTTTCCTGACTTTACCTACCCTCTACAAATATATAATATCCCCGAAACTTTTTGGGGAAGTAAACATGCAATTCGATCTTGAATCCGCGCTCCTGCGTTTAAAGCAGGACTTTATCGAAGGTAGTCTGGAAAAACTCGACGATATCGATACCATCATTGACAATATCTACAATGACCGAGGCGATCGAGGCGAGCAGTTCTTCCAACTACAACGCGATGTCCATAGCATCAAAGGCTCTGCGGGCACCCACGGCATGCACCTTTTGACATTGGTCGCCCACCGTCTTGAAGATTTTATCGAAGCCGCCCCTCGCTTAAAACAGGAACAATGGCGATCGGTCCAAATCTATATTGACGAGCTACGCACCCTTGTTGACATGGGCAAAGACCCCAGTGCACACGAACGCGAACAAATTCTCGCGCGTCTGCCCCATGCACAGGACACCGCTACAGAGTTTACTAACCAGAAAAGCAAAAAAGTTACGGTCCTTGTCGTGATGCCCCCCGGTGTACAGCGCAAAGTCATTGGTAAAGAGCTGGCGTCTTGCGGGTTTGACCTTTCCTTCACCGACCGTCCCGTTGAGGCCATTCGCCTTGTGATGGACCTGCAACCCGACGCGGTTCTGGCGAATCAGGAGTTCCGAAACATGACCGGTTCCGAACTCGGTCGGGTCCTGCGCGAAATTAAACTGACAGAACAAACCCCTTTTGCCCTACTCACGTCCTCAGACGGACATGAAAATGACCTGCCCCCCGGCAGCCACATCATTAAAAAAGGCGAGAGCTTTGTCAGCGATTTGACCGAATATCTGGTCGAAATCGGCTTATTTGGTAAGCTTTAGTCACCCGCTTACCCATTAGTTTCAACCGTAACTTAAAGTTTCTTCTTTGAGGCGCATGCTTTTGCTTGCATTCAACCATAGTTTTGAATTATTGTAAGTTGACAACATAGCCTAGAGGTTGAACATGAAAAAAGATACAGACATCCTTAAGTTTCGCACTAAGTGGCTGCACCATACTGTAAAAGTATTGAAGACCTCTTGTGAGAACTACCACACCAACACGCGCCAGCTTATTGAAGAAATGGCAGCGATCAAAGCTGGTGCAAAATAACCGTCCTCACGCCCCCTCAGTACGATAAAACCCGCACCATGTGATGCGGGTTTTATTTTGTCAGCTATTCAACATAACCAAAAGATCGCATATCTCGCGCACCGCGCCTTGACCGCCGTTTTTTTGGGTAATGTAAACAGTGTTGCGTTTCACCTCTTCCATCGCATCCCCTACAGTGATCGGCGTCCCGATCTTTTCCATGATCGATATGTCATTTAAATCGTCCCCCATGTGAGCGACGTTCTCCAGACTGATCTTCAGTTCATCACAGATTTTCTGCAAAATCTCGATTTTATTCTTCGCGCCTGTATACACATGGGTCAGCCCCAGACGTTTGCCCCGTTCCTGAATGGCATTTGTAGTACTGGCACTGATGATGCACAGTTCCACACCGGCGGCACGGGCATTTTTCATCCCCATCCCGTCTTTGACATTAAACTTGCGTAGTTCGTCCCCTGTTTCCGTATAATAAAGACCCCCATCGGTCAAAATACCGTCCACATCCAGACTCAACAGCTTAACCGTCTTCAACTGCTCTTTAAATGCGTCATAGGATAATTTTGTACGTTCGCTCACGTGCGACCCCTTTTATCAATACTTACAGGAAAGGCGCACTCTACAGCGTCCGCCCCGATCTTAAAAGCTTTTCGAATTCATCTGCCGGTACAGGTTTACTGAAATAATAGCCCTGCATATAGTCACATCCATTTTCACACAAAAAGGCCAGTTGCTTTTCGGTTTCAACGCCTTCACCGACAATTTTCAAATCCATACTCTTGGCAATCGCGATCACCGCGCGGGCCAGATTACCCGATTTACGGTTTTCGTTCTCCTCCCCGATCGGCATAAGGAAAGAGCGATCAATCTTCATAATATCCAACGGGAAACGATGCAGATAATTCAGCGAAGAATACCCTGTCCCAAAGTCATCAAGACTCAGCTTGATACCAGTATTGGACAGCAAGGTCAGCGCATCCACCGCCCCGCTTTCACTAGAGGCGATAAAACTCTCGGTGATTTCAATTTCCAGACTTTCCGGGCTTAGGTCATATTCTCGCACGATCGAGATTAGCTCATGCGCCAGATCAGGTTTCGCAAACTGTCGCCCGGATAGATTGACCGCCACATTCTCGATCGCAAGCCCCGCGTCTTGCCATTTTTTCAACTGGGCACAAGCTATCTTAAACACCCAGTCGCCAATGGGGACAATCAAGCCCGTTTCCTCGGCAATCGGAATAAATTTATCAGGTCCAATCAGCCCCATGTCCGGAATGACCCATCGGATCAAGGCTTCTGCCCCATAGATTTTGCCCGACGTCAAATCCACTTTCGGCTGGTAATAAAGTTCAAACTCATCACGATCCAGCGCTTTGCGTAATTTGGTTTCCAACAGCAAGCGTTCTTGCGCGCGAACATTCATATCTTTGGTAAAGAACATAAACAAACCACGCTCAATTTCTTTGGCGTGATGCATGGCCGCTTCAGCTTTCGGCGTCAGCTCTTCCAAGGTTTCCCCGTCACGGGGATAAAGTGCGATCCCGCAGCTTGCTGACATCAAAATATCTTCGGCCTGACTGTCCAACTGTATCGGCTGAGACACCACCATAGACAGGTTGGCAACCGCCCGACTTGCCGCTTCCTCATCTCCTGCACCGATTAACAGGACAATAAATTCATCACCGCTGATCCGTGCGATTGTATCCACGCTACGCAAAGATTTGTCCAAACGTTGGGCAACGGTTTTAATCACATGATCGCCAGCTTCCAGACCAAGGCTTTCATTCAAATATTTAAAGTTATCCAAATCCAGATACAGCAGACAAAACGGCTTCTTTTCGCGCTTTGCCATCGCCACAGCCTGACGGAAACGATCACTCAGCAGATGTCGGTTCGGCAATCCGGTCAACAAGTCGTAGTTTGACTGGTAAATCAACTGTTCCTGTGTTTCGTGATGGCTGGTGATGTCATTAAACACGAAGACATATTCATCCACCAGCCCCGCATCATCCCTCAACACAGAGATATTGAGCCAAGCGAGATAGATCTGACCGTTTTTGCGTTTATTCCAGACCTCGCCTTCCCACTCACCTCTTGTCAGCGACTCTTCCCACATCTGGTTAAAAAAGGCCTGATCATGACGATTTGACCGCAAAATCGCCGGCAATTCACCAATCACTTCTTCCTTGCGAAAGCCCGTAATACTTTCAAAGGCTTTATTGACCTGTACGATCTTTCTGTCGGCATCAAGGACCAAAACACCTTCGACCACATTGTCAAAAACAGTTTTCGACAGGCGGCGTTCTTTTTCTTCCTGCAAAAAGCGGGTCAAATCCTGCAACACCCATATGGTCCCCGCTTTAAAGTTATTGCGGTCCACCAATCGGCCTCTGATCTCGCCCAGGAAACGCGTTTTATCCGGGCGTTTAAACAGAACCCGTTTGATAAACGTATCTTCCTGCCTCAACATCTCGCGGGCTTCATTTTCCAGCGTCTCAAAATCTTCAACATTGTCATACAGGATCTCTGGGGATCTGCCTTTCAGCGCGTCTCGCTCCAAGCCGAAAATCTCTTCCAATCGGCGGGAACACCATTGAATGATCCCGCCCCGAATGAAAGCAACCCCGATCGGCACGTTGTCCATCAGACCGCGTAAATGCAGATTGACCTTATCCAACCGTTCACGGACGTTATGTTCCCCCGTCACATCGGTTGCCACACAGATCATACCGTCAAAGCTGCCGTCATAAAGCACCACCGGCGAAAAACGCATATCGAACCAATGATGGTCAATCTGCACCAGCTCATGCTTTTCCTCCCCCGACAGGCTTTCGCGCATAATCTCGATCAAATGAGGTTGACCGGCAAAAACTTCAAAGATGCTATTGCCTTCAACCTTCCCCGGCTCCAGCCCCAGGGCCGTCAAGCCGCGCCCTTCCCCCAATGTAAACATGCCGCTGCGCTCGACAGCAAATAAGGACACAGGCAGGTTATCGACAACAAAGTGCCAGCGCGCACGATTCATGGCCAACACATCTTCCGCAACGCGGCGTTGCTGGGTTTCATTCGCTAGCTTTTGGCTGACATCCGGCTCTGGCACAGGCGCCGTCTGCGGGTACCTTTTAAACAACCGCACCCGCATTGCAATCAGACACCACAACACACTGGACAACGCACCGATGGCAAAGACAATCCAATGAAAGTTTCTGACCAACTCGCCACCGCTGGCATTTTGCGTCGTCAGATTAAAATATCCCGATTTCCCCAGCAGCTTAAAGGCCACCCGATGACCGGCCTTCCGTTGCAATCGATTTTCCGCAGTCTGCGTAACCGTCAATAAACCGGATTGGTAAAAAACGTAAACCCCTTGACCGCCTTCATTGGCGAATTCCACCTCAATCACATGTTCCGGGCTGCGCTTGTCATTCCAGCTTTTGCGCAACAGGTGGCCAAGATCCACCCACGCCAGCAAATATCCCGCGGCGTACTGACGAAAAGTCTGTCCTTCATGGTTTGAACCATAGTTTTGAAAAAACGGGTGCCCCAAGACTAGGTAGCGCTTGTCCAATCCATCCAGCTTATCCACCCCTAAAATGACCGTCTCATTCTGCAACGGGACCGATCCTTTAGCCTCCCAAATTCCCTCATGCTGGTTAAAAAAAGTCTGGAGATGTGTTTTCTCAAATGGTGTAAGGCGCAGACCGTCAATCGAACTCGCGATATCCCCCATAAAAGGAACGAACTGCATCATCGCGATCCCGGCGTCATCGGGTAAATCGGTCGTCAGATATTTGAGCCCATTGATTTTGCGAAAGACGTTCACACTCGACACCTGCCCCGGCGATAAGACAACCTGCCCAGCGATGGAGGTTAAAAAACGCGACTGCCGATCCATCGCACGCTCGAACGTATAGAGATACTCGCTACTTAAGGCCTGATAGGTGGCGGAAGCTCTGTCTTCCTGAAGCCCTTTGACAAACAAGGCAACCAGCGCACTCACCCCCAGCCCAACGAATAAGACGAGTAGAACACGAAAACGCGGTGTTCTCGTAGCGAGTGAGGAAGGGCTATCAACTTGCGTCATAAGAACTAAGTGCCGTTTGCTATAAACTGTTGTCTTTATTTTCTTTATTCGTCAGAAACAGTACTAATTTTTCCACTCTAAGGCACGAAAAATCTTACATTTTCATTAAAATCCAGTATAACGAACAAAAGAAAGGATTTTACCATGTCAAAACGCACGCCACCGGAACTGGGTCAAACCCTTCAGGCTTTACGCAAAAGCAAAAGCCTGACACTTGATAAACTGGCGGAGGCGTCCGGCATTTCCAAATCAATGCTGTCGCAGATTGAACGTGGGCAGACAAACCCGACCTTCGCCACGCTTTGGAGTCTCACAAACGCGTTAGGTGTTGAAATTGCCGAGATACTGGAACAATCGGAAAATACGCAAGGCACCCCTGTCTTGATCGAACATCTGGAAGCCCACTTCACCCCCACAATCAAAAGCCCGGATGGTAAATGCAGCCTGAAAATTCTCAGTCCCGTTTCCAGTGTGGCAAACCTTGAATGGTATGAAATGCGCCTTCAGGCAGGCGGCTGTCTGGAATCTGGTGCCCACACAAATGGCACCCTTGAACATTTAACCGTTCTAACCGGCGCTTTGGAAGTCACCTCCAACGATACCGTTATCCCGTTAAAAGAAGGGGAAACCGCACGCTACCGCGCCGATTTCCCCCATGCCATCAGCAATACCGCCAAGGGTGAAGCTGTTGCTATTTTGGTTGTTGAGTCAAAAGACTAAGCCGCTTTTGACAGCTTATAATAAGACCGGATCACATAGATCAAGCTGTCTACCTTGCTTTGAGTCGTCGAAAATCCGCAGACAAAACGCAGTTTACGCTGACCGTCTGCGCGCCCTGCTTCGCTGTAGAACCCAACACCCTGATCTTTCAGCCATTCGGCAAGACCATCTGCGACTTCCACAAAAACCAGATTGCTCTCAACCGGTGTAAAGACACTGACCCCATCCAGTTTCTGGAGCTGATCAACAAGGTAAGTCGCTACTTCGTTGGCACGTTCGGCGTTTTTAAGCCACAAGTCATCGGTGACATAGGCTTTTAGCTGCGCTGCCAGATAGCGTGCTTTTGACACCACATGCCCTGTGCGTTTCGCCTGAAAGATGAAGTTTTCCGCCAGTTTGTCGTTAAAGAAGACAATCGCTTCCGCATTCATGGCACCGTTTTTAGTCGCGCCAAAGCTCAACACATCGATGCCTTTGACCAGCTCACTTGCCTCACAGCCCAATGAGACGACCGCATTGGCAAACCGCGCCCCGTCCATGTGAACCAACAAGCCCTGTTCGTGGGCAAAATCCGTAATTTCCTGCAACTCAGCCACTGTATAGACCGTACCGGCATCGGTGGTCTGAGTTAGACTGATGCAGGCGATCTGGGAACGATGAATACAACCTTGTCCGCTATCTTGGACAGCCTTTTTCAACGCTGCCAAATCCAGCTTGCCATTGTCGCCGGCAACCCCGATCAGCTTGGCCCCGCCGGTCATAAATTCCGGCGCACCACACTCCATCACTTCGATATGAGCTTTTTCATGAGTCAGGATCGCTTGCCACGGCTGCACACAAGCGCTTAAAGCCAAGGCATTTGCTGCAGTTCCGGTCACAACCGGAAACACACGGGCCGGACGCTTAAACAGGTCGCTAAACAAAGTATCAAGGGACATGGACATGGCATCCGCCCCATATGGTGCAGCTGCCTCCGCCTCATTGGCGAGCGACAGTGCAGCTAAAATTTCAGTGCTGACACCGCAGATATTATCGCTCGTAAAGTCCATGACTTCCTCGTTTGTTGAATATTTAATATATTTTGTTTGATATATTAAACTTTATAGACGATCAAGCGGTATTTTGGACTTAAGACGCAAAAAAACAATATCCCGCACAAGCGGGATATCTAAGTTATTTAAAATAAATAAATCTGCAGCAAGGACGCTTAAGCGTTCTGCGCTTCGCGCTGCTCACGCTCCGTGCGCCAACGCATGGTTTTTAACAAAGTACCAATCGTCACGGACCCCAGAGTCGCAATGGCAATCTCGTCGATTTCCGTTAAAACCAGATTCAAGGCATTGCCGATATCCGTATCAGCCTGCGCATCACGGTTGCGTTCATTTTCCCCACCCACATCTTCAAACAGATGGATGACATCATAAAGCGTCGTGCGCTTTAGGTTGCCGGAAAAGCGATAGCCCCCGCCCGCACCGCGCACAGACTCAACCAACCCTGCACGCCCCAAGTCGCGCAAGACTTTGGCAAGGTGGTTTGCTGAGATATTATATTTTTCCGCAATATCGGTCGCTGACAATTGAACTTCCGGATCGCGCGCCAATTCCAGCACAGAATATAAGGCGCAATAGGTTGCTTTTTGCAATTTCATAATTTCTGCCTCAATCCAACGGCATTTCAAGTTCAATGTAAGGACCGCCCATCATCCCCTGACTTCTAAAGAAGCTCAGGTTCAGGTTATCTTTGCGATGAAGCATTGTGCGGATTTGGCCAACACCGGCTTTGCTAAACTGCTCACTCACCGTTTCAAACAAACGGGTCCCGACCTGCTTCAAGCGGACTTCCGGATTGACCCCGATGGTATAAACCCAGCCGCAGGGTTCAGAGCCGAATTCCCAAGCCCGAATTTCACCGATGATAAATCCGGCAAACGTGCCGTCAATTTCACAAACATAGAAAAACCCTTCATTGGAATCGCCATAGCGATGATATGTCTCATTCCAATAATCCGGTTTATGTTGCCCTGTATTATAGGCATGCAAATCTGTCACCGATGCCAAATCTTTTTCATCAGCATCACGGATAACACAGACAGCACCATCAATTTGAGTTTCTTTGCGAAAGGCCATTCACCGATTTTCCTTTAAAAATGCCCGTTTCGCAAGGGCACTCAGATGTTGTTTCTATAAAATACGCATTTCGGTACCACTTTGTAAAGACTCGGATAAAAAATCTCGTAAAAACTTGTAAAACTCGCTATTGTCCCAGCATGAAAATAGACCATGACGCCACAGATCAACTGATCGACTATTTGCTGGATTGCGCCTTACGCAGCCCCGTAACACCTGCCGTCTTCAAAGAAGCCTGCTTACGTCTGCAAAAAGCCGGCCTCTCTCTATTGCGGGTCAATATGTCATGGACGACCCTTCACCCCACCATTGAAGCCCTCAGCATGATCTGGTGGAAAGACCGCGCCTTTGACGACATCACACCTTTTTTACACACCGAAGAAGATTCGCAAGAATGGCTCAACAGCCCAGGCTATCATGTTGTCAGCAATGAAATCGAACGGCTGGACGTGCGATTGGATCAGGACAAACTGCCTTATCCCTTCCCCATGTTGCGCGACTTAAAAAACGCAGGGGGCACACATTATATAATACGACTATTCGAATTTTCTGACCCAGGGGAACACACCCACGAAAATGACGGCATGATCCTGTCTTTCCTCAGTGATCGGCAAGGCGGCTTCACGGGCGAGGAAGCCCAGATCCTAAAACGGGTCGAGCGCTATTTCGCCATCGCCTTAAAAGTTGCCTTACGCGAGAGGATCGCGCTCAACACCCTGACCGCCTATCTGGGACAAAACGCCGCAGCCCGCGTCCTTACCGGGTCCATCCGTTTAGGGGATGGGGAACATATCCCCGCGGCAATCTGGTATAGTGACCTGCGCAACTCCACCGTCCTTGGAGACACGCTTCCCGGTCCGGAGTTATTACAATGCCTGAATGACTATTTCAGCGCGACGGCCGGATCGGTCATTGAACATGGCGGCGAAGTGCTGCGTTTTGTCGGCGATGCGGTGCTGGCTATTTTTCCGTCCGAAGATCAGTCACTGAAATCCGCCTGCGACAAGGCAACGCAGGCAGCGCGTGATGCGATCAAACGCCTGCGGGACATCAATGATCTGCGCCGCCATCAAGACAAAGCCCCCTTGGCCTTTGGTCTGGGGCTACATACCGGTGAATTGATGTTTGGGAATATCGGCATACCGGAACGTATGGACTTTAGCGTCACTGGCCCGGAAGCCAACGAAACTGCGCGGATTGAAAGCATGACCAAAGAACTGTCCTGCCCGATCCTTGCGTCACGGGATTTTGCTCATCACAGTCCGGAAAGCTGGACTTCTTTAGGGGAATACCCCTTACGGGGAGTAAAACGGTCGATTGAGCTGTTTGCGCTCAAATAAAACCGTTTGTGTGAGAGAGTTCACATATATTTTTTAGGGAATAATATACCTAAAGATACACATACAGTACTATTTTTACATTAAAGACATATAATACATATCAATTGATTGGCTTCATTCACAGGGCACAAAGTAATGAAACTCCCTCAAAATAAATCCGTCCTCATTGCAATCTCCATTGCACTCGTCATTACAATCTGGCTCCTATCCGGTGTCTTCAGCCCGAAAGAGGCAAAAGTCGGGCATAGCGTGAGTGAAGACAACATCCAAAAAGAAGTCACGGTACTGGTTGAAAATCAAACCGCCCACGACCACGCCGATGTCATTCGCCTCTATGGTCATACGCAATCGGACCGTGAAGTCGAGATCAAAGCCGAAACAGAAGGCAATATTAGTGAAGTGCTGGTCGAAAAAGGTACCTTTGTTAAACAAGGCGATATCATTGCCCGCATTAACATCGATGACCGCCAACGCACCTTGCAAAGCGCCCAAGCACTGGTGCGCCAGCGCCAACTGGAATTTGAAGCCTCTCGTAAACTGTCGCAGAAAAGCTTTCGCTCCCAGACAAAACTTGCCGAAGCCGAAGCCCTTCTCAATGCCGCACAGGCTCAGCTAGAAAGTGCACGCCTTGATCTGGAACAGACCAATATCAAAGCCCCCTTTGACGGCAAACTGGAAAGCCGAACGGTCGAAGTCGGGGATTATGTCTCTAAAGGGAGTCTCATCGCCAAAGTCGTTGACCTTTCTCCTATCGTTATTCAGGTGGAAATTTCGGAGAATAAAATCTCCAAAATTCAGGACGGGCAACCTGCACAGGCGCTCTTAAACGATGGTCGCACAGTCCACGGCATCGTGCGTTTTGTTGCCAGCACAAGCGATAGTTCAACCCGTACCTACAAAATCGAAATTGAAGGCGAGAACCCCAACAATGAGATTTCTGCGGGTCTAACCACCCAGGTGCGTTTAGAAGTCGGTTCCCAAAAAGCCTATCGCGTCAGCCCCGCGATCCTGACGCTTTCCGATGAAGGTGTTGTGGGAGTAAAAACGGTTGATGACAACAATATCGTGGTGTTCCATCCCGTAAGCTTGCTGGATGATACCCCCGAAGGGATCTGGGTTTCTGGCCTGCCGGACACCGCGCGCATCATCCTACGCGGTCAGGAATATGTCAGCGCCGGTCAAACCGTGACAACCGTGACCAAAGATCAGCTCAGCAATGACCAGCCGGCCCCCGCCGCCTCGCTGGTGCAAAAGCAGGAAAACTGATTATGAAAAACGCGATTGAAGCGGCCCTTGGACATGCCCGCACCGTTTTGATGGTACTGGCCCTCATACTGATCACCGGTACAGTTTCTTATAATAACATTCCCAAAGAATCCGATCCTGACATCAACATTCCCATCGTTTATGTCGTCGCCACCCACGACGGTATTTCGCCAGAAGATTCCGAACGCCTGATCCTGCGCCCGCTGGAGCAAGAACTCCGCACCATCGAAGGCATCAAGGAAATGCGTTCCAAAGGCTATGAAGGTGGCGGCAGTGTCACCATGGAATTTGAAGCCGGTTTTGATGCCGACAAAGCCCTTGATGACGTCCGTGAGAAAGTTGATCTCGCAAAATCCGACCTGCCGGATGAAACCGACGAGCCCACAGTCCACGAAGTCAACTTTAGCCTATTCCCCGTACTTGTCGTGACCATTGCCGGTGAAGTGCCGGAACGTACCTTGGTCAAAACCGCCCGTGACCTGCAAGACGCTATCGAGTCTATCCCGACAGTTTTGGAAGCCGAAATTGCAGGTGACCGCGACGAAATGGTCGAAATTATCATTGATCCGGCAAAGGTGGAAATGTACGGACTGACCCCCTCTGCTGCCATTGGCGCGGTTGGCGGGTCCAACAAGCTGGTTGCCGCCGGATCGCAAGATACCGGACTGGGTCGCTTTGCCATCAAAGTCCCCGGCCTCTATGAAACCGTTTACGACATCATGAGCCAACCGCTGAAAGTGGAAGGCGATAGTGTGGTCACCCTTGGCGATATTGCCGAAGTCCGCCGCACCTTTAAAGACCCGATTAGTTTTGCCCGCGTAAACGGCAAACCCGCCGTTGCGCTTGAAGTGTCTAAACGTACGGGCGAAAATATCATCGAAACCATTGAACGCGTGCGCGAGGTTGTCACATCTGAACAGGCCGCCTGGCCCCCTGCCCTGCGCGATAACCTGCATGTGTCCTATTCTCAAGATCGCTCCAACCAGATCCGCACCATGTTGCTAGACCTGCAAAACAACGTGCTCAGTGCTATTCTCTTGGTTATGGTCGTGGTCGTTGCCGCCCTTGGCATGCGCACGGCTGGTCTTGTCGGTATGGCGATCCCCGGCTCGTTCCTTGCGGGTATCCTTGTTTTATCGGCAATGGATATGACCCTCAACATCGTTGTGTTGTTTAGTCTTATTCTCGCTGTTGGGATGCTGGTTGATGGGGCGGTGGTTGTCACCGAATATGCCGATCGCAAAATGATCGAGGGTCTGCACCGTCGCAAAGCCTACGGGCTTGCAGCCCAACGTATGGCTTGGCCCATCACGGCCTCTACCGCCACCACCCTTGCGGCCTTCCTGCCACTGTTGTTTTGGCCCGGTGTGGTTGGGGAATTTATGAAATTTATGCCCATCACCTTGATTGCGACCCTGTCGGCATCGTTGTTGATGGCGCTGATCTTCGTGCCCACCCTTGGTGCCTTATTCGGTAAAGCCTCCCAAGCGGTGCCGGAACTCAGCGAGATTGCCCCGGATAAGGATACCGACCTGTCCAAACTACATGGCATCACAGGCACCTACATTAAAACCCTTGAAGTCGCGCTGCGCCATCCGGGGAAAGTTTTGCTGGCATCCTTTGGTTTGCTCATCTTGGTACAGGTGACTTATGCCAACTTTGGGAAAGGCGTTGAATTCTTCCCTGAAATTGAGCCGGAAAATGCCATCGTGCAGGTCCGGGCTCGTGGCAATCTGTCGGTCTGGGAACAAAAAGACATTCTGGAGCAGGTGGAAGCACGCATTCTGCCCATGACAGAGTTTAAAACCGTTTACACCCGTATCGGCAAGCCACAACAAAGCGAAGAAGCCGAAGATATTATCGGCACCATCTCCCTTGAATTTACCGACTGGTCGGAACGTCGCCCGGCAAACATCATTCTGGCAGAAATCAAAGAAAAGACATCGGATATTCCGGGGATCGAAGTCGATGCCCGTAAACAGGAAGAAGGCCCGCCCACAGGCAAGCCGGTGAACCTGCAACTGTCCTCGCGCTATACCGATCTTCTGCCCACGACAATCGCGACCATCCGCGCTCACCTTGAAGAAATGGACGGCCTGTTGAACCTTGAAGATTCTCGTCCTCTGCCGGGCATTGATTGGGAGCTGGATGTGGATCGTTCCCAAGCGGCTAAGTTTGGGGCGGATATCGGCCTTGTTGGTAACTTTATCCAAATGACGACAGCAGGTCTGAAACTGGGGGAGTACCGACCCGACGACACCGACGATGAAGTTGAAATCCGCGCGCGCTTCCCAAAGGATGACCGCAGCATCGACAAGCTTCAGGACATCCGTGTCAATTCCGAAGCGGGTTCCGTTCCCATCTCCAACTTCGTCACCCGCACGGCACAACAAAGCACAGGCAGTGTCAAACGTGTAGACGGCTTCCGTGTGATGTCGATTAAAGCCGATGTGCAGGCAGGCGTAAACGTAGACGCCAAGCTGAACGAAATTAAAGCATGGCTCAAAACGCAGGACATTGATCCGCGCGTTAAAATTGAGTTTAAAGGTGAAGACGAAGAACAACGTAAAGCGCAAGAGTTCTTGTCAAATGCCTTTGGTGTCGCCCTGTTTATCATGGCCATTATTCTGGTCACCCAGTTCAACAGCTTCTACAGCGCCTTTTTGATCTTGAGTGCGGTCATCATGTCCACCATTGGTGTCTTTATCGGCCTGATGGTCACTGGACAGCCATTTGGGATTGTCATGGGTGGCGTCGGGGTTATCGCCTTGGCAGGGATTGTAGTGAACAACAATATCGTCTTGATCGATACTTTTGATCGCCTGAAACACGAAACGGGCACCATCTTTGAAGCCATCGTGCTGACAGGGGCGCAACGGATGCGTCCGGTTTTGTTGACCACCATCACGACCATGCTGGGCTTGTTGCCGATGGTGCTGCAGTTAAACATCGACTTTTTCACCCGCGAGATCACGGCTGGTGCCCCCTCCACCCAATGGTGGGTCCAACTGGCAACTGCGATCTTCTTCGGGCTGGGATTCGCCACCGTTTTGACCCTTGTCGTGACCCCTTGTGCGCTCATGCTGCGGGCAAATGTACAAGAATGGCGAAAAAAGCGTCGAGAAGCCAAAGAAGCTTAAGCCCCTAAATTCAACTTCTGTCCCTTAAAGGCCGCAAAGTTTCAACCCTTGCGGCCTTTTCTTTGTCCGCGCGCCGCGTCATACTACTTTCGCATTAAACCTTTTATACTACATACGAGAAGGTGATTTTTAACGGAGATAGAGCAACATGGCACGCCCTCGTAAGGTTTCATATACTGCCAAAAATCGCGGTTCTGACATGGCGAAAATCACCTTTATCATTACGCTCTTTGCTATCGTTTTGGGGGGATTTATCTATGCCGTTCTGATCCGTGCCCCCATCAAAGCAACCACAAAAGCTCCCGAAGGTCCCTTCCCCGCCATCAAGGCAGAAGACCTTGGAAAAACCGCAGGCACACTTAAAGATCAATACCCCGAACTGTTTTTGACCCGTAGCAAACATGGCCTGATGATCGGCCAGCATAAACTGGACGGAGCCAACTACACCATCTGGTTTGTGGCAGAAAACCGTGAATATCTGGCCTTTCGCATCAAAGCAACCACGTCATTTGATAAACTTAAGGAACAGGATCTCCTCACCTATTTCGGTCAATTATACGGACGGCCCTTTGATGGGGCGTGCAGCAGCGACACCACCTATGCGCTGCAAAAATGTTCCTATAAATGGTGGGTGAGAGAAGGCGTGAAACTGGATGTCCACAGTCGCCTGAAAAAAGATAAGAGCGTGGAGTTCAACGCGATTTCTACCGACACATATCTAAGTTCTAAACACCATCACACTATCCAATCAGTCGTGCCGGTCAACTAATCCGCTCCCACCCTGAAGTAGAATCGACAGCTCAGAAGGGACTAAGCGCGTATCTTTGCGTAATACCATAGATGCAAAAACCCTTTTTTTCTCTAAGCCTTATGCACATTTGATTGGTTCAAAAGAACCTGTAGGCTGAAAACTGCAAAAAGTTAACGCACCTTATTTTCGGAGGTTTCTATGCAGTCAGACCTTTCTTTCTTCATCAATATGGATGGCAACCCCTACCCTGTCCGTTTTGATCCCAGTGTCCTTGACGAGTTTCAACGCGAGCACGCGGAAACCATGGACCTTGAACTGCGCAAATTCTCTGATGCGTGGTTTGGACCGACCTTTTTTCTTGATCGCGACAACCGCTTGGGGGTTATCGCCCAGTTGATCCGCGATGCTATGCAGAATGAAAATGGCGTTCTGGTTGCCAAATACGCCCTCTGGATGGCAGCGCGCTTCCCAGAAATTTCTGGAATTCTGATTGAGCAAGACACATATGAATTTATGGCAGATGCTTTTGACGATTTTGCCAGCATCGGCCATGTCATTCACTAACCGGTAGGTGCGAACAAGGCGCATACCGGACCAAGGTCAGGCACGGTATGCGCATGCAGGATACAACTCACATCTGGCTGAACAAAACATTTGATGAAACAATGCAATTGTTGGAAGAAGCCAAACACTATAACCAGCACCTTATTCGCCGTCAGGTCCGGCACCTCATGCCACTTGACCGCCTCGAACTCACCGCAGAGTCCCTTCGCGTTACCTCGCGTCTTTCCCACACCATGTCCTGGCTGATTGCCGAAAAAGCCATCCTGAACGATGAAATCAATCGACAGGAAGCCGAAGAACTGTTTGAGCCACTGCACACCGAAATGACGTGCCTGCGCAACAACAACCACGCCACATCCATCTGCCCCGATGGGCTGCAAAGCCTGCTGGATCGAAGCCGTGAGCTGTTTGTGCGCGCCTGCCGACTGGAAGATATGCTCAGGGAGCAATACCGCGAGAACCTATCTGTCTGAGCCTAAAATCTCTTCAACCAGATTGATCCAGTAACTTGTGCCGATGTGCAACACCCCATCGTTAAAATCAAAGCCCGGATTGTGCAGCAAGCACCCTCCCGGCGTGCCACCTGTACCCAACCAGACATAACAGCCCGGTTTAGCTTCCAGCATATAAGCGAAATCTTCCGCCCCCATGCTTGAAACGGGATTAAGATCAACCTTATCTTCCCCCACCGTCTTAATGGCGGCACGGGCGCAAACCTCCGTCTGTTCAGGATCATTGACCGTGGCCGGGTAACCCGCATTATAAGTCAGATCAAAGCTTGCACCGTGGGCTTCACAGACCCCTTTGACAATCCGTTTGATACTGCTTTGCAAGGTTTCGCGCACTTCGGGACGGAAAGATCGCACCGTACCGCGCAAAACCACATCTTCCGGGATCACGTTCCAAGTATGACCCGCGTTGATCTGCGTCACGGAGACAACGACCGCATCCTGCGGATTAACAATCCGGGACGAAATGGTCTGTAAGGCCAAAATCAATTCACTGGCAATCACCACCGGATCACGCCCCAGATGGGGCATCGCGCCATGACAGCCCTGCCCGGTAATCTTGATCTCGATGGTATCGCAAGCCGCCATCAGGGGGCCGGGCTTGGTCGCCATCACACCTGCGGGTAACTCCGGCCAGTTATGCATGCCGAAAACGGCTTGAGCAGGAAATTTGTCAAACAGACCTTCTTCCACCATGACACGCCCGCCACCTTCATTTTCCTCAGCAGGTTGGAAAACAAAATGGACCGTGCCGTTAAAATGACGGTTTTCCGACAGATATTTGGCCGCGCCCAACAACATCGCCATATGCCCGTCATGGCCACATCCATGCATTTTGCCGTCATGGGTGGAACGATGGGGCACGTTGGTATGTTCAACCATATCCAGGGCATCCATATCCGCACGTAACGCAATCGCGGGGCCGTCCCCGTTGGTCAGCGTTGCAACAACACCGGTTTTTGCAATCCCCTGATGGACTTGCAACCCAAAACTTTCCAGTAAATCCCTGACGTAATCAGAGGTCGCAACTTCCTCAAACGCTGTTTCTGGGTGTGCGTGCAAATGACGCCGCCACTTTGTCATATGCGCAACCAGCGCCGCATCTTGTGAAATTTTCATGAATATCGCTCTAACCATTGAAAATATATAGAGTTAAGCTTATATTGCTGCAATGCAGCGTAGCTAATTTTCCTCGGTGGAGTTTAAATAACCATGACTAAAATGTCAGTCCCTAATGTTAAAAATAGTATCGACCGCGCGATCCACGCCCTTGAAGGGCGCATGACCAATGGATTGTCCCCAGCTTCCATCATGGTTGCCTATTTCGACTGGCTTGTTCATATGGCCCATTCACCGGGTAAAGTCAGCGAAATGTCAGAGAACTTCGCGCGCAAGACCCTTGATTTTAATGTCTGGGCCGCCCGTGCCACCATGGACCCGGAAATTGCAGATTTTATCCAGCCTCTGCCGGAAGATCGTCGTTTCCGCGCCGAAGAATGGAAGCAATTTCCCTTCAACGTGATCGCGCAAGGCTTTTTGTTAAAAGAACAGTGGTGGCATTACGCGACCATGGGCATTCCCGGTGTGTCGAAACACCACGAAAGCATGGTGTCCTTTGGTGCACGTCAATGGCTGGATATCATCTCCCCGACCAACTTCTTTGCGACCAACCCGCAAGTTTTAAAAACCACGATGGAACAAGGCGGTCAAAACCTTGTCAAAGGGGCGGAAAACTTCTGGAACGAAGTGATGCACAACATCACCAACGACCATCATGACTCCGACAGCAAATACAAAGTTGGCGAAAACATTGCCTGCACCAAAGGCAAGGTGGTCTATCGCAACCGTCTGGTCGAGCTGCTGCAATATGAACCGACAACTAAAAAGGTCGAGGCGGAACCAATCCTGATCGTCCCGGCCTGGATCATGAAATATTACATTCTGGACCTGTCCCAGTATAACTCACTGGTCAAGTTTTTGGTCGACAAGGGTCACACCGTCTTTATGATCTCTTGGCACAACCCGACAGCCGAAGACCGCGACTTGAACATGGAAGATTATGTTCAGCATGGCGTCATGGACAGCTTGGATGCAATCTCCGCCATCGTACCGGATCAAAAAATCCACGGTGTCGGCTATTGCCTAGGCGGCACCTTGTTGACCATCGCTGCCGCTGCCATGGCGCGCGACAATGACGAACGCTTTAAGACTGTATCCCTTTTCACCACGCAAACCGATTTCTCCGAAGCCGGTGAGTTGATGCTGTTTATCGATGAAAGCCAGATCTCCTACATGGAAGACATGATGTGGGATCAAGGTTATCTGGATACCAAACAAATGTCCGGCGCCTTCCAGCTTCTGCGTTCGTTCGATCTGATCTGGTCTAAAATGGTCAGCGAATATCTGCTGGGTGAAAAGCCACGGGTCAACGACCTGATGAGCTGGAACGCAGATGCCACCCGCATGCCTTACAAAATGCATACGGAATATCTGCGCCGCCTGTTCCTCAACAATGATCTGGCTGCCGGGCGCTTTGAAGTTGGCGGCAAGCCGATCTCTGTTTCCGACATTCGCACGCCGATCTTTGCGGTTGCCACCGGCAAAGACCATGTGGCCCCTTGGAAATCTGTTTATAAAATCCACCAACTGGTTGACACCGACGTCACCTTCGTTCTCACCAATGGCGGGCATAATGCAGGTATCGTGAATGAGCCGGGCCACCCGCGCCGTCACTACCAGATCGCGACTAAACTGGACAATGACCGCTTCGTCCCACCGATGGAATGGGCAGAAAAGCAACCCGTCCATGAAGGCTCTTGGTGGGAACCGTGGCAGGAATGGATCAAGTCCAATTCCAGCAAACAGGTTGCCCCGCCAATCATGGGCACACCGGAAGGGGACTACCAACCCATCTGCGATGCCCCCGGCACCTATGTCTTTGAAGAATAAGAAAACAAAAAAGGTCTTTCCCACACAGGAAAGACCTTTTTTTGTGAGCCGACAGCTGTTTTAAAACTTGGTTTCCAGCTTAAAGTTCACTGAACTGCTGGCCTCTGCGACCTCGCTGGTGTTATGAGACAGCGATAGGCTGCTTTCCAATGGACCGACAGCAACGTTAAAGCCACTGGTGAAAGCCTGATTGCCCAGTTCATTGACGTTACTGCCCATGTAAGGGGTGAGTTGCACCAGCTTCATTCCCATCATGTTACGCAGGTCAAAGCCATAGCTGACGGTGCCTGCAAGGGTATATTCGCTGTAGTCGGCGCGCCCCGCCAAATAGCTGCCTTCCAACGCTGCATTTAAGCCATTGGCCTGATCAAACAAGCGCACGCCACCGCCCAGCTCAATCGCGGTTTTGTCACGGTTGATCTCATCGGTAAAGTCATGGACCAGCCCGCCTTCCACAAACGGGGACAGCATCACATGGCGCACGTTAAAGTCATAAGATGCTTCAAGGGATGGTTTTAACTGACGCGTGTTGGAGCCAACCGCTTCAACCAACGTGCCATCACTCTCGCGATAAGCCTCGACCTTCTTTTGTGATGCCAAGAACGCAACAGACGGACGCAGAGTGAGCGGCAAGTTTGTGCTTGGTACATAGGAATATGTCGCTTTCACAGCCCCATACCACAGATCAGACTCCGTTGTGCCTCTCACCGCATTATTGTTGCGCGTCACATCAATATCACCGATGCCATACCCCCCTTCCATCACAAGATGCAGGTTTTCCAATGGGGTATAGATGGCGTAAGACGAGGCGACCCACGCATCTTCTTCATAAGTGCCGTTGTTAAAATCAGTTGTCAGGCTGCTGTCGTTATAGCCCAAAGACAGACCGGCGATCAGATTATCCTGAAAACGATAATCCAGACCGATGTTGTAGCCCCAGACATCCCCGTTATATCGACTATCATTCCCATCTTGATTAAAGTCGTTATCAAGGGACGTGTAAGACCCATTGCCCCAGACGGTAAAAGGAGATGCATTACTCAGCGCTGAGCGTGTCTCAACCCCGTCCGCATCTATCTTGCCCGCATCAACACCCATCCCAACAAGAGAGGTATCGAAGCTTGCTTCCATCGCCAGTTTTTGCAGAAGGTTAACGGATTGATCCGACTGTTCAGACTCTTGCAGGTAGCCGACCAAAGCGGTTTGCGCATCATTGGCAAAACCACGCGCTAGCGTTTGCCCCATGGTAAAGTTGCTGGTGTTTGCGCCACCTGTTGCCGTTTCTGCAGGCGCGCCCCCATTCCCAATTTTAGACGCACTGACAACCGTAGACACGCGAGAGCCGACATTTTGTTGAATAACCGAGGTTTGAGAACGCGACACCGCTGCCGTCACAACCTTGCCCGCGTCGACTTTCTTCTCAGCTGACGGCACGGCATAGCCCGGACGGTCTTTTGTATACCCGCAAAAAGGCTGGGACCAGCCAGCGTTCGTCACCAATCCAATGGTCGCTTCTGCAACTAAAAGCACATCTGAGCTAACCCCTGCGGTAAAGTCGAGATAAACCGTAGCTGATTCCCCCGGCCCAATACTTTTATAAGCCGTAATTGGGGACGTGCCGTTGGAAATGCCAAACATGGCCGTTACAGCGCCATTATTGCTCCAAGTCACCTGAACACTCTGGGCACCGTCGGTATTGATCATCGAGGAGAGACTACGAGCGTATACACTCTTAGTACCGGACACCCCGGAGAAGTTTGCATTTGTAGAGGCGTTAAATGAATTCATCGAACCATTTGCAAAGACATCACAATTAGGCGCGATAGCAGCGACTGCCTCACCTGCCGGAACCAGCCCCATAAATAAACCGCCACTCACTAAAAGCGTACGCGCCAGCGACTTCTCCCTAAAAAAACACGATAAGATTGACACCTTCTATCTCCAAACCCTACGAAAAATAAGATCCTTCCCTAGGAGAGATACGCCACACTCACAATCAAAAAACGCTTCTGTGGACCAAATCCATTCAAAAACAAAAAATCCTGTAAGAACCTGTAAGGAGTTTCATCTTAATCGGAGATACGAACATCAAGGTATCAACTTTCAGTTTATACTCTAAATGACAATAGAAATTTTTACGCGAATCGACCTAGATATCGACCAAATTTGACCCGATATATGCCCCAAAGAGAATAATATTGCTGCTATTACTCTCGGTGACATATCCTTTAGTTGTTCTAGGTTTACCCCAAAATTCAACAGCCTTTGGCGTTCGCAGCCGTTCAAGTCCACTACTGACAAATAGGTGACATTGAAAAGTCGCAGTGGCCCAAGCTCTTTCAGAGAAAGGGCCCACCCCAGCAGCAAACACCGACTGAATTTGTCATCCTTCTCACGACATCTCTTTGCCGTCATCGCGCAACACCACATAGATCGCGGGGATCACCAGCAACGTCAGGGCCGTTGAGGAAAACAAGCCGAAGACCAGCGAGATTGCCAAACCCTGAAAGATCGGGTCTGCCAAAATAAACGCCGCCCCAATCATTGCAGCCGCGGCCGTCAGGAAGATCGGTTTAAAGCGGATCATACCCGCTTCCAGCAACACATCCCGGATCGGTCGGCCTTGGTCTTGACGATGGCGGATAAAGTCCACCAACAGGATAGAGTTTCGAACGATAATCCCAGCCAAAGCAATAAAGCCGATCATAGAGGTTGCGGTAAAAGGCGCACTGAACATCCAGTGACCAATTACGATGCCGATCAAAGTCAAGGGCACCGGCACCAAGATCACCAGCGGTAATTTAAAGCTGCCAAACTGCCCCACGACCAGCAGGTAAATGGCAAGGATCGCCACCCCAAAGGCCGCGCCCATATCGCGGAAGGTGACATAGGTAATTTCCCATTCCCCATCCCACAACAAGGTAACCTGCGCCTCATCAATCGGTTGCCCGTGATATTTAACGCTGGGCTGGTCCATACTGCCCCAATCAACAGCTTCCAGCGCGTCTTCCACAGCAAACATGCCGTAGATGGGTGCTTCATAGGCGCCGGCCAGTTCTGCCGTCACCATTTCGGCAGCGTACCCATCGCGGCGATAGATCGGATAGGAGGCCATTTCCTTTTTAAAGGTCACGACCTCGCCCAGTTCCACATTGCCGTTTTGGGATGGCACAGGAGTTGACAGCAACCGTTCTGACAGATGCAGGTCCTGTTTGGGCAGACGGACCATAATTTCCATCGGGTCCACACCTTGCCCACGATGAGAATAACCGACCTTGACGCCCCCTAGCAGGGCGGCAAGCGTATCAAAGACAGCTTCTTCTTCGACCTGATGGAATTCCAGACGTTCCTGATCAATGGCGATGCGCAGACGTTCCGCAGGGACACCAAAGCTATCGTCCACATCGACAATAAAATCGATCCCTTCAAAGACACCGCGCAGCTTGGTCGCGGCGGCGCGTCGTGTTTCCGCATCCGGCCCATAAACCTCCGTCAGCAAAGTTGCCATAACGGGGGGTCCCGGTGGCACTTCCACAACTTTGATGGAGGTCCCCGCAGGTTTCACCACATCTGCCAACAATTCGCGCACCTCCAGCGCAATCTCATGACTTTCGCGACTGCGTTCGTGCTTGGGCAACAGGTTCAGCTGCACATCGCCATATTCCGGCTTATCGCGCAGGTAATAGTGGCGCACCAAGCCGTTAAAGTTAAACGGCATGGAGGTGCCGACATAGGCCTGCATGTTCATCAATTCGGGGATGTCTTTTAGCTTTTTCGCCACATCCATAGAAACCCGACCCGTCTCTTCAAGGCTTGCACCTTCCGGCAGGTCAATCACCACCTGAATTTCAGATTTGTTATCGAACGGCAACAGCTTGACGGTCACGCTTTTGGTGTAGAACAAGCCACAAGACGCTAGGGTCGCCACCCCGACAATGGTCAAAAACCGTTTGGACTTGGTCCGTCCTGCCAACAGCGGACGGGCAAAACGCGCATAGAAGCGCCCCATCCTGCCGCCATCCTCGGCTTCATGATGAATCTCGCCTTTGCCTTTCAACAGCATTAACAGCCAAGGCGTAATAATTACCGCCACGAAGAAGGAAAACAACATCGCGGCAGACGCATTGGCCGGGATCGGGCTCATATACGGGCCCATAAGACCCGACACAAACATCATCGGCAACAGCGCGGCAACGATGGTGAGGGTCGCGATAATGGTCGGGTTGCCGACTTCTGCCACGCCTTCAATCGCCTTTTGCAACGTGCTGCGATCATCTTTCATGTTCCAGTGGCGCACGATATTTTCCACCACCACAATCGCATCATCCACCAAGATACCGATCGAGAAAATCAGCGCAAATAAACTCACGCGGTTGATGGTGTACCCCATCAGGTAAGAGGCAAACAGGGTCAGCAAAATCGTCGTCGGGATCACCAGCGCAACGACAATCGCCTCGCGCCAGCCAACGGTGAAGAAGATCAGAATCACAATAGAGATCGTCGCCAAACCAAGGTGGAACAACAGCTCATCCGCTTTCTCGGTTGCGGTTTCCCCATAATTACGGGTCACATCTACCTGAATATTATCAGGCAACAGCTTGCCTTTGACATTCTCCAGCCGCGCCATGATCTCATCAGCGACGAAGACCGCGTTTGCCCCTTGGCGTTTAGCAAGGGCAAGGGTGACCGCCGGCTTTTTCGACAACGTGCCATCTTCACCTTTTTGCAAATGCCAGACGTGCTTTTCTTCTGGTTTTGCACCAACGATCACGTCCGCAACATCTTTCACATAGACCGGGCGGCCATCATGAGACGTCATCAGCAACAAGCCCACATCGGGGATACCTTGCAGGGTTTGCCCCGCCACCACCGGCAAAGATTTGTTATTTTCGCGCAAACGCCCCACCATGAAGGATCGGTTGGCATTTTCGATCTTCTCAATCAACTGATTAAGCGCAATGCCATAAAGGGCAAGTTTTTCCGGGTCCGGTTCCACACGGATTTGATCTGCACTGCCGCCCACGATGTAAGACAGGCCGACATTTTCCACCTTCACCAACTCATGTTGCAGCTCATCCGCCACATTATAGAGGCTGTTATCGTCCCAACGCCCGTCGGCCTGATCTTTCGGCGACAGGGTCAAGGTGACGATGGCCACATCATTAATCCCGCGCCCGACGATCAATGGCTCCCCAATCCCATGGGGCAGCTTGCCGATATTGGCGCGCACATTTTCATGGACCCGCAAGATAGCATCATCCTCAGAAGTCCCGACCAGAAAACGCGCGGTGACAACAACATAATCGTCCTGTGTCTGGGAATAAATATGTTCCACCCCATCAATGGCTTTGACGATATCTTCCAGCGGTTCCGTCACCATTTCGATGGCGTCGGGTGCTTTTAAGCCATTGGCGGACACCATAATATCCACCATCGGCACACTGATCTGGGGTTCTTCTTCGCGCGGTAGCATCACAAGTGCCACCATCCCCACAACAAGCGAGGCCAATAACAATAACGGGGTCAGCGGTGAGGTGATAAACGCCTTTGTAATGTGACCGGAAATGCCGAGTTTCATATACCTGTCCCCTTTTACTGTGCTGTCATCGGCATCAGGATTTCATCCCCAATACGCAAACCGGACAGAATTTCACATTGGTCTGCGTGTGCGGAGGCGGGTTGCACCACAACTTCGTTACCATCCGCCAATAACACATAGTTCAGGCCATATTTAAGGAAGATACGGTCACACGGGATCAAAATCGTTTCGCGCTGACCTGTTGCCACATAAACCTTAATCCGTTCCCCGATAAAATAGTCCCCGACGTGATCCACGCTGACATCTGCAACCACACGACCGCGCTGCATTTCTGGGTAAACCTGCCGCACTATGCCTTTATAAGAGGTGTCTTCCAGTGTGCTCATGCCGCGATTGCCGACTTCGACCTCATCACCGACCTTGATAAAACGCGCATGTCGTTCCGGCACTTCAATGCGCAGAATGTAGGTTGAGTCCGCAATATTGGCGATGGCTTCCCCTGGCATGACAACAGCCCCGTTGGTGGTATTCACCCGGATCACGCGCCCGTTGGTGGGCGAAAGGACCGCCCCTTCACGTTCGCGTTGTAAGACAAGGTCTTTTTCGCTTCCCATGGCTTTCAGGTTTTTAACAACCACATCCAAGTTCGTGCGCGCTTCATCCAATTTGGCTTGGGACCCTGCCCCGGTTTTGCGAAGCTTCTCTGCACGATCCAGTGCAATCTGCGCCAGTTTGCGTTCGGCTTGCAAAGAAGCTGTGCGCGCTTGTACCGCCTGCATTTCCAGATGTAATTTCTCATCTTTCACCCGTGCGATCACTTCGCCAGCTTCCACCTTTGAGCCTTCGTCCACCAGTAATTCAACAAGGGTGCCGCCGATACGGGCACGCGCCGGGGTCATATCCACGGTCTGAACGGTCGCCAAGACGGCCTTTCGATCTTCGATCAGGGTGGATGTGACCTTAAAAGCCTCCGCCGCCAACAAAGGCGTGGAAAACAAGACTGTAAAGAGAGTGAGAGAGAGCAAGTTGCGCAAAGTCATAAAATTCGTCCTTTGGATAAATCGTTTGACAATAATATCAAGTATTACTAAATTAGCAACTATGAATATTGAAACTTTCTCAGATAGCGCATCCCGTGCGGCTGAGTTGCTCAAAATGATGGGGAATGAAAAACGCCTGATGATCCTGTGTCAGCTTGTTAACGGTGAAAAATCCGTTGGCGAACTGGAAGGCTTAATCGGGCTGAAACAATCCGCCCTGTCCCAGCATCTTGCCAAACTACGTGCACAAAGACTGGTCGCAACCCGACGGGTTTCGCAAACGGTTTACTATCGTCTTGCCTCTGACGAAGTTTCAGCCCTGATCAACACACTTTACGGGCTATATTGCCCTACATTGGATAAGTAAGGATTTAAGATGGCTATTGATCGTATTGTTATGGCCTTTGCTGGCGCTGTTATTCTCGTGTCGCTGGCGTTGACTTTCTACGTCCACCCGAACTTCTGGTGGCTGACGGCCTTTGTCGGGGTCAATCTGTTTCAGGCCGCCTTCACAGGTTTTTGCCCGCTGGCAATTATCCTGAAAAAGATCGGCGCAAAACCCGGTCAGGCTTTTAACTAAGTTCCCTTATCACCCCGAAACCTCTCTTTCGGGTCAGCACCGGCCGGTCCCTCTTAACCTTCCGGCTGGTGCGCTTCTTCTTTGGCAAAGTCCGGCAACTCTTCTTCAATATCGTGCGGATCCTCATGGATCAGAATCTCTGCATCTTCAAATTCCCGCAGCAAGGCCTTTTCCACTTCATCCGCGATTTTATGACAATCGCGCAGCTTCATATCCGCATGTAAAACCAAATGAAGTTGAATAAACTGATGCGGCCCGCTTGATCGGGTGCGTAGGTCATGCATCCCCATGACTTTAGGGTTGGACAGCACAATCTCGAAAATTTTCTCGCGCTCCGGTTCGTCGAATTCCCGATCCATCAACAACTGGATAGCATCAATGGCGATCTTGCGCACACTGTGAAGGATATAAAGCGCGATCAGCCCCGCAACCACCGGATCAAACCATAGCCAGTCTGTATAGGCACTGACGACAAGGGCGACAATCACGCCCATATTGACCAGAATATCCGTCGTGTAATGCAACGAGTCTGCTGACACCGCCACCGAGCGCGTGACCCGCACCACGTATTTTTGGAACAGAACAAGCGAGATCGTCAACACGATGGAGATCACCATGACGGCAACCCCCATATCGCTGTTTTCCACCGCGCTAGGGTCGAGCAAGCGTCTGACAGTCTCGACAATTAAAAACAAGGCGGAAGCAAAGATAAAGCCCGACTGCATCAGGCCCGCCAGCGGTTCTGCTTTGCCATGTCCAAAACGGTGTTCGCTATCAGCGGGTTGCAACGCATAGTGAATCGCGATCAAATTCACCATAGATGCCCCCGCATCCAACACCGAGTCCACAAGCGTGGACAACAGACTGACCGAGTCGGTCATCATCCACGCGTAAAACTTGATGGCAATCAACAGAACGGCCACCCCGACCGATGCATAGGTCGCTGCCCGCATCAATTGGGGTTTGCTTAATTCCAGTGCGGTGATTTTCACCTTGAACTCACTTTGCTTTTATCGGGGCTTTTATCGGGCACGATTTTAAGGGAATAGACGCGTTGTTTGCCATCCCTCATCGGTCATTTTATAGACAATACGGTCGTGCAGTCTAAACTTTTGATCGGACCAGAACTCAATAGCACGCGGTCGCACCAAAAAACCACCCCAGAAATCAGGTCGCGGAATTTCACCGACACCGAATTTCGCGGTATATTCCGCCACGCGTTTTTCCAGCTCGAAACGGCCTTCCATTTCTTGCGATTGTCGTGACGCCCAGGCCCCAATGCGGCTGACACGTGCACGACTTTGGAAATACGCATCGGCTTCCTCATCACTCACCCGCTCGACAGCGCCTTCCACACGAACCTGTTTTCGCAAGGATTTCCAATGCAGGCACAGGCCCACATTGCTATTTTCAGCCAGTTCGCCTGCTTTGCGACTGTTCAGGTTTGTGTAGAACACAAAACCACGTTCATCGACCCCTTTCAACAGAACCATCCGCACAGACGGCACACCGTCTTTTGTTGCGGTTGCCAAAGACATGGCATTTGGATCATTGGGCTCGCTTTTTTCCGCTTCAGCCATCCAGTCATGAAACAGAGAAATGGGATTAGGAGATTGCGTCACGAATTTGGTATCCTACATTAATATGTATACTAGACTACTTACATAATCCTAATCTTTGCAATGAGAAAGACCTAAGATATGACTTTTTCCAAAATTGGCGCAGCCCTCCTCAGTGTCGCGATCCTGAGCGCCTGTGCGCAAAACAATCAGAAAGAAACAATTGGGACTATCATCGGTGGTGCCACCGGCGCGGTCGTTGGGTCACAATTCGGTAAAGGCAAAGGCGGAATCGCTGCGGTCGCCATTGGTACGCTCGCAGGGGCATGGCTCGGAAATTCCGTCGGTCGCTCGCTAGACGAACTCGACCGCATGAAACTGGAACAAACCACCCAACGCGCCCTTGAAACCAACCCAATTGGACAACAATCCACATGGTCCAACCCGGATAGCGGTAATTCCGGTAGTGTCACACCGACAAAAACCGTATATAACCCGAACTCCAGCGAACCATGTCGCGAATATTCAAGCACTGTCACAATTGACGGGCAGCTTGAAACCATCACAGGTACAGCATGTCGTCGCCCGGATGGGACGTGGCGAACCGTTGACTAACGGCGTGAAGCGGACTAAATCTAGGCGCGCAAAAGTGTAACACAGGAACAAACTGTAAATGAAAGATCCATATCGAGTTCTCGGCCTCTCCAAGTCCGCTACCCAAGACGATATCAAAACAGCATATCGCAAGCTGGCACGCCAGAACCATCCTGATTTACATCAAGGCGATACCAAAGCCGAAGAGCGTTTCAAGGAAATTCAGGCCGCTTACCAGCTGTTGTCCGACGAAGATAAACGCGCACAATTTGACCGTGGTCAGATTGATGCGGATGGCAACCCGACTTTCCGGTCCGGCGGTTTTACCGGTGGTGGTCGCCGCAGAGGTGGCGGCGGGGCCGACTTCCATGACATCTTCAAAGATTTTGCCAATCAAACCCGCGGCGGTGGATCCCGCGGGGACGGCCCCTTTGGGGGATTTGGCGGCTTTGGCGGTTTCGGTGGTTTTGGGGAAGATGAATATCACCCCCAACAAAAAGGCGCGACCGTCAACTGCTGGCTGGAACTGGATTTTGCCGAAGCTGCACGCGGTTGTAAAAAAACAGTCCGCCTGCCCACGGGGAAAGAACTCAGCGTCAATGTCCCTGCCGGATTTGAAGACGGTCAGTCCCTGCGCCTGAAAGGTCAAGGCATGCCCGGTCTCAACGGCGCGCCCTCCGGTGATGCAATGGTGGAAATTCACATCAAGCCTGACCCGATGTTTTCACGCAAAGGCAAAGATGTGCATCTTGACCTGCCCATCAGCGTCCCCGAAGCGGTCTTGGGCGCCAAAATCGAAGCCCCGACCATTGACGGCCCCGTCCATGTCAAAGTACCGGAACATGCAAACTCCGGCACAACCCTGCGTCTACGCGGCAAAGGGATCAAGGACAAGGATGGCAACCGCGGCGACCAATATGTCAAACTGCGCGTCATGCTGCCGGAAAAATCCGATAAGGAATTTGTCGATTTTGTGAAGGAATGGTCGAAAAAGAACGACTACTCCGTCCGTGCCAAGAAAAACTAGACCCTGATAGTCGAATGGTCGAAATTTATATAGATGCCGATGCCTGCCCCGTTAAGGACGAAACCCTAAAGGTCGTGGCGCGGCATCTGATCAAGGTGCATTTTGTCTCAAACCAATGGCTACGTCTGCCCCAAAGCGAGCTGATCAACATTGTTGTCGCCCCAGAAGGACCGGACGAAGCCGATAAATGGATTGCCGATCAGATCACCGCCCAAGATATTTGCGTCACCGCCGATATCCCCCTTGCGGATCGCTGCGTCAAAAAAGGCGCAATCGTGCTTAATCATAACGGCAAAGAATTTACACCCGAAAGTATCGGCATGACATTGGCTACCCGCGACCTGATGACCCACCTGCGTGACAGCGGTCAAATAGAAGGTGGCGGTGGCAAGTCCTTCTCGAAAAGCGACAGATCCAACTTCTCCAGCGCCCTTGAAACCGCTGTTCAGAAACAGAAGTAAGTACTTAGGGGAAGCTCCCTTTTAATGCTGCGATGCGCAAAAGGTGGATTTTTACAAAAATTCATTTATGATGGCGCGCATTTCCTGACCCGTTAATGGTCGATAAAAAAAGAAAAGCACATGGTAAATTTAAGAGAAACAGTCCCAATTCTGGGCTGGATCGTTTGCTGGGTTGGCACGATGTTGTTAATCCCGGCGGCAACGGATGCGTTTTATCATAACATTGACTGGGAAGTCTTTTTGCTCTCTTCCTCCATCACCATTTTTATTGGCATTGCCATGGTGTTGAGCGGGGAAAGTAACAAAAAAGTAAAGCTCAGCTTCCCTCAGGCCTTCTTTTTAATCACCTTCGGCTGGATTGCCGTGACCCTGTTTGGTGCCATCCCGTTTATCGGCATTGGTGCTTCTGTTACCGATGCGGTTTTTGAAACCATGTCCGGGATTACGACCACAGGATCAACCGTTTTTACTGGTCTGGATAACCTGCCACCCGGCATTTTGCTCTGGCGTGCCATCCTGCAATGGATCGGCGGGATCGGGATTATCGCGATTGCCGTGCTGGTGTTGCCCTTCCTAAAAATCGGGGGCATGCAGCTTTTTAAAATTGAAAGCTCCACCAACGAAAATGATACGGTCGCCTTTACCGTCAAGACCATCTACGTGCTTGGCGCTGTCTACGGCGGATTAACCCTGCTCTGTGCTGTGACCTATATGGTTTTAGGTATGAACGCCTTTGATGCGATCACCCACGCAATGGCGACTTTATCCACCGGCGGCTACTCCACCCATGATGCCTCGTTTGGCTTCTTTAAAAACCCGGCGTTACACTGGGCGGGGACCATTTTTATGATTTGCGGGGCCATCCCGTTTTTCCTCTTCGTCAAAATGACGTTGGGCAACTTCAAAGCTTTGATTACCGACCAGCAAGTACGGGGCTTTGTCTTCTTTTTAGCCCTCACCAGTATTTTGATGGCCTTCTGGCTCATTGAACACCGTGACACTACCTTCTTTGAAGCCCTGACCCTCACCACCTTCAACATTACGTCCGTTGTCACGACGACAGGCTTTGCCACCGATGACTATACCGCCTGGGGTCATGGGGCTGTGGGCATGTTTTTAATCTTGATGTTTGTCGGCGGCTGTACCGGGTCGACTTCCGGCGCTGTCAAAATCTATCGCTATCAGGTTTTGTGGATTTTTGTGCGCAGCCACCTGAAAAAGCTAATCTCGCCTAGTCGCGTGGTGGTCATGCATTACAACGGTCGCCCGCTAAATGATGATGTCCCGTCTTCAGTCTTAGCCTTTTTGGCAGTCTTCATCGCCACAATCGCCTTCTTTACCGTGGTGCTGACCCTGCTGGACCTGGATATCGTGACGGCCTATTCTGCCAGTGTCACTGCCATCACCAACGTCGGCCCCGGCATGGGCCACATTATCGGCCCGTCCGGCAACTTCCAATCCCTGCCGGATCTGGCAAAATGGGCGTTGGTCGTTGCCATGCTCGCGGGACGACTGGAGGTATTGGTGCTGCTGGTCTTCTTTGAAAAAGACTTCTGGCGCAACTAAGCCTCAACCAACCACATCCGACAACGCCTTTTTCATCGCCTGAAGCCGCGCTTCCTCTGCAGCACGAACTGCGGCTTCAGGCTGTTGATGGGCATAGTGTGTCGATGTTAAATCCAGCCCCAGGATGCAGTGAAGTTCAGCCAAATCCGTTTCCTTGAGGTCACGGGCCAAGACCCATTTATCTTCTTCCGCAATCGCCACAAAGCCTGCTTTATTAAGGGTCTTCATCACATCCGCAGCAATATGCGCGCCGATGGCTTCCGTAATGACTTTGTCCGGTAAAGCACCTCCCACGACATGCTGGGCTTTCAGCAGATGCAAAGCCTCCAATGCGCCCATCATCCGTTCTGCGGGCGTTACTTCTTGCATAACCTGTGTGTCATGCCCCCAATCTTCAAGGGAAGCCGTCAAAAGCGCGCCCATCAAGATCACCGCCCAAGTCAGATACATCCAGATTAAAAAGATCGGAATGGCCGCCAAGACCCCATAGAGTGCCTGATAGGAAGGAAAGTTGGAGATGTACAAGCCAAACAGCAACTTGAGAATCACAAACAGGACCGTCCCGACCACAGCACCGATAACCCCGTTCTGCCATGCGATCCGGCGGTTTGGTACAAAGATATAAAAGAAGGACAAGGCCACCACGACCATCAGGTTCGGCAGGATAAAACCGACTAAGCCGGAAATATGTTCCCCCCGCACCCCAGCAACATCAACAAAATTAGACAGAGCATAAAAATAAGTCGACAACGACAGGCTGACCCCCATCAGCAACGGCCCCAAGGTCAAAAGCGCCCAAAACATCAGCAGGCGAGAGGCGAAATGGCGTTTCACACGCACGCGGAAAATACGGTTCAACGCATCTTCAATGGTCGCCAGCAACATAATGGCTGTCGCCCCAAGGCCGACGATTCCAAGGGTGGTCATACCGCCTGTTTTCGCCATGAATTTTTGTAAATATTCAGAAACCGCATCCCCTGCCGCGGGCACGAAATTTTCAAAAACATACGTCTGTAACTGATGCTGCACCCCGTCAAAAGCGGGAAAGGCTGCAAAGATCGCAAAACTGATCGCCATCAACGGCACCAGCGATAATAACGAGGTATAACTCAGGGACGCCGCAATGCGTAAACACTGATCCTCACCAAAACGACGCAGGATAATCTTCCAGATTTCGCCAAAAGCTTGTTTGTCTAAGGTCTTTTTAGGGGTGCTAACCATCTTTTGTTACCAATTGTTTCCAAAAACTTGCAAAATGTGAGGAGAGAATCCTTTCCCAAACAGTGATATTATCCTATACAAAGTTCAAAGAAATATTGAAGCCTTCTTAAAAAAAATGCAAAAAAGGCTTCTCTTTTTTTGGTGTGTAGATTTTTAGAGTGAGGATGTCATGACTGCAGCTGGAATTATGGCTGGAAAAAAAGGTCTGATCATGGGGGTCGCTAACGAGCGTTCTATCGCTTGGGGCATCACGAAGGCATTACAAGAACAAGGCGCGGAACTTGCCTTTACGTATCAAGGTGATGCACTGTTGAAACGTGTGCAGCCCTTAGCCGAGTCCGTTGGGTCGGACATTCTTCTGCCCTGTGACGTGACAGATCAGGCCAGCATCGATGCAACATTTGATGCCCTGGAAGAAAAATGGGGTAAAATCGATTTTATCCTGCACGGTATTGCCTATTCCGACAAAACCGAGCTCAAAGGCCGTTACGTCGACACAACACGCGACAACTTCCTGATGACCATGGATATCTCTGTCTTCTCCTTCACCGCTGTTGCCAAACGTGCGGCGGCGATGATGAATGAAGGTGGCGCGATGGTGACGCTGACTTATTACGGTGCAGAACGTGTGACACCGCATTACAACGTCATGGGTGTAGCAAAAGCCGCCCTTGAAGCCTCTGTTCGCTATTTGGCTGAAGATCTGGGTAAAGACAAGATCCGCGTTAACGCCTTGTCTGCGGGTCCGATGAAAACACTGGCTGCCTCCGGTATTGGTGACTTCCGCTACATCTTGAAATGGAATGAGCTCAACTCACCGCTGCGTCGCAACGTCACACTAGACGATGTCGGCGGGGCTGGTTTGTACCTGCTGTCCAAACTGTCTTCCGGCGTAACCGGCGAAACACATCATGTGGACTGTGGCTATCACATCGTCGGCATGAAAGCCGTTGACGCTCCAGATATCAGCACATCTTAAAAGACGACAAGGTTTAAAAATGTCCGGTAACCGTTTCGGTCACGTTTTCAGCTTCACCACATTTGGTGAAAGTCATGGGCCTGCCATCGGCTGTATTGTCGATGGTGTGCCGTCTAAAATTGACCTCTGTGAAGAAGACATCCAGTTCTGGCTTGAAAAACGTAAACCCGGAACAAGCCGCTTTACCACACAGCGTAAAGAACCGGACGAAGTGCGCATCCTCTCCGGTGTGTTTGAAGGAAAAACCACAGGCACACCGATTGGTCTGGAAATTATCAATACAGACCAACGCTCCAAAGACTACGGCGATATCAAGGACAAGTTCCGTCCTGGTCACGCCGACTACACCTATTGGGAAAAATACGGCATCCGCGACTATCGTGGCGGCGGTCGTTCCAGTGCCCGTGAAACGGCAATGCGTGTTGCCGCTGGCGGCATTGCGCGCAAAGTGCTGGGCGATGAGATCGAGGTTAAGGGCTATCTCGTGCAGATGGGCCCTCACAAAATCGACCGCAGCCGCTTTGACTGGGCAGAAATTGACAACAACCCCTTCTTCTGCCCCGACCCGGTGGCAGCAAAAGAATGGGAAACGTACCTTGACGGCATCCGTAAAGACGGGTCCTCCATTGGCGCTATCTTGGAAATTGTCGCCAAGGGCGTGCCTGTGGGCTGGGGCCAACCAGTTTATGATAAACTGGATGCCGACCTTGCCAAAGCCATGATGTCTATCAATGCTGTCAAAGGTGTTGAAATCGGCGACGGCTTTGAAGCAGCATCCCTCAGCGGTGTGGAAAATGCTGATGAAATCCGCATGGGCGAAAATGGCAAACCTGTCTTTCTATCCAATCATGCAGGTGGTATCCTTGGCGGAATTTCCAGCGGGCAGGATATTGTCGTGCGCGTGGCGATTAAACCGACAAGCTCCATTCTGGTGGAACGCAAAACCATCGACACCCACGGCAACGAATGTAACCTGATCACCAAAGGTCGCCACGACCCTTGCGTCGGCATTCGCGGCGTCCCCGTTGCCGAAGCCATGATGGCCTGCGTCCTTGCCGACCACAAAATGTTGCATCGCGCCCAACAAGGCTAACCCCTCCTCACTGTCGGCTCACCGGTAAAGATTTTTTTCGTCGGGAAAAACAACCTGTGAGCCATTTACTTCTAAGGACATAAAGTATTATTATGCGCCCAAAAGTAAATGAGGATTCCTACATGTTTAAAAATAAAAAACTTCTGACGATCGGCCTTTTATTTTCCGCTCTGGGTCTCAGCGCCTGTTCTATCAAACAGAATGTCCGTGGCGTGCAGGACAACGCGATTACTCATCTGTGTATCAAACAAGACCCGAACACACACATGGCAGAATATGAGCCCATGTTGCGCCGCTTGATCGAAGCAAAGAACATCACCACCAGCACTTATCTGAATGAACGTCCGGACAATTGCCGTTATCACCTGAGCTACTTTGCGAAATGGAGCTGGGACGGCGCAATGTATTTACGTCAAAACACCCTTACCGTTTTTGACAACCAATCCCAAATTGGACACGCAGAATATGAAGCTGGCATAATGAGCCTTGCAAAATGGGGCCGTACCGAGTCCAAAGTCCGCCCACTGGTGAACCAACTCTTCCCATAAACCGTTACAAAACTTTACAATCTCAAGCTTTCCCTATTTCTGGAAATTGATACATTTGTTAGCCAACAAAACAATTTTAGAAATAGGGAGGCTCTCATGCCACAACCAGACCATATCGTAAAAGTCGACCTGCCCGATCAAACCAAACTGGATGACGACATCCAGAGCTATTTTGACAAATGTCAGGAAAAGCTGGGCATGGTGCCGAACGTCCTTCGGGCCTATACCTTCAATGCGGATAAATTCCGCACTTTCAACAAATTTTATAACCAGCTTATGTTGGCGGATAGCGCCCTCACCAAACTGGAACGCGAAATGATTGCGGTTGCTGTCTCGTCTTGCAACCGGTGCTATTACTGCCTTGTCGCCCACGGTCAAGCCGTGCGCGAACTGTCCGGCGACCCCCAGCTGGGCGAAATGATAGTCATGAACTACCGCGTTGCCGACCTTTCTGCCAAACAACGTGCCATGTTGGATTTTGCCTGGAAGCTGACCGAAACACCCCATGATATCGGCGACGCTGATCGCCAGAATTTAAGAGATGCCGGTTGGACGAACGATGCGATTTGCGATATTTCAGATACGACGGCTTTCTTTAACTACACCAACCGCATGGCCCATGGTCTGGATATGATGCCCAACCCGGAATACCATGCAATGTCGCGTTAACCAAAGGCGCAGGTGCGATGTCTCATCCTTGCGAATAAAGTCTGAATTTATTCTTTGGAATTATTTTAATTAGTATTGACAGTAGAAAAGATTAATACTAAAGTTCCTATTACCAAGTTGATGATATTCGAATTTATTCGAATTGAGACAGCCACGTTTCCTACCGTCCCGAGCGACTTCCCCCCTGTTCCTACCCCCACGCTCGGGACGGTTTTTCTTTGCCATTTTTTCTGATACAAATGCGCGCCAAGAAAAACGAGGAACCCAACTTCATGAGCGAATTAGCCAATATTGTCTTACATGCCGGACGCGCCGGTGTGGAACTGGCCCTATTTGTCCTACTGCCGGTCATGGTCGTGATGTTAAGCGTCATGCGCCTGTTAGAAGCCAAAGGTATATTGGATAAACTGGTCGCCATCGTTGGCCCTTTGTTGCGCCCGTTTGGCCTCCCCGGCCTTGGCGTTTTCGCCATGATCCAAATCCTGTTTGTCAGCTTCGCCGCCCCCATGGCAACTCTAGCCATGATGGACAAAGGCGGCTCGCCGCGTCGTCATATTGCCGCAACCCTCGCGATGGTCTTAGGCATGGCACAGGCCAATGTGGTCTTTCCGATGGCGGCCCTGGGCCTAAACGCCCCTGTTGTCATGGCCGTTTCCACCCTCTGCGGCCTAATCGGCGCGGGCCTGACCTATCATATCTTTGCACGCAACCTGCCTGAGCGCGATGACGACAATCCCATGGTTGTTAAACATAAAGACGCGGATGGCCCCAAAGGCGTGCTGGATGTCATCAATAAAGCCGGGGCAGAAGCGCTAAAGATTGCCGTTGGCGCGATCCCCATGCTCGTGCTTGCCTTGGTCTTTGTCGCCCTTATGCGTGCAATCGGTCTGATGGGACTGCTGGAACACCTCTTTACCCCGCTTTTGGCCTCCCTTGATCTACCGAGCAGTGTCATTATGGGGACAATCACCAAATATATCGCTGGCGGGACCGCCATGATGGGGGTGACCAAAGACTTTTTGGATCAAGGCCTCCTGAGCGTAACAGAGTTTAACCGTCTGGCAGGCTTCTGGATTCACCCCTATGATGTTGCCGGGGTTGCCGTTCTCATCTCTGCCGGGCCGCGTGTGGCCGGGGTGTTAAAACCTGCGCTACTAGGGGCCGGGGTTGCGATCCTGTTGCGCACCCTCGCCCACGGGTATCTGTTTTAATCAAAGCTACACTGGACGCCACGATCTTCATGACAATAATAGAATCCGAGAAAGTTAATCTCCTTGTCCGGCTTTTTATTGTGCACCAGATAATCATATAGAAGACTGGCCCCAACGCGGCCCATTTCAAAGGGTCGCTGCCCGATATTGACCGTGGATAATTTTAGTTCCAAGGCCTTCAACTGTATCTCCTCCGCATCGGCAGAGATGATCACCACGTTGTTGGCTTCAATCCGGTTTTGGTAAGGTATAATCGTTTCGATATAATCTGGCGAAAATTGCGCAAACCCAGCCACCGCCAAAAAAACCGAACGCTCCGGCTGCGCCAATATAAACTCCAATTGGGACAACGCCCTGTCGCGCTTGCCCAACGTATAGAACGGGCAGCGATGATGCTCGCGCCATCCATTCTCCCCCTCCAATTTCTTGTTAGACCGATTGCCCGACAAAGCAAACCGGACGCCTTTTATACGTTCATTCAGATTAGGGGTACGTTCGCTGCCGGATTGGATGCAAATATTATTGATCCCGTCGGTCTTGAAACGCTGGGCATAGCGCCCAAGCGCCACACCAAAATCAAAATTATTGGTCCCCACATAAGCCAAACGATAGCTCTGGTCTTCTTCTTCAAGATCAGAATCAAATGTGACAACAGGGATCCCGCGGTACTGAGCAAGTTTTAGCGCGCGTTCCACCAACGCCTTTGACTCGGTTGTGGAAATAAGCAGCGCGTCCACATCCGTTTCCAGCATCTGTTGGACGACGTTTACCTGCGAGCGGACGTCCTGATAATCTGTCGGACCATCATAGAGACAGGTTACATCCGACTTTTTCTTTGCTAACGCCTGACAACCTTGAAAAGCCTGTTCATAAAAACTGTCATTTTTGGTTTTGCCAATCACAGCTATTTTCACGTCGCCAAACGATGCCCCGATTACACAAAAATTGGCAATCATCATCCACGCCCCTAAACGGACAGGAAAATATTTTAGGACATTTGGCAAAACCATGCTCGTCACTCATCAGATCACTAGAAAATAGACCATATGGTTCAAGATAGGAAAAAGCCACCCAGAATCAACCAAATTACCCCAAAAGAAATTAATACATAAACTTTAGGTTAGTGCCACCTCCCTCAAATAAACAGTAAGTAGCCCGCCAACCCTATCAGGGTAAGCCCCATGATTTTATTCAATAAGTCCAAGTGACTTGCCTGCTTGATCACCCTTTGCCCCCATCGTCCCAGACCCGCCCATAAAGCAATCCCCACAAAGCAAACTGCAAAATAGACCGTACAAAAAACGATCAACATATGACCATCCGCCCCACTGACAAACGCGGCAATACCAGACAGGCATGCAATCCACGCTTTCGGGTTCATCCATTGCAGGATCACCCCTTGGTAAAACCGTGGCGTAATGGCTTCACACTGTGTCAGTTCTGTTTTTGCGCGAAACAGCTTCACGCCCATGTACAGGATATAGGCTGTCCCCAACACTTTCATGACCTGCATTAAAACAGGGACCCCCTCCACCAGCTCCGCCCCCAAAAGGCCGATCATATAAAGTAAGGCCGTAAATCCAGCCGTCGCCCCAAACACAAAGGGGAGCGAGCGAAACAGCCCATGATTCAGACCACTTGCCAACGCAAGCACATTCACCGGTCCCGGTGTGGCAGATAAAACAAAGGCGAAGGTTGCCATGGCGAAAAGATGTGTCATCGGTCCTCCTTTTAACGACAGTTAAAAGACGCTACCGCATTTTCAATTATTGTATTATCCTGAATAAAGTGAATTTATTGTTTGGAAAAATAGACTAATGCTTGATGACCTGCGTGCTCTCGCCTTTTTTGCCAAAACCGTTGAGTTCGGCAGTTTTAAGGAATGTGCGACCCACTTTAATGTCTCGCCTTCAATTGTCAGTCAGCATATCTCGCAGTTGGAAACCAAATATGGCGTCACCCTGCTCTATCGCTCCACGCGCAAACTGACTCTGACGCCGGAAGGACGTGATTTTCATCTCAAAAGTGAACATATGGTCCATGCGGCAGAAGAAGCCTTGCTACTGTTGAGCCAACAATCCGCGGAACCAACAGGGATGCTGCGCATCAATATGCCATCCGGCCTAATCAAAAGCCACATCATGACCCGCCTGTGCCATTTCATGAAAACCTACCCCAAGATCAAGATGGATATCTCGTTCAGTGACAAGCGCATAGACCTGATTGAACAACAAACCGACCTAGCCATCCGTGTCGGGGATATGAAAGACAGTTCCCTGATGACGAAAAAGATCGCGACATTGGATCGCGTACTGGTCTGCACCCCTGACTATGCCGCACGCCACCCGACCCCGCACAATGGCAGCGACCTGACGAGCTGGGACTGGATCAAAATGAAGATGATGCCGCCCTATCGTAAGCTTTTTGATCCCGATGGGCAGGAACATATCATTAGCTTTGATGCAAATATCGAGGTTGATAACGTGGAAGCCATGACCACCCTGTCACGCAACGGGCTGGGACTGGCAACACCACCGATCTGTCTGGTCACAAAAGATTTAAAGCACGGCAATTTGATTGAAGTCCTGCCAAGCTGGAAAGTATCTGACATGGAGGTCTATGCCATCTGGCCGCAAAATAATGTGCGACGCAAGCTCACGTCCCTCTTGCTAGAAGAAGCTTTTTCCTAAGACTTCTGCGCGCAGATCAAAAATTCGATATTTCCTTCCGGCCCTTTGATCGGGCTTTCGGTAATGCCTTTGACCGTCCAATCCGGTAAATCGGTCAACCAGCCTTCAATCTTGTCGCAGACTTCTTGGTGCAGTTCAGGTTCGCGCACCACGCCGCCTTTACCGACACGGCCTTTGCCGACCTCAAACTGCGGTTTAATCAGGGCCATCAGATAGCCCCCCGCTTTCACCCGGTCCATCGCGGCAGGCAAAACTGTTTGCAAGCCGATAAAGCTTGCGTCGCACACGACGATATCAATCGCATCGGGGATATCTTCTTCGGTGAGGTGGCGCGCATTTGTGCGTTCCATCACGATCACGCGCTCATCACTGCGCAGCTTCCACGCCAACTGCCCATGACCTACATCAACGCTATAGACTTTCTCTGCGCCACGGGTCAACAACACGTCGGTGAACCCGCCTGTGCTGGAGCCTACATCAATGCCGATAAAACCTGTCACATCGACCGAAAATTCATCCAGCCCTTTGACCAGCTTTAGCCCGCCGCGTGACACCCAAGGGTGATCTTGGCCTTTTAATTCAATCGGGATATCTTCCGCGACTTTCTGGCCTGCTTTGTCCATGCGCTTGGTGTCGCTATAAACGTTACCCGCCATGATCATGGCTTGGGCGCGGGTGCGGCTTTCCACCAATCCACGGTCCACCAACAACTGATCCAGTCGTAGCTTGGCGACTTTAACTTTTTTCTCAGGCACCTTGGACATCTTCAACCTTACGCCCCAAGGTTTGCAACACGGTCTTCACCATACCAGAAGCATTGATGCCCGCTGCTTCATATTGCGCTTCCACATTGCCTTGATCGACAAAGCGATCTTCCATGGTCAAGCAGCGCAGTTTCAGGGCGCCATCCAACAGACCACTCATCATCAGATAATGCGCAACTTGACTACCAAAACCGCCAACGGACCCTTCTTCCACCGTAATCAGAACTTCATGATTTTGCGCAAGGTTGCGGGTCAGTTTTGTATCAATCGGTTTGGCAAAGCGGGCGTCGGCAACAGTTGTCGGCAAGCCCATCGCTTCCAGCTTTTCCGCAGCCAGCAAGGCTTCTTTCAGGCGCGTCCCGTAAGACAGGATGGCAACCTTGCCACCTTCGCGCACGATGCGGCCTTTGCCGATCTGCAGCACTTGGCCTTTTTCCGGCAATTCAACGCCGACACCTTCCCCACGGGGATATCTAAAGGCACTGGTGCGGTCTTCGATGGTGGTGGATGTTGCCACCATATGCATCAATTCAGCTTCGTCACTCGGTGCCATGACAACGATATCCGGCAAGGTACAGAGGTACGCAATATCAAACGTCCCCGCATGGGTCGGACCATCCGCCCCCACAAGGCCAGCACGATCAATGGCAAAACGCACAGGCAGGTGCTGCAAGACCGCATCATGGACCAATTGGTCATAGCCACGTTGCAGGAAGGTGGAATAAATGGCGCAAAACGGCTTCATCCCTTCCGTTGCCATACCAGCGGCAAAGGTGACCGCATGTTGTTCCGCAATCCCCACATCAAAGCAACGATCGGGGAAGCGTTCAGCAAACTTATCAAGTCCGGTGCCTGATGGCATCGCCGCTGTGATGCCGACAATTTTCTCGTCGGTTTCCGCTTCTTTAATCAGGGCCTTGGCAAACACCCCCGTATAGCTTGGGGCATTTGATTTGGCTTTCACCTGCTTGCCTGTCACCACATCAAATTTGGACACACCATGGTATTTATCCGCTGCATTTTCCGCAGGCGCATAGCCGTGGCCTTTTTTGGTCTTAATGTGCAACAGAACCGGGCCAGGGTCTTTGTCATCGCGCAGATTTGCCAGCACGGACACCACATGATCCAGATTATGCCCGTCAATCGGACCGACATAATAAAAACCAAGGTCTGCAAAAATATTTGATCCACCCGTGACCATCTTGCGCGCGGCACTTTCCGCACCCTTGACCGTCTGAAAGATCGAGCTTGGCAGTTTCTTGACCAGATCTTTCGCACTGTGACGGAAGGATTTTAAGGTCGTGCTGGTCAGCAGTTCAGACAAATAATAGCTCATGGCGCCCACAGGCGGGGCAATGGACATATCATTATCGTTCAGGATCACAATCAGGCGACTGTCGAGCGCACCGGCATTGTTCATGGCTTCATAGGCCATACCTGCCGTGATGGAGCCATCCCCGATCACCGAGATCACATGATTTTTGCCGCCTTTAAGGTCGCGTGCAACCGCCATCCCCAACCCCGCGGAAATGGAGGTAGAACTGTGCCCCGCCCCAAAGGGGTCATACGGGCTTTCTTTGCGTTTGGTAAAACCGGACAGACCATCCGGTTGGCGCAAGGTCGGCATCTCGCCGCGCCGTCCTGTCAGGATTTTATGGGGATAACATTGGTGGCCCACATCCCAGATAATGCGATCATCGGGCGTGTTGAACACATGGTGCAAGGCCACTGTCAGTTCCATCACCCCAAGGCTTGCGCCCAAATGCCCGCCTGTGCGTGACACATTGCGCACCACATCGTCGCGCAGCTCTTTTGTGAGCTGGTGCAACTGGTCCATATCCATCCCCTTGAGATCAGCGGGAGATTTTACGGTATCAAGCAATGGAGTGTCAGACACGACGGTTTCCTTAAAAATTCTTTTGAATTAGCTACGGCGGTTTACAACATATTGCGCCATCGCGCGCAATAGCTCTGTGCCCTGATCAAACACATCCAGATGATCACACGCCTGATTAGACAAGATATGGGCTTGCTCGCGCGCACGATCAACACCCAACAAGGACACAAAGGTCGCTTTGCCCCGATCCGCATCCTTACCGACCTGCTTGCCCGTTTCTTCAACGGACGCTTCCACATCCAGCAGGTCATCGGCAATCTGGAACGCAAGACCAAGGTCATGTCCATAATTACGGAGCGCATGGCGTTTTAGTTCACCCGTCTTGCCCAAAATCGCGCCTGCTTTACAGGCAAAGACGATCAAGGCGCCCGTTTTAAGACGCTGCAAACGGGTGATTTCAGGGATATCAAGCTCACGACTTTCCGCCATCAAATCGATCATCTGACCACCGACCATGCCGTTCATGCCTGACGCCTTGGCCAGTTCGCTGACCAATTCACAGCGCACTTTCGGGTCTTGGTGGGTGGCTTCATCCGCCAGCACTTCAAAGGCGCGGGTCAGTAAGGCGTCGCCTGCCAAAATGGCCGTTGCCTCATCAAATTCGATATGACAGGTCGCACGACCACGGCGCAGATCATCATCATCCATCGCGGGCAAGTCGTCATGCACCAAGGAATAACAATGCACCATCTCAAGGGCAGCCGCGACACGTAGCGCGCTGTCTTCAGACACGCCAAACAGACGGGCAGAGGCCGTCACCAGAAACGGGCGCACCCGTTTGCCGCCACCCAACGCACTATAGCGCATGGCTTTGACCACCTGCGCTTCCGGCCCTTCTGGTTCCTGAAGCAGATGATCCAGCACCTCTTCAACCTTGTCGGCTTCTACTTGTAACGCGCGCTTTAAATCAGTCATCGCCACGCCTTTTAAGCAATCTCAGTCGGTTGCGCAGAAACAGTGCCGTCCGGCGCGAGGGAGATTTTATCGACTTTGGCTTTGGCTTCCGCCAACTTGGCTTCGCAATGGCGTTTCAACAACGCGCCTTTTTCATAAGCGGAAATGGCATCGTCCAGCTTGCCTGACCCGCTTTCCAGCTGTCGAACGATTTCTTCCAGTTGGGCAAGGGCTTCCTCAAAGCTGAGGTTTTCAATTTCGGACTGTGACATCATCAACACTCAATTATGGATAAAAGTGGGCCACAATGTAGACTCCCCCTTGGGTTTGAGCAAGCTTTTAGGCACGCATCAGTGTTTTTACATGCGCTGCCACACTGCTCGCCAGCGCATCGACATCGTAGCCCCCTTCCATGACGGAGACCACACGCCCGTCACAGCATTCATTGGCAACTTTACACAACTCTTCCGTGACCCAGACAAAATCCTGTGTGCCCAAACGTAAATGCGCCAACGGGTCACGCGCATGGGCATCGAATCCGGCGGAAATCACTAGAAAGTCCGGGTTGAATTTGCGCAAAGCCGGTAAAATCTTTTCTTCATAGGCAGCACGAAATTCTTTGGGGCGCGAACCGGGTGCCAGTTCCACATTGCAGATATTATTGGCAACACCTGTCTCGCTTTCTTTACCCGTTTCGGGGAAGGCAGGCGATTGATGGCTGGAGGCATAAAACAAATTGGGACTGTTATAAAAAATCTCCTGCGTGCCATTGCCATGATGGACATCGAAATCCACCACAGCCGCGCGTTTAACTTCTGGATATCGCGCAACGGCATGGATCGCCCCGATCGCTGCATTACTGAAAAAACAAAACCCCATCGCTTTCGCTGTTTCGGCGTGGTGTCCGGGCGGGCGGGTCGCGCAAAAAACATTGCGCGCCTTTTTCTGCATGACTTCATCCACCCCAAAACACACACCGCCAACGGACCTTAACGCCGCTTCCCACGTCCCTTGGGAGATCATTGTATCCCCATCGATCGAATTAAATTGCCCCTCTTCAGCAGGGACCGCGGCTTCAATCGCTTCGATGTATCTTGTCGGGTGAGCCAGCTCCAATTGAGCATGGGTCGCTCTGGGCGCTTGGTCGCGTTGCAGAAAATGAAATTCCTCGCGATCCAGATGACGCAGGACCGTGCGCAACCTTGAGACGCTTTCAGGGTGATGTTCACCCGTGTTATGTTTTAGACATGCCGGATGCGTCAGCAACAATGTTGTCATGTTAAATTCTTCCCAGACTTCCCTTATTAATTAAGGTGCATCATATGAAAACTGGGAAAAAAAGCCACTTTTTTATAACGCGCTCTCTTTACCTTTTCTAAAAAAGGGATAACCTAATTCAACTAAAATAAAAAACAGCGAGGCGACGGTGACTAAAACCCTTTCAATGCTAGGCTTTCTGGCAGCATCTCTTGTGCTTTTTTCCGGCACACCCATAGCACAGGAATCGAAAGCGCCACAGGCCACTATGGTCGGGGCAGATAACGTACAATACCGCAATATGAGCCAGACCGTCCCGATTACAGGCCGACTGGTCGCGCGCCAATCCGGTGTAGTGGCGGCACGTATTAATGCCCCTGTTGCAGAACTGCTGGTGGAAGTCGGCGACAAGGTCTTTGAAGGTCAACCACTGGTTCGTCTTGTTTCTGATCGCCTTCAACATAAAAAATCCCTCGCCCTCGGCAGCCTGCAACGCGCAGAAGCTGCGCTTCAAACCGCCCAAGCCCAACTCAATATTGTAACCCAGGAACTCAAGCGTCTGGAACGTCTGCGCAAATCCGCTGCCTTTAATCAGGCGCGCTATGATGACAAGCGTCTGGAAACCTTAAAAGCCAGCTCCGCCATGGAAGAAGCCCAAGCCGCCGTGCGCACCGCAAAAGCCGACCTTGCCCTTGCTGAACTTGATATTGCCTATAGTGAGATCAAGGCCCCCTACCCCGGCACCATTACCCGACGCCATGTGGATCGCGGCGATTATGTCAGTGTGGGTCAAACGGTCTTGAACCTGATTAACGCCAATAATCTGGAAATTGAAGCCGATGTACCGGCAGCGCGCATTGATGCCCTGAACACAGGCACCGCTGTCAACGCAACCCTTTCTAATGGGACCTCTGTTGCCCTGAAAGTACGCGCCATCATCCCGGAAGAAAACCCGTTGACCCGCACCCGCGCGGTTCGGTTTACACCGGACTTTAACCAGACCGACTACCACCTTGCCAGCAACCAGACCCTGACCGTCCTGATCCCGCAAGGCGAAGCCCGCGACGTCTTGAGCGTCCCTAAAGATGCCATTCTTAACAAAAAAGGCGGCACCGTTGTCTATGCCATCAAAGACGGACAAGCCAAGCTTACCCCCGTTAAACTAGGGGAAGCCATCGGCAGTTACTTTGAAGTTCTGTCCGGCCTTAAAGACGGTGACCAAGTGGTCACCCGCGGCAACGAACGCCTGCGCCCCGATCAGCCCGTACAGGCGATGGGGTCACAATCATGAACCTGATCCATCACGCGATTTTCCGGCCCGTTGCGGTGATTGCAGCGGTCATCATGATTATTATGTTCGGACTTGTTGCCTTAAAAACCATCCCGATCCAGCTCACACCGGATGTGCGCAAACCCGTTATCACCATTCGTACCAACTGGCCCGGTGCCGCCCCGGCAGAGATTGAACGCGAGATCACCAACCGTCAGGAAGACGTGCTTCGTGGCCTTGAGGGGCTGGACGAAATGACCAGTAGTTCCGAAGACGGGCGATCCTCCATCAGTCTGGAATTTGAAGTCGGCCAAAACATGGATAGAGCCCTGTTACTGGTCGCCAACCGACTTGATCGCGTCTCCGGCTACCCCGACGAAGCCGACGAACCCACTTTCGATACCTCCGGCAGTGAGGATAGCCCGATTGCGTGGTTCTCCATCACGCGACTGGCAGGCAATGACAAGCCGATCCATCATTTTGGCGATTTTGCCGAAGATGTGATCAAAAACCGCATGGAACGGGTCAAGGGCGTTGCCCTCGTCAATATCTACGGCGGCTCGGAACGGGAAATGGTAATCAAGGTCGATCCCGTCCTGATGAGCCAATATCAATTGACCGTCCCACAGGTCGCCAGCGCCCTTCGCACTGCCAATGCCTCGATTTCTGCAGGCGATGTGGATGAAGGCAAACGCCGCTATGTGGTGCGCACGGAAGGGGAATTAAACACCCCCGAACAAGTTAAAAATGTTGTGGTCCGCAGTACCCGTGATGCCACCAGCGGGCGGGTCGCGCGGGTCAGGATCGCGGATATCGCCGACGTCAGTTTTGATTACAAAAAACCCCGCGCCAATATCCGGCGATTGGGCCAACCCGGCCTTGCCATGAATGCGGTGCGCGAAACCGGAGCCAACGTCATCGAAACGATGGATGGCATCAAAGAAGCGCTAAAGGAACTCAACGAAACCACCCTACCCGAAGCGGGACTGCAGATCACCCAAGTTTATGACGAAACCGTCTATATCAATTCCGCTATCGAACTGGTGCAGCAAAATATCTATATCGGCGGTATCCTTGCTGCGATTATTCTGCTGATCTTTTTGCGCTCCACACGGGCAACGCTGATTATCTCCCTTGCTATTCCGGTCTCGGTCATCGGATCGTTCGTTGCGATGGCGGCGATGGGGCGATCCATCAACGTCATTTCCCTTGCCGGGATCGCCTTTGCGGTCGGCATGGTGGTCGATGCTGCCATTGTGGTGCTGGAAAATATCTACCGCTTGCGACAGGAAGGTAAATCGCGCAGCGAAGCCGCCTATCAAGGGGCGGCACAGGTTTGGGGCGCTGTCCTTGTTTCCGCCCTCACAACCGTATTGGTTTTCCTGCCCTTGTTGGTCATGAACCTTGAAGTCGGTCAATTGTTCCGCGACATTGCGGTTGCGATCTCCGTATCGGTTCTGCTGTCGCTGTTGGTCGCAGTCACGGTTATTCCGGCCCTCTCCAACCGCTTATTAAAAGCCGACTATGTGGCGGATGATAAAGAAGTCAAACTGCCCCTCATCGATAATTTTGCCAAAGCCTTTGTCAACGGGGTCATTCGCTACACCGACATTGTCACGAAATCACGTCTGACCTCGCTTGCCATCGTTGGCGCGGTTAGTCTGGCTGCCCTTGGCGCGAGCTGGGCTTTCTTGCCGAAAATGGAATATCTCCCCGAAGGCAACCGCAACCTTGTCTTTGGCATGACCTTCCCGCCACCGGGATATAATTTGGACACCACCGTGCAAATTGCGGATCGGATTGAAGGGGCGGTCAAGCACCTTTGGGCATCTGAAACAGGACCGGAAAGTGAAGCGGGCCAACCGCCGAAGATGGATAACTTCTTCTTCGTCGCCCTGCCTACCCGCACCTTTGTCGGCGCCTCCAGCGTCGAGCCGGATCGTGTCTCTGAACTGATCCCCATCCTGACCAAGCCTGTTTTTGAAGAACCGGGCACGTTTGGTCTATTTTCTCAGCCGTCCCTATTTGGGCGATCTATCGGGTCTGGGCGATCCGTGGATCTGAACATTTCCGGTCCAGATCTGGAACAGGTGCTGGATGTCGCCTTACGCGCGACCATGAAGATCAATCAGCTGTTACCGCGCAGTGAAGGACACCAGTTCCGTCCCAATCCGGGGCTGGAACTAGGTGCACCGGAAGTTCGCGTCTATCCGAACCCGCTAAAACTGGCGGATAACGGCGTCAGCGCAACCGAACTGGGCCAGACGGTTGATACCTTTAACGACGGCATGCGTATTGCGGAAATCACCGTTGATGGCAAACGCATTGACCTGACTTTAAAAGGCAATACAAACGAAGTCACCCAGACACAAGACATTGGCTATCTGCCGGTTGTCACCCAGTCGGGTCAAATCCTGTCGGTGAATTCCCTTGCCGATGTGGAAGTAACATCCGGCCCGACAAAGATCCGCCACATTGAACGCCAGCGGACCGTGACCCTGCAGGTCAGACCGAACCAACAAATCGCCCTTGAAAGCGCCATGGATATCCTGCGGGAACAAGTGATGATGGAGCTGGAAAAAGAAGGTATCCCGTCTGACATCACCATGCATATGTCAGGTACCGCAGACAAGCTGACCGAAACCTGGGATGCTATGGTCTGGGAGATGCTGCTGGCGATTGCGATTGTCTATCTGACCATGGCGGTATTGTTTGAAAGCTTCGTCTATCCCTTTGTGATCATGTTATCGGTGCCCTTGGCAACAGCGGGTGGTGTTGCGGGGTTAGGTTTGCTCAACCTGTTTACACCGCAACCGTTGGACATGCTGACCCTTTTGGGCTTTGTCATCCTCGTGGGGATTGTGGTCAACAACGCTATCTTGCTGGTTCACCAGAGCCTCTATCTCATCCGCGAAGAAGACCACAGCCCGACAGATGCCATCCGTAGTGCGACCCAAAGCCGCATTCGCCCCATCTTCATGTCAACACTGACAAGTGTATTCGGCATGTTGCCACTGGTACTCTTCCCCGGGGCTGGGTCCGAACTCTATCGCGGATTGGGTACAGTGGTTTTGGGTGGGCTGACCTTATCAGCCGTGCTCACGCTTGCCATTATCCCGCCGTTGCTCACCATTGTCTTGAAAGGTCGAACAGCCGTTTAGGCACCCTTTTTAATGACGATGACATAGGTGCCCTCCACCTCGTCATTGCGCAGTAAATCATGTCCCATGGACTCGCACAGGTCGACAAAATCCTTCGGCGCTTGCGAGTCCGATGCGGAGATTTCCAAGACTTCGCCGCCCTTCATGCTTCGCAATTCTTTGGAGGCACGTAGGACAGGGATAGGACACTTCATGCCAGTCGTATCAATTTTCCGATCAATATTCACCGATGTACCCCTAATTACTGTTTCCTCAAACGCTTATAACGGAGACTAAAATAAAATGAAACTCAGTTTCACAAATTGTGCCCATTCTTAAGGCAACATTTACGCAAAATTTTCGTAGAATTTGTTTTTTTTAATGGCATTTTGCGACTGATTTGCATATAGTCCCGCTATGCGTTCTTCTTATATGAACAAAGCTTCATACAAGATACAGTAAAATACGGAAAAGTGAATATATCCTATGGATTTAGAACTCCAAAAACTCGAAGAAAATGCACGCCGTGCCAGCACCTTGCTAAAGGCCATGAGCAACCAACACCGTCTCATGATCTTATGCCAGATTTCCACTATGGAAAAATCTGTTGGTGAATTGGAAGAAATCATCGGGTTAAGTCAGTCTGCATTGTCTCAACATTTGGCACGCCTGCGTCGTGACAACCTTGTTCAGACACGCCGTGACGCCCAAACGATTTACTACTCCTTAAAAGGTGAAGAAGCGTCAACAATCATCGAGACCCTTTATGCACTTTATTGTGCAGATGAAGAAAGTACTGCTTGCGCCTAAGAATTTAAGACCATACTTCTTCTCTTATAATGTAGAGCGTCAGGTCAAACTGGCGCTCCATTTGTATGTACCCAATCTAATTTGGTGGATTACCTCATGACAAAGCCATCTCTTGCCCATTCCGCAACGATCCAGAATGCCGTTGATGCTGCAAAACAATATTACGACGGCACCGCCGATGATATTTATCGCACCATCTGGGGCAACAGTATTCATCTTGGTTTGTTTGAGCGCGAAGACGAAGCCCTGCCTTCCGCTATGCAGCGCGCCAAAGACACAATGATTGACGGGATTGTGTTACATCCCAAAAGCAAAGTACTGGAAGTCGGCTGCGGATATGGCACCCTTGCGCGTCAACTGAGCCGCAAATTCGATTGTCCGGTGCTTGCCACCAATATTTCTGACAAACAACTGACCCGTGGGAAAGAATTGACAGAGGCGGAAGGCTTAAGTGACAAAGTACGCTTTGAACAAGCCGACTTCCACAAGCTGCCTTACCCCGACAACAGTTTCGAAGTTTATTGGAGTCAGGAAAGCTTTCTCCATGCCGCAGATAGAGCGCAGGTTTTAAAAGAAGCCCACCGCGTGCTGGAACCTTTTGGTCTGCTGGTCTTTTCTGAAGTGACCTTGCGTCGCTCCACCCCGCTTGCCTTGCGTGAACAGATTTTAAAACGCATCAAGACCCCGGCCATGTGGTCCAAATATGAATATGAAGTCCATTTGAAAGAACAGGGGTTTCAGGTGGAAAAGTGGGAAGACTGGTCGGAGAACGTTGCGCGCACCTATAGCTGGACCCTAAAACAGCTAGAACGCAAACAAAATCAACTGATCCCCACCATCGGGGAAGAAGCGTTTGAGCAAGCCCATAGCGGCATGCAGCTTTGGAAACAGGCAGCGGACGACGGCTATCTGGGGTGGGTCCATGTGATCGCCGCCGCCACCCAAAACGATTAGGTCGCAATCGTCTTGTCCGGTCCCTCCAACAAGACACATATCTTGCGACACATCACCTGGACCAACGGCGCGGTGAAAAATGAAATCACCGCCGCCGCAGGCCACGCCATGCCAAACGCCCTTAGCCACTGTGACACAAAATCAGGGATGAAGCCCAGATTGATCCATGTGACCCACAACGTCATCAAGAAAGACAAAATCAAAGACATGACGAGGCTAAATACAAGTCGTTGCTTCATGACCTACGCTCCCGCCAGCAGGGACAGTTTTTCGACATATTTTACCCGTGTCAAATCCTGTGCCAGATAGGCTTTCGTGTGATCATATTGGAAATGGCGATCCAAATCTTCGGCTGTCTGCCAAATCTCCCACAAGGTAAAAAGACTCGGGTTTTCAAGGTTCTGGCGGATTTCAAATTTCAGGCAGCCCGGTTCTTTAACGGTTTCAGCAACCAGTTTCGCCATTTCTTTACGGGCGAGGCTTTCTTTGGTCGGATCGGTAAGTTCAATCCCCGCACTGATACAAAAGCTCATCATGTACTCCTTTTCAGCTTTCAAAAACATCTAGGCATCAGGAATAAATGATTTTATTATTGAAATTAAGATGACAAATTTGAACATTTAAATTCCAAAAATGAAACCATGATTGATGACATCGCCCTTTTTGTAAAAATCGTTGAATGTAACAGCTTAGCGGGGGCTGCGCGCCAACTTGGCTACCCTAAAGCCACGGTCACAAGACGCCTAAAAAAGCTGGAGGATCAACTAGGGTTTCAGCTTCTCCACCGCAACGCCAGAAGCTTTTCGCTGACCATAGACGGGGAAAGTTATTTCCAAGCCTACGCCCCTTTGGTACATCAGTTTCATGAGACCACACGATCCCTAAACGATCAAAAAGACAACCTGAAAGGCCCGCTAAAAGTGCTGGCCCCGACCAACATTTCCTTGGGGATTTTACGCCCTATGTGGAGCGAATTTGTCCGCCTTTACCCTGAAATTGAGCTGGACCTGAACCTTAGCAACACAATTGAAGATATTACCCAGTCGCAATGTGACCTCGCGCTGCGCATCGGCCCTCAAGCGGACTCGTCGCTCTATCAAAAAAAGCTCGGGGCGATCCCCACAATCCTTGTGGCCTCCCCCGACTATCTGGACCACTACGGCACACCTCAGCATTTTCGCGATCTTTCCGATCACAGGCTGATCATGACGCCAAATCTGCCAAAATGGATCTTAACACATACGCTATCGCACGACGAAAAAGTCCTGAACCTCACACCCAGCACCCGCGTTAATGACATCAGCTTGGCTGCACATCTGTGCACCGATGGTCTTGGGGTGAGTTTGTTGCCCTTGAGTGAGACCCTCCAAGGGATGCAACAGGGCCAACTCCAACGATTATTCCCCGATTGGATTGGCCCCGTTCGCGACATCTTTGCCATTTGGCCCAGCGGTCATTTATTAAATGCCAAAGCCAAAAAGTTGCGACACTTTATGGAAGAGTACATGCTCAGAAAACTGGATTTACACAATCCCCATCAAGGCTGAGCAAACAGATATACCCCGTTTTCATCCATCGTGCGCACCAACATACCCTTGGCTTCAAGGTGATGGAGGTGGGCCAACGCCTCCCCAATCGCAAAAAAGACCTGATGGCTATCAAGTTTACGCGTAAACAGCCCCTTTAATACCTCATAGGCACTGACAGGTGATTTGCACAGGTTGAACGTTTCTTCCAGACGTTCGTCATGATGGTGGGCCAAGTCTGACAAACGATGATGCACCCCACGGAATGGCGTGTCATGGGAGGGCAGGATCAGAACATCTTCCGGCAGTTCAGCGAACTTTTCAAGGCTCCCTAAAAACTGTGCCAAAGGGTCAGCCTTTGGTTCTTGTGGCCAAATGCTGATATTGGGGCTGATGCGCGGCAAAATCTGATCACCGGAAATCATGACTTTCAGGTCTTCACAAAACAGACACGCATGTTCCGGGCTGTGCCCCGTACCGACGATCACACGCCAATCATGATCGCCAATCCGAATGTCATCCCCGTCCTGAATACGCACCATCCCCGCCGGCGGCATGGCAATGCGTGACGGGTAAGAGACACTGCGTTCCGGGATCAGTTCCATCAGGTCTTCGCCAAAGCCGGCGCGATGATAAAACTGCGTCAGATACGTGCTGGAACGTTCAACCGTTTCCAGCTTGAGGTTACGGGCCATGCCCCATTCCCCCAGCGTCATCCACAAATCGATGCCCAAAGTTTCTTCAAACCAGCCAGCAAGGCCAATATGGTCGGGATGGAAATGAGTCGCGATCATCCGTTTAACCGGTTTTGCGGCAAACTGCCCCTTGAGCAACATGTCCCAACGTTCGCGGACCTCCGGCAGATTAATGCCCGTATCCACGATGGTCCAACCATCGCCATCATCCAGAATCCACAAATTGATATGGTTTAGTTTAAACGGCAAAGGCATGCGGATCCAAAAAACACCGCGTGCAACTTCGATTGCTTGTCCCGCATCGGGGAGTTCGTCATATAGATATTGAATTTTTTGCATGATCTTATTCTGTTATTTTTAATCCATTCACGCCATGCGCTTTCAAGATCAGGTCCACTGTCCCATCCCGACGCATCGCCTCCACTTCAACCTGAAACTTCTCACGAAGATCTTCATGATTTGCCAATTTTTTGGAGAACGCTACATGCAATGTATTTTTCTGTAAAGGTTTAGCAGAATAATTCAGAAATCCAGCGGCCTCAGCAAACAGCTTTGTTGCCGTATACCGTGCCGCAATTTCTTCAGCAATGACATATTCCAGCCGTCCGAATGCCAGCTTACGTAAATTGCTATCCAGATCATGCGCTTCGTCTTTAATAATATCCGCGGCATCCATAAAAGCGGGCGGATAGGCCCAGCCCGCCGCAACACCGACCCGTTTTCCCGACAGGTCTGACAGATCATTGAAAAAAAACGGGTTATCCTGACGTGTCACAATCACAATGCGACCCTCCAACACGCCGGAGCCATAGGTCAGCCTTTGGGCGCGTTCTTGCGTATACCAAACAGCGGGCAAGACATGATAGATCCCGTCATAGGTCCCACTGAGCGCCCGTTTCCAAGGCACGGTCACAACGGACACGTTATACCCCATCCGCACCAGCGCTTGTCGGGTGATATCTGTGATCAAACCCCCATTCAACAAGCCCTCCCCTTTATAGGGTGACCAGTTGGAATTGGCGATGATCAATGTCTGTACAGGTGGCCCCGCCAACACATGGGCGGGAAACATAAAGACAAATAAAACAAAACAGAGAAAACGTCTCAACGCCATGAAAAGAAAGTCGCTTTGGGTATCCTAGTGATACTTAAACGACCCACCTTTTTCATTGTTGACGATCCACGCCAGCTCTTCCTTGATCACCTCTGTATGATGATTCTCCGGCGCATTCAGGACGTCTTTAATGATCGTCATGCGCACGGCTTCAGGCAGGCGATCGAAGTTTTCCAAAAACAGGAACTTGATCGACGGACGCATGGTGGTGGACAGCAACAGGCTTGTCACCAAACGTTTGCGAATATCATGGCGCAGGTTGCCGTTTTCCGTCAGATGGAAAAATTCCTGCACAAACATGCGCGGGGCCATTTCCCCTTCTAGCAAGGCGTGCAGATTTTGACGCAGGGCTGAGGAGAACTGTTTACGGGTTTGGACAATCACGCGGTTGGTCTGACGTACCACTTCGCCAATAGCTTTGGGATGAAAGTCATTTTCATGCAGCATATTGATGGCATGGGTCACATTTTCATGCTTGGAAGCATCGGCCACGATCCGCATGACTTCCCCCACAAATTTGTTTTTGCCGGCTTTGGGGCTAAGACGGGCAGCCGCCGCCATGGACATCGGGGATTCAGGGTCACGCGTCGCCATCAAAGACAGTGGCATCGGATCTTCCAATGTTTCCAGATTCAGGTGAATATTCAACAGATGTTCCGGCATCAAAATCTTGGTTTTTTCACCCGGCACGCAAATCGGCTGGCTGTCCTTATACTTATTCTTAAGGTCCAGTGCGCACGAAATGCCCTTTTTCGTGATGCCCAGTTTAGATTCAACGTTATCAACCATAAAAGGTTTTCCCCGACTGCGGTTCATTAAGCATAAATTGCCGAACCTGTAATTTACATTCAAACACACTGATCTGCAAAGGAGTTTCGCATTTTACCCACTAGGCAAAATATGCCCATTGACAGATCACTTACTGTGATACAATGCCCCCAATTGATTAACACTTCGTAACTTATTGGAATTTCTTATGCGAATCGGAATCGATCTGGGTGGAACGAAGACAGAAATCCTCTGCCTCTCCCCCGACGGACAAGAGGTCTTGAGAAAAAGAATCCCCTCGCCACAGGGAAACTACAGCGCAACAGTCACAGCGATTCGCGATCTTGTCCTGTCAGCCGAACAGGAAACCTGACACAAAGGCACCGTCGGCATCGGTATCCCCGGCAGTATTTCCAAACACACACGACGGGTAAAAAATGCCAATTCCACATGGTTGATTGACCATCCTTTGCAGGACAATCTCTCCCAAGCCCTTGAACGTGACGTGCGCATGGCAAATGATGCCAACTGCTTCGCCCTATCCGAGGCAACAGACGGGGCCGCGCAAGAGGGGCAAAGCGTCTTTGGCGTGATCCTTGGCACGGGTGTCGGCGGCGGCCTTGTCGTCGAGAAACAAATTTTAAACGGTTTAAACGGTGTAGCCGGTGAATGGGGACATAATCCCTTGCCGTGGGCACTAGAGGGGGAACGGCCGGGCCAACCCTGCTATTGCGGGCAAAGCGGCTGTATTGAAACCTTTTTAAGCGGTCCTGCCCTTGCCCGCACTTTTGAAAACATCTGCGGGACAAAAATCGACAGCAAAGAAATCCCCAACCTGCCGGACGATATCACTGATCCCGTCTTTCTCATCTACGAAAATCGTCTGGCCCGTGCCCTTGCTAGCGTGATCAACCTGTTTGACCCCGATGTCATTGTGCTCGGCGGCGGTGTTTCCAATGTTGATCGCTGGTATCAAACGGTCCCGGACCTTTGGACACGCTGGGTGTTTGGCAAGGAATGTGACACAAAGCTGGTCAAGGCCAAGCACGGCGATTCAAGCGGGGTACGGGGGGCAGCATGGCTCTGGCCTGCGACCTCCTGAAGTGTGATTTCCTAAAAATATTCTCTTTTTGTTCTCACGGTTGCGCGTTATGATGCGGCCATGAGCGAGACCCTGCCCACCCTGTGCCGCCAATGCGCCCATAGTTTTGATGATCGACCGGAAACACAACGGTGTCCGGTCTGTGGCTCCGTGCGCCTGCTGTCTCACCCCGAGCTGAACTCCCTTCATATCGCGCATATTGATTGCGACTCTTTTTTTGCCACCGTGGAAAAACGCGATAATCCCGACCTCAAAGACAAACCTGTTGTCGTCGGCGGCCGTCATCGGGGCGTGGTCGCTGCTGCCTGTTACATTGCCCGTATCTACGGGGTCAGGTCCGCCATGCCCATGAGCAAAGCTTTAAAGCTGTGTCCTGATCTGGTGATTGTGCCGCCATCCAAAGGCAAATACGGTGAAGTCGGACGACAGGTACGCAACCTCATGTTTGAAGCCACGCCGTTAGTGGAACCGCTGTCTGTGGACGAAGCCTTCCTTGATCTCAGCGGCACAGAAGCCCTGCATGGCGGCAGTCCCGCCCGTACCCTTGTACGCCTCATCAACCGTATTGAAAAAGAAATTGGCGTTACCGCTTCGGTTGGCCTCAGCTACAATAAATCCTTGGCGAAGCTCGCAAGTGATCTTGATAAACCCCGCGGCTTTGCCATTTTGGGTCGCGCAGAAGCCAGAGATTATTTACAGGATAAACCCGTTAAAATGATCTTCGGCGTCGGCGCAGCGATGGAGAAAAAACTGGCCTCCGACGGGATCGCGACCATCGGGCAACTAACGGCTTTTGATAAAACCGACCTCATGCGGGCCTATGGGGCCCTTGGTGCACGGCTTTATCATTTTTGCCGCGCCGAAGACGACCGCAAAGTCACGCCAGAAGCTGAAACCAAAAGCATTTCAAACGAAATTACGCTCGACTCCAACCTCCATAGCTTTAAAGAATTAAAAGAGGTGCTCTATCCGTTGTGCGAAAAAATCTCCCAACGCATGAAGAAAGCCAATCTTGCCGGTCGGACCGTGACCTTAAAAGTCAAAACCACCGGCTTTCGCAACATCACCCGATCCAAACAACTACCCCACCCGACCCAATCCTGCGAAGAACTCTTCACCTGTTCCTGCGCATTATTGGAACCGTTGTGCGATGGCCGCAGCTATCGCTTAATTGGCACCGGTTTTTCAGTGCTGGAAGAAGCCGATAAAGTCGAACCCGCCGTGCCCGACCTGTTCGAACTGGCAGAACAGCAAAAAGACACCCGATCGGAAAAAGCGATTGAGGAAATTCGCCAAAAATACGGTGGCAACGCCATCTTTAAAGGCCGTTTACTCTGATCTTACGGGCAGACTGGTTCGTCCGCGTAAGTCAATTCGATCAGGCGCCCTTGTAAAACAAAGTCGCCAAAGTTCTGCATCAATCGGGTTGTCACCCCGTCTTGACGATAGCGCGCGCCAATTTCCATATAAGGCGTGCTGTCCTGACTTTGGGAGTCAAAAAAGGCCAACTGCATGTCCCAAGCGGGTTGTTTGTCCAGCTTGACATCTTCCACTTTCGCTAATGGTTTCCCGTCAAAACGGGTCATGACCGTGTCCAGACTAAAACCCGCATTGTCGTCACTGCCATCAAAATAAAAACCGTTAAACAGCACCTCGCCTTTTTCCGCCTGCTTCAAGGCTTCCACCATGTGACTCGTCGGAAAATAAGTCCCGGCGGGCAAACTGAGACGTTTATCACTCAGCTGACTATAAACCACCGCAGTTTCACCCACCTCATGACGCGCTTCGCCGCTGATATTCTCCGTTTCCATCCCATTGGTCTGGGTCCGGGTGCGAAAACGCAGCTTTGATCCGTCCTGCGCTTCCCAACTGGTGTAATGCCAGACCATTTGCGAACGGGCGTCATTTTCATAAATCATGTCCAGGGCGGTTTGATGTTCCACCGTCCAGCCGTCACAGGTACGACGAAACTTATACCGCAACAGTCCCTGAGCCTGTTCCACCGGCGACCAGTCGCGCCCATATTGATGCACTTGCGTCATCAGGTAAGTGGCATCATGAGAGCGCAAATTGCCCTCGTCCGCTTCGGCTTGTGACAGCATAAATAAGGACATAACCGCGAGTTTAAGATACTTCAAAACAACTCTCCAACACCTAGGACACCATGGAACATTTTTGCCTAGTGCGGCAATTTTTGCCTAGCACAGGCCTGTTCTCACCCTGCCTATATAGCGCGAATCCCGATAAATCCAAACCATCCATATTGGCATGAGCCTTGCGGGTACTTTTAAAAATCCGGCAGTAAGATCGGTTTTGAAAAAAGATGCTCTGAAAACTAAGGAATGCGTCAGGTCATTGTAGAAACGTAAAAGAAAGCAAAAAAACGCAGATGTTTGACAATATGAAGCAGACCGATCCCCCCGTAAGTCAGCTTGTTGGCGGGATTTGTAAATTGGCTGGCTGTCTTGATGAACGTGCCAGCGCGGCCGAAAGGGAACATGCCCTGCACGAGGCCCTTCAGCTCGCCTATAAAGTGGAAGAGCATTTCAACCAACAAAGCGAACGGATCACCTATCTGGAACGCCTCGCCATGACCGATAGCCTGACCGGCATCCTCAATCGGCGCGGTTTTCAATCCGAACTCCATCGCGTCCTTGCCTCTGCACGTCGATTTAAAGAAACCGGTGTGTTGGCCTATATCGACCTGGATGAGTTTAAGCCCATCAACGACAATTTCGGTCACACCTGCGGGGATGAAGTCTTGTGCCATGTGGCACGTGTCTTGGAACGTATGACCCGCGGCATGGACTATGTCGCACGCCTTGGCGGGGATGAATTTGCGGTCCTTCTGGTGCGTAGCGGCTGGGAAGATGGCGAAACACGCATCGGCAAAATTGCCGCGGAACTCAACAACACCTCCATGCGCTGGAAAGATCAGTTCATTGACTTAAAAGCCAGCGTTGGCTTGCAATTTTACGATCAAAACAGCATGACCCATACATTGATGAGTGCCGCAGACGAGTCGATGTATGAAATTAAAAAATTCAAACACGGACAGCCGAAAGACATATGCAGATTAACCGCGGCAGAATAATGCCCTCGCTCAACCCACAGAATGACAACAGGAAAGGAATGGACGATGCAAATTGACTCCAGCCTCTCTCACGTCTTTCTTCAAGAGCAGGAAAACCTGTCGCGGACCAACGTTTATACAAGACCAGACCCACTGATCACCCCACCGCCGAGTCAGCAGGATCTGGAACGGATCGAGGAGACAAAGCGCACTGCCCCGCAAGATGTTGTCCAGTTTAACGGCATCGAAATCGATCTTGAGACGTACAACGAAAATTCACAAGATGAAGAAGAAGGCCTCGACATTCGCAACACCACCCCGCGCGAAATGTCCGACATCAGCCTTGATCTCTATATCGATGGATCGCTGACCTATGACGAATATTCCATGCTGGCCTTTCAGCCGGAACTTCACCCCCGTTTTGAAGCCACCGTCGGGGCGCTGACCGGACAACGTGCCGACCCCGATCGCCCGCGCGACTATATTGCGGAATGGGAAGAAAAGTACGATTTTGAACGCCGCTACCCGTCCGGCAACGAAAAAACACTCAAACAAATCGACCGCATTTTAGGGGTCTTGCAAGGCTTCCAGCGCTCCCTTGATTTTGTTGCTTAGGAAAAACGCCCTTTCGCCTCTTTGATTTTATGTTACTCTGTGCGCCATTTTGAATTCAAACACACTAAGGCAGCTTTTACATGGTCGAAATCAAAGATCCTGAAAACACACTATTTCTTGACCTCAAAGATGGTCGTGTCACCATTGAACTCCGCCCCGATCTGGCCCCAAAACACGTTGAACGCATCAAGATGCTGGCCCGTGAAGGTTTCTACGATGGCGTTGTGTTCCATCGTGTAATCGACGGTTTTATGGCCCAAGGCGGCGACCCAACCGGCACCGGTATGGGCGGCAGCGACTATCCCGATCTGGAAGCTGAATTTTCTGACGAGCCGCACATCGAAGGGTCTTGTTCCATGGCGCGTGCGATGGACCCGAACAGCGCAAACAGCCAGTTCTTCCTGTGCTTTGATCGCGCCCCGCATCTGGACAACCAATACACCTTCTGGGGCCAGATCATTGACGGGATGGAACATGTCCACGCCATCAAAAAAGGCAGCCCGTTCAATAACGGCAGCGTAGATGAACCTGACAGCATCCTTAAAATGCACGTCGCAGCCGACCTGGAAGAGGCCTAATCATGAAACGTTTTCTCCTGACCCTCTTGAGCGTCTTTGTCTTGACCTTTCAGGCCGAAGCGCAAGATCTTGATAAAGAAAACACGCTTTACATGGACCTGAAAGATGGCCGTGTGGTGATCCGTATGCGGCCCGACCTTGCTCCGCTGCATGTGGAACGTATCAAAAAGCTGACCCGCGAAGGCTTTTATGACGGCACGCCGTTTCACCGTGTGATCCGCGGCTTTATGGCCCAAGGTGGTGATCCGACCGGCACCGGCATGGGCGGCAGCAACTATCCAGACCTGCCGGCGGAATTTTCCAACGCGCTGCACACAACAGGCACCGTGTCTATGGCGCGTTCTTCCAACCCGAACAGTGCCAACAGCCAGTTTTTCATCGTCTTTAAAAAGGCGGCCCATCTGGATGGCCAGTACACCGTCTGGGGTGAAGTCGTTGACGGTATGAACTTTGTCAACCGCATCAAAAAAGGCAGCAGCATGAACAATGGTCAGGTGACCAACCCTGACAAGATTGTGAAAATGCAAGTTGCTGCGGACGTTCAATAAACGTTCGCCGACAGACCAAAATAAAAAGCTCCGTGATCTCGCGGAGCTTTTTTTGTCTTCTCACGATTAGTTTTCCATCATCTTTTGGTATTTTTGTAAAATTGCTATCAAACGTCCGTTTTCCTGCAAACGCTTGATCCCATCATCCAATATGGTCTTCAGTTCATTTGCGTAAGGCGTATTTTTGGAAATCAGCATATAAAAATAGTCTGGCTTTGCATCCGGGACAGGCGCATGAGCGAGCAAATCATTATCTATGAGATTTTCCCCGACCAGGCGGAAGCCCTTTAGGACACTGGGTCGCCCAATAAAGAACGCGCAATCCCCATTTAACGTGCGCGCGACCAACGCCGAGTAGGATTTGGCAACTCGTTTAATGTCGGTATTTTTAAGTTGCCCCGCCCCTTCGTAATTATAAGAATACCGGCCACAAACGCTGCCATAGCGCAAGAGGTCCTCTGCCCTTTTCACAACCGGTGCCGTTTCAAAACGATCTCGGGCATAAAAATAATGCTGCTGTGTCCGGTAATAACTGCGCGTGTATATAAAATGCTCTGTACGGCTCTGTTCAAAAGACGCACTCAACGCCACCTGAAAAGCATGCCCGTCGGCCGTTCTTTCAAGGCATTGTTTCCACGACGGAAAATGGACTTCCAGCTCAATACCCAAGGGATCGAGGATTTCATGAATGACATCCACATCGTACCCTTTAACAATCCCCGGCTCATGGCGATCCATGTAGGTATAGGGTGGCCACCCCGATCCATCACCGCAAAAACGGATACTGACCCCTTGCAAAGTCGTCGCGTTGGCGGATAGGTGCATTGCACATGAAAATATGATACCCAGCAAAAGCCGATACATATAAATTTCTCTTACCCTTTATAAATTATTATCTGAACCTAATTCACAGACTACCGTTGGTCCATAAAAAACATACAAAATTATACTTATGAATTGCCTAACAATGACCACAATTAAACGCCATATAGCTACAACAACCACCTCCAAAGAAAACTGCGGGACTGTGTCATGAACGTTTCTATCGCTGAAAAATCCGAAAAATACGACCTGCGTGTACCGCGTTACACCAGCTACCCCACATCGCCGCATTTTCTGGACACAAAAACAGATGCGGACTATCGCGCGTGGTTGAAGGACCTTGATCCCACCGTTGGCGTTTCCCTCTACATCCACATTCCGTTTTGTGACGAGATGTGTTCTTTCTGTGGATGTTACACAAAGATCGTCAAGCGTTACGATCCGATCACCGAATATCTAAACTACGTTCATAAAGAGATTGAACTGCTGGCAGAGGCTTTGCCCGCCCGTATGACCGCAAAGCACGTCCATTGGGGCGGTGGCTCCCCGACCATGTTGAAGGCGGAAGACTGGCGTTCCATCATCGATAAGCTGAAACAGCATTTCGACATTGATGAAAGCTCCGAACTGGCGGTAGAACTTGACCCGCGCACCGCGACAGAAGAATACGTCAAAGCGATTTCGGAAGCAGGCATCAACCGTGCCTCCATCGGGGTTCAGGATTTCCATGAAGAAGTGCAGGTTGCCATTAACCGGATTCAGCCCTTTGACGTGACCAAAAACGTGGTGGGTTGGCTGAAAAAGTATGGCATCAACTCCATCAACTTTGACCTGCTCTATGGCTTACCCTTCCAGACAACAGAACGTGTTCTGGACATGGTGGACCGTGCGGTCAGTCTTGACCCCAAACGCTTTGCCGTCTTTGGCTACGCCCATGTACCGTGGATGAAAAGCCATATGAAGCTGATCCCGGAAGAAGCTCTGCCCAATGCCAAAGAACGTTGGGAACAAATGGAAGCGGCTGCCAATCGTCTGGTAGAACACGGCTTTGTCAAAGTCGGTCTGGACCATTATGCCCGTCCCGACGACGAAATGACCCTCGCCATGAAAGAAGAACGCCTGCACCGTAATTTCCAAGGTTACACAGTCGATAACAACCCGGTCATGTTGCCCTTAGGTGCCTCCAGCATCGGGCAGACACCGACAGGCTACATCGCCAACGTCCAGCCTTTGCACGATTACAAACGCATGATCGACGAGGGTATTCTGCCTATTGGTCGCACATGCAAACTAACGGACGAAGATATCCTGCGCCGCGCGGTCATCGAACAGATTATGTGCAACATGAAAGTCGATCTGCCGAAAATGTGCCGGGACCACAATGTCGCCGAAGATTTCTTCGCCGCTGAGGAAGAAAAACTCCATCCCTTAGTGGAAGATGGCCTCTGTACCCTTGAAAATGGCGTCCTGACCTTACCGGAAGAAGGTCGTCCTCTCATGCGTATGGTCGCTTCTATATTTGATACTTACCTGCAAAAAGGCCAGAAAAAGCACTCCCGCGCAGTGTAAGGCCTCTATTTCAGCGCCATATCGCGTGATTTGACAATCAGGTCAAACAGATACGCGGTTTCCGGTGTCCCTGTACGGTCCGGGTGCAATGCTTTTAGCAACGCCCTGGACCGTTTCTCGACTTTATCGGCCTCATCCGGCTGTAGGCCCAGCATATAATGCGGGTCACTCGGCACCAGTACCATGTTCTGGCGTTGGGCATGAGCAAGCTCTTCTACAGCCTGATCCCTTGCCCCTTGCATATCAGCCAGTTCTTCGCGCAGGCTTTGCATTTTTTTCTCAAGGCGTTGGATTTTATCCTCTTTAGCGGCAAGTTCTGCTTTGGCGAAATCATCCAGTTTATCGCGCAAGGTCTTCTTTTCGTTGATCCGTTCATATTGCGTGCGAATGCAGGCCTGACAAAACAACACGTCGCGCAACTGGCCTTCATCCAGCCCCTCGCCTTTGCTGCGGAAGTTATCGTTCCAGAACAAATCAAAATCAGCAAAAAATTCAGTGAATGAGCCCGCTTCCTCATTCAATAAAGGGCGATGGGTTTGGTAGTTCAGCGACAGGACTTTGACCAGAAACTTATGCACATCCGGCCCGCACAACAGCCGGATATAAGGATGGCGCACATAATCATCCTGATATGCATCACTAAAAAAGCGATTTTCCTGAAAAAAATGCGCCTTGGCTTTCTTCAGCCGTTGTGCAAGTGCGTCCGGCAACAGGGTTTCAAACTCTTGCGATGTCACAAAATGCAGATATATGAAGAAAGGGAGATAGATGGATATCGCTTTCTTTTTTTGATGATCGATCGACAGAGGTAGACGAATGATATGCATAAGTACTTGATATTCCGCTAATACAATGAAATCCCATACATTCTTTTACATCTTCGTCACAAAAAATTAATTCGTAGCCCGAACATTTATGTGGCACTTGCGAAGACATATCGACTATAGTCTCCACAAGTTAAAAAATCACGACTTTACGACCGACTTTAAGGGGGTTTAAGACCATGACTGTCTATGATGCACCGATCAATGAAATGGAATTTCTGATCAAGGATGTGTTCGATTTGAACAGCATCACTGCACTGCCAGGCTATGAAGAAGCAACCGAAGACATGGTTGATGCCATTCTGGAAGAAGCGGGCAAACTGGGCCGCGACATCATCGCGCCGCTGGCCCGCACCTCAGACGTGGAAAACCCGGTCTGGAAAGACAATACCGTGACAACGGCACCGGGCTTTAAAGAAGCTTACGCGCAGTTTATCGAAGGTGGCTGGCAAGGCATCGGTTGTGATCCGGAATTTGGCGGCATGGGCCTGCCGTTCGTTCTGTCCAACGCGGTCAGCGAAATCTGGAACGCCTCTTCCATCGCGTTTGGCCTGTGCCCGATGCTGACAGGTGGCGCGATTGAAGCCCTTGAAACACATGGCTCTGACGAACAAAAAGAAAAATACCTCGGCAAAATGGTTTCCGGTGAATGGACCGGCACCATGAACCTGACAGAACCGTCTGCAGGTTCTGACCTTGCGGCTGTCAGCACAAAAGCTGTTAAACAAGAAGACGGCACCTATAAAATTTCCGGTCAAAAAATCTTCATCACCTTTGGTGAACACGATATGACCGAAAACATCATCCACCTTGTCCTTGCACGTACACCGGATGCACCGGCAGGCTCACGCGGGATTTCCCTGTTTATCGTGCCTAAATATCTGGTCAACGATGACGGGTCTTTGGGGGAACGTAACCCGGCTTATTGTATCTCCCTTGAGCATAAAATGGGTATCCATGGTTCCCCAACCGCGACCATGTCCTTTGAAGACGCCACTGGCTATCTGGTGAAAGAAGAAAACAAGGGTCTGGCCTGCATGTTCACCATGATGAACAACGCACGCCTGAACGTGGGCAACGAAGGTTTCGCCGCTGCGGAACGTGCCTATCAATGTGCCCGCGCCTATGCCCGTGAGCGTACCCAAAGCCCGCTGATCGGGTCTAAAGATAAAACATCCGTGTCGATCGACAAGCACCCGGACGTACGCCGCATGCTGTTGACCATGAAGTCCAAAACAGAAGCTGCCCGCGCCATCTCCTACTTTGCGGCCCGTCAGCAAGACTTCTTCAGCAAAGGCACAACAGATGAAGATCGCGCCAAGGCGGATGCCCTGATCCAGCTTTTGACACCTGTTGTGAAGGCTTACAGCACCGACATCGGCGCGGAAGTTGCCAACGATGGCATTCAGGTCCACGGCGGCATGGGCTTCATCGAAGAGTCCGGCGCGCCGCAATGGTTCCGTGATGTTCGTATCACCGCGATCTATGAAGGAACAAACGGCATTCAGGCCAATGACCTGATCGGTCGTAAAGTTGCCATGAATGGCGGCGCCTACCTTGATATCCTGCTGCCCATGATCAAAGAAGACATTGCGGCTGCCAACGCCAAAGGCGGCGTCTTTGCCGAAATGGCCGCCGAAGTGGCAGACGGTGTTGCAAAAATCGAAGACGCCACAAAATGGCTCATCGACAGCTTTAAGGAAGACCCGAAACAAGCGGCAACCGGTTCCGTTCACTACCTGCGTCTGATGGGGAATGTTTGCGGCGGCTGGCTGCTGACGAAATCCGCTGTTGTCGCACAAGCTAAACTGGATGCAGGCGAAGGTGATCCGACCTTCCTGAAAGCCAAAATCAACACAGCGCGCTTCTTCACAGAACAGGTTATGCCTGTCAGTGGTGCCTTGGCGAACATGTTCACCAAAGGCTATGCGGCTGTTCTGGAATGTGAAGACGACTACCTCTAGGTCGCCTCACAGACAAAGACAAAACAAAAGCCCCGCTTGGTCATCACCAGCGGGGCTTTTGCTTTATACATTATGTGCAGTTCTCAATCGTCCTGAATGATGACTTCAACCCCACCTTCGCCAAACATCTCGGTGGAACAGGCCATATCAGCTTCCCAACGCGCGCGAAAATCCTCGTTCATAGAGCTTGCATCGACAACCACGCGCGCAATCCCCGCCTGAATAATTTTACGGGCACAGCCCGCACAGGGGAAATGGGTCACATATAAGGTCGCCCCCAAGGCGCGCTGTCCCGTGCGCGCAAGGTTCGCAATCGCGTTTTCTTCCGCATGGCTGGTCCATTTATATTTCTCAGGGCGTTGATGGCGTTCGGGGACATCATCATTGACGCCACGGGCAAATCCGTTATAGGCAAAGGTCAAAGGCGTACCATCATCCATCATCACCACGGCACCGACCTTCGTGCTTTGATCTTTCGACCATTGAGCCACTGTACGGGCAACTTCGATGCCGCGTTTGTTCCATTTATTTCCCGCCATAATGACTCCCTGCTTGCAATTTTCACAAGTACGATCATATTGCTTTCTTTTGGCGCATCAAGGATTATACTTCCCCGATCATGAAAAGTTTGGACAGATACCTTTTTAGACAGCTCTTTGCCGGATTTGTACTGGTCGCCCTCGCGCTTGTCTGCGTGTTGTGGCTGACCCAATCCCTGCGCTTTGTGGAATTGATTGTAAACCGCGGTCTGGGCATCGGTATGTTTGTCTATTTTACCGCACTTTTGCTGCCAAACTTTCTGACCATTATTCTGCCCATTGCGCTGTTTGCGGTCGTGACCTTTACCTATAGTCGCCTCAATATGGACCGGGAACTCCCGGTTATGCGCGCCTGTGGCATGAGCAACTGGGCCATTGCGCGTCCTGCCCTCATTCTGACGGCGTGCGTGATGATGGCGTCCTACGCGCTTAATCTCTACCTTGTGCCCAAGTCTTATCAACTGTTTCGCGAACTACAATGGGAACTGCGAAATAGCATGTCCCACCTGTTGCTGCGCGAAGGCGCCTTTAACGAACTCGGCAGCAATGTCACCGTCTATGTGGGCGAACGCACCCAGGAAGGTCAATTGCTCGGCATCCTCGTCCATGATGAGACCGATGCGGAACGTCCGGTCACTCTGATGGCGCAACGCGGTGCGTTGATTGAAGTCGATGGATCAGCGCGCGTCATTATGTTTAAAGGCAACCGTCAGGTGGTCGAGCCCACAACGGGCAAATTCTCCATGCTCTATTTTGACCGCTACACCCACGACGTACCGATCAAAACAGCCGCAAACGTTCAACGCACACCGGAAGCGCGTGAACTTATGGTACCGGAACTGTTAAATCCTGAAACCACGCCGGGCCTGCCTGCACATGATTTCGGTAAACATATTGTAGAAGGCCATCAACGCCTGATCAGCCCGTTTTTATCCTTATCAAATGCTTTGGCTGCTTTAATGTTCCTGACCGCCGGACAATTCAGCCGACGTGGACAGGCCAAACGGGTGCTGCTGGCCATCACCGGGGTTATTTTGTTGCAGGTGGCCTCCCTTGGTCTGGCAAATATGGCGGCAAAAAACCTGTCACTACTGCCACTGCTTTACATCGGGACGTTGCTTCCGATCCCGGTCTGTAGTTTCTTCATGGCTTGGCATCCCAAACGCAGTGCCAAAAAAGAAGCGCGCGAACTTGAGTTTGCCGCGCAAAATCGGGCTTAAGAGGGACAGTATTCAAAGATCATGATTAGACTTGCTCCCACCTTATCGCTTTATATCGGGCGACATTTCCTCCTGCATTTTGCCATTTTGATGGTGGTCTTTCTTGGACTGATCTTCCTGATCGACTCCATTGAACTGTTGCGTCGTTCCGCCAACAAAGAAGGTGTCACCGCAATCCTCGCCCTACAGATGGCCTTGATGAAGCTCCCCCATCTGGGTCAAGAAACCTTTCCCTTTGCGGTACTTTTTGCGGGTATGTCGGCCTTTAGCCGCCTAACCAAATCCCATGAGCTGGTGGTTGCCCGCGCCGCGGGTGTTTCTGCGTGGCGATTTATGTCACCCGCGATTATAGCCGCGTTTCTTCTCGGTCTTTTCCAGATTATGGTAATCAACCCCTTGGGATCAGCCACACTCAGCGCTTTTGAACAAATGGAAAGCCGCTATTTTGACGGCAAAACCAGTATGCTCAGCCTGTCAGCAAATGGCCTGTGGCTGCGTCAAAGCAACCTTGAAGGCCAGTCGGTTCTGCACTCACGCTTTGTCCTGCAGCAAGGCGAACATGTGGATTTGAACAACGTCAGCATCTTTGTTTACAAAGACGCCGATACCTTCTCTCACCGCATCGAAGCAGACCGCGCCACCTTGGAAGACGGCTTTTGGCACCTTTATAATGTGCAGGTCCATATTCCAGAAAAACCGACAGAATATAATGACGAACTATGGTTTGAAACCGACCTGACCCTCAATAAAATTCAGGACAGTTTTGCACCGCCGGAAACCATGTCTTTCTGGTCCCTGCCCGGTTTTATCGACACAATGGAAAAAGCCGGTTTTAGCGGCAAGCGCCACAAGCTGCATTATCACAGCCTGCTCTCCACCCCCTTGCTGCTGGCTGCCATGATCCTGATTGCCGCAACCTTTACCCTGCGCCATACCCGCAAGGGCGGCACCACATTTGTTGTCAGCGGAGGCATGCTCTGCGGATTCATCCTCTATTTCTTCACGGATATCTCTATGGCACTGGCTCTTTCCGGCAGTATTCCTGTATTGTTGGCAGCTTGGGCGCCAGCAACAATTTGTATGCTCCTGGGAAGTACCATGATCTTACATTTGGAAGATGGCTAAGGTACTGTACTTTTGATAAAATCCGTTTACAGTGTTCTCTCTTTTAATTCATAAATCGTTTGGTCATGTTACAGCTTATTCAAAAGACAAAAAGTGCAGCCCTGATCGCTTTTGCGACACTTTTCTTTCTCCAGAACCCGAGCTACGCCCAAGGTGTCATGCGTATTGCTGCAGTGGTCAACGATGATGTGATCTCGGCCCATGACCTTGCCCAGCGCGTGCGTCTGACCATTGCGACCAGCCGTATCCCTGATACACCGCAAGTACGCAGCCGACTGGCCTCTTCGATTCTGCGCACCATGATTGACGAGCGCATGAAACTTCAGGCCGCAGAAAGTCAAGGTATCGAAATCAAGGATGACCAGATCAAATCCGGTCTTCAAAGATATGCGCAGTCTCACAAAATCAACCCCAACATGCTGGAACAGGCCTTGGACCAGATCGGTGTGGACATTATGATTTTGGAAGAACAAGCCGAAGCGGAAATTGCTTGGTCCATTTATGTCAAGCGTATGAGTGGTCAGCGCATTGCCGTCAGCGAGCAAGAAGTTGACGCCGCCATGCAGCAGATCGAGGCAAACAAAGGCAAGCCCGAATATAACTTCGCAGAGATTTTCCTCCCCGTAGACACCCCTTCGGAAGAAGCCAACGCCCGCCAAATGGCAGAACGCCTGCTTGGACATATTCAGGAAGGATCTTCATTTGAAGGGCTGGCCCGCGACTTCTCCAAAAGCCCCTCAGCCACAGAAGGCGGCGTTTTGGGGTGGGTGCAATCCGGCAACATTGATCCCAACATCGAAAATACACTGGAACGCCTGCCCATCGGTCAGTATTCCAAACCTGTGCGCACACCTGCGGGCTATTATCTTTTAAAGCTCAATGACAAACGTATTTCAGGGCAAGAAACAGCGGACGAAATCCTTGACCTCGGTCAGATTGTGCTCCCCTACAACTCCCCTGAAACCAAAGCACAGGCGCAACAAAACGCACAATACCTCGCTCAACAAATCCAAGCCTGTGAAACCATCTCCCAAGTCGCACAACAGGTTCCCGGCGCGCAAAGCAGCACTATCGAAAATGTAAAAATGTCTACGACCCTGCCTGCACTGCGCGAAACTCTGGCCAATGTACAAAAAGGTCAAATCACCTTCTTTGAACGTCCGAATGCCATGATGGTCATCATGGTTTGTGATCGCCGTCAAGCAGCCGCGACAGCAGAACCGGAAATTGCCAAACGCCGCGAGATCGAAAATCGCCTGCGTCTGGAGAAAATCGGTCGGGAAGAACGCCGCCTGCTGCAACAGGAACGCCGCTCGGCCTTTGTGGACATTCGTTTATGATCGCGCCGCTTGCGCTTTCAATGGGGGAACCTGCCGGGATCGGCGGTGAAATCACCCTGAAAGCGTGGCGCGACCATCGTCAGGATCTCCCTGCATTTTTTGTCATCGACTGCCCCCATCGCCTGAGCCATTTGGCAAATGACCTCAAATGGACCGTGCCGCTGTGCCCGATTTCTGATCCGAGCGAAGCTTTGGACGTCTTTCAGGACGCGCTACCGGTGCTGGAACATCCCGTCACAGCAGGTACACCGGGTGTGATCAGCAAACATACGGCAAAATCGGTCATAAGCTCGATTGAACGTGCGGTCGAACTCACCCAGTCCGGTGCGGCAAGCGCGGTTGTAACCAACCCGATCCACAAACATGCCTTGAAACAATCCGGCTTTGAATTTCCCGGACATACGGAATTTCTGGCCGAACTGGCAGGCATTAAGACACCACCGATCATGATGCTGGCCTGTGACGAGCTGCGCGTGGTCCCGCTGACTGTCCATGTTGCCTTAAAAGACGCCATCGCCCAATTAAGTGCAGACCTGATCGTTGAAAAATGCCTGATCACGGCCCAAGCGCTGAAAGACACTGCCGGTCTTAAAAACCCCCGCCTCGCCATCGCAGGGCTAAACCCTCACGCAGGCGAAGATGGCGATATGGGCCGTGAAGAAATTGACTTTATCAACGCCGCCGTACAACGCCTGAAAGATCACGGGCTGGATGTTCGCGGCCCCCTGCCACCGGATACAATGTTCCACAAAGCAGCCCGTCAAAACTATGACGTTGCCATGTGCATGTATCACGATCAGGCCCTTATCCCGATCAAAACACTGGCCTTTGACCTTGGTGTCAATGTCACGCTGGGTCTGCCGTTTATCCGCACCTCGCCGGATCATGGTACCGCGCTGAACATTGCCGGACAAGGGATCGCCAGTGAAACCAGCCTCGTCGCCGCCCTGAAAATGGCAGGTGAAATGGCCCAACGTAAAAAAGACAGCCTATGACTACAGACAACCTGCCCCCTTTGCGCGATGTCATCGCCAAATATGATCTCGCCGCCAAAAAATCACTAGGCCAGCACTTTCTGCTCGACCTCAACCTGACCAGTCGGGTTGCCCGCGCTGCAGGGGACTTAAGCAACTGTACAGTCATTGAAATCGGCCCCGGCCCCGGTGGTCTGACCCGCGCCCTGCTGATGGAAGGGGCAAAAAAAGTCATCGCCATTGAACGTGATGAGCGCCCGATCAAAGCCTTGCAGGAAGTTGCCGCCGCCTACCCCGGCCGACTGGAGATCATCGAAGGGGATGCCCTTGAGATTGATCCAGCAAGCCTCTGTGAAGGGCCGCGTAAAATCGTTGCCAACCTGCCCTACAATATCTCCACTCAACTGGTCTTAAACTGGCTGGACAATATCACCGAATATGAATGCCTGACTCTCATGTTCCAAAAGGAAGTGGCAGATCGGCTGGCTGCGGTGCCTAAAACCAAAGACTACGGTCGTTTGTCCGTCTTGACCCAATGGCTGTGCGAGGTGCGCAGTAACTTCAATATCAAGCCAACCGCTTTCACGCCACCGCCAAAGGTCATGTCCACGGTCGCAACCCTTGTGCCGCGTGCGGCCCCCTTGGTCGATGTGGATCAAGCGGATTTGGAAAAAGTGACACAAGCCGCCTTCGGACAACGTCGCAAAATGCTGCGCGCGAGCTTAAAATCCCTAGGCGTCAACGGCGAAGAACTGGCAGAAAAAGCTGGCATCGCCCCGACCAAACGGGCCGAAGAATTATCGGTGGAAGAGTTCTGTTCCCTCGTGAAGGCATGGCGGGCTTAATCCGCCTGCCCCTCACAAAAACGCCGCAACCGATCCACATCTGAGACAATCAGACTGCTTTTTTGACAATCCACCCCCAAATCCCGCAGGCGGATCAGCGCACGCGACAGGCTCTCCGGCTTCATGCCGACGCGCGCGGCAATTACATGCTTATCATACGGCAACGGAACCTGCTCGCCTTCTCCAGCCATCACTAACGACAGAAAGAAGGTGCCGAGCCGCTGTGCCGGTGACTGGGTTTTCAGTTGAACAACCTGATTGAGCAAGAGGCGGTGGCGCTGCGCCATACCGGATAAAACCCGTTGGGCCAAAAGGCTATTTTCCTCCAGCCGTTTTAAAAAGGCGCGCCCTTCAATACGCACCAACACACAAGGGCTGAGGGTCTCCCCGTTCACGGGAAAACGCGCCGACAAAAAGATCGCTGCCTCAGCAAGACTCATCAGTGGGGAGATGATTTCAACCACATTCTCTTCACCTTCTTCTGTGGTGGTGAACAGCTTCACCTGCCCCTCCAACACCGCGTAAAAATGATCCGCCTTTTCCCCTTGAGAAAAAAGCAGCGCCCCTTTTTGCGGGGTCACCACAACTGCACGATCCAGCAAAATGCGGATCTCTGCTACCGTAAGCCCCTGAAATAAAGGCACCTTGCGCAGACGCATCATCTGATCATCTGACAAAACTTTACTCATACTCATCTCCACAGAAATCACGTAGCATTTCAACATCCCCAATCGTAATTCGATTTTTCTGGGTGATCACACCACATGCTTTCAATTTACCAAAGGCACGCGACAGACTTTCCGGCTTCATTCCCAGACGGGCCGCAAGTAAACGCTTATCATACGGTAATTCCAGATCAACCGTCCCCTGATCCGCCCCACTTAATCCCAACAAAAACGTGCCAAGACGCTTTGAGGTGTTCTTTGCCTTCAGCTCGTTAATCTCCTTCACCGCACCATGCATCTCCGCAGAAATATTGGCAAAGACGGCCAATTGAAAATCAAAATACTCGGCCGTTAAGCGCTGAAAGACCTCTAGGTCGAGACTTAAAATCTCTGTTTCCTCAATTGCGATTGCCGACACGCTATGGGGCAGCCCTGCACAAGCCTCCACAAACCCAAGACGGTCCCCTTTAGACAGGAGATCAATCACCACCTCTTCGTCATGAAGTGTGACAAATGTCTTAAGCCGACCGGAGAGAACCCATAAAATCCGCTTTACATTTGTAGTTTCTTCACATACAACACTACCAGATTGCAGTTTATTGATTTGTGCTGATTTGTAGACCGTTTCCTGTCGCTCCGGTGTTAACCTTTTTAAGAGGGGCAAGGTGGCAAGTCGCTCTAAACTCATTGGTAAAACGGCCTTTCTCAAAAAATTGGAACTAAAGTATTAAAAATCTTTTGCAATCTTTTGCAAGGTTTAAACACAAAAAATCTCGACCTTGGTTTATTGCTGCTGCTAAAAGCATGTATAAAGAGTTCAAGAAAGTAAGAAACATGTCGCAAGAACATCCGTTTGCCCCCTATATCCGCATTATCGGTAAAGGCCCCCGTCTGTCCCGCCCGCTTACGCGTGACGAAGCCAAAGCCGCAACCGGAATGATTTTGCGCGACGAAGTGGACCCCGTCCAGCTGGGCGCCTTCCTGTGCATTTTACGGGTTCGCACCGAAGACCCGCAAGAAGGCGCAGGCTTTATCGATGCCGTTCGCGATCATCTGGATCGCCCCGATCGCTTGCCCGTTGTTGATCTGGACTGGCCAAGCTATGCTGGTAAAGTCCGTCAATTGCCATATTACCTGTTGGGTGCCCTTGCGTTGGCTGACAGTGGCATCAAAATCTTTATGCATGGCGTGGAAGGTCATACAGAAGGCCGCCTGTTTAGCGCCCAGACACTGCGCGAACTTGGCATTGCCCCCGCGACCAGCCTGTCTGATGCCGCCGACAAACTGACATCCGGCAACTTTGCCTATCTCAGTCTTGAGCACATTAGTCCGGTCCTACAGCGCATTATTGATCTCAAGGCTACCTTGGGCGTGCGTACCCCCGTCAATACCTTTGCCCGTATGATCAATGCACTGGACGCGAAAAACGTCTTTCAATGCATCACCCATTCTGCCTATCGCGAAATCCATCGTGATTGCGCAGACCTGTTGGGCCAGCGCATGTGCGTCTTTAAAGGCGAAGGCGGCGAGATTGAACGCAGACCCGCCAAACCCGTCACGGTTCAATATTTAATCGATGGCGAACGTAGTGAAGAAAACTGGCCTGCAACCCTAGAAGCCGACCATGCAGCCCATGATGACGTGATGGACATCACCCGCCTGAAAGCCATCTGGCATGGCACAGATACACACCCTTACGCCATCGCCGCACTCACAGGCACCATGGCCATTGCCCTGCGCCTGATGGACAAGGCGGACACCCCCGAAGAAGCTCAGGCCAAAGCAGAAGCTATTTGGGAGGCACGCAACAAGGACACCATCCCCTATGCAGGCTGATCAACATGAAAAAGGCCGGGTCATCCTTGTCGGCGCCGGTCCCGGCGATCCCGATTTACTGACCATCCGTGCCTTGCGCTACATCCAAAGCGGCGATGTGATCGTGCATGACCGTCTGGTGAGTGATGAAATTCTCGCCCTCGCCCCCAAGGATGTCAAAAAAGTCTTTGTCGGCAAAGCGCCCGGTCATCACATCCTTAAGCAGGAAGAAATTAACGAACTGCTGGTGGACCTTGCACAAGAGCACAAACTGATTATCCGCTTAAAAGGCGGCGACCCTTTTGTATTTGGACGCGGCAGTGAAGAAGCCGAACATCTGATCATGGCGGGCATTGATTATGATGTGGTCCCCGGCATTACCGCTGCTGCCGGATGTGGTGCAGCCGCCCGCATCCCATTGACCCACCGCGGCCTTGCCCGCAGTGTGCGCTTTATCACCGGACACCACAAAGAAGGCGCAGGTCTGGATATCAACTGGGCGTCCCTCAGCGATCCTGAAATGACGGTCGTTATTTACATGGGCCTTAAAAATCTGGATGCCATTGTTGAAAAAATGATCGAGGCCGGACGCGTGCCCACCACCCCCGCTGCGATTGTAGAAAATGGCGCGACGGACAAGCAGCGCATCGCCTACACCACCTTGCAAGATTTACCCAAAACCCGTACGGAAGGTGACTTCAAGCCGCCGTCTTTATTGATTGTCGGCCATGTGATTGAAATTGCGAAATTTTTGAACAATGTCTGAACGACTTAAAAACACCACCCTTATTATCGCCGGACACGGCTCCAGCAAAAGCCCGAATATGGCCCGTCCGGCACGCAAACACGCCCAGTACATCCGCGAAAAAAACATCTTCGCCGATGTGCGCACCGCCTTTTGGAAAGAAGAGATCCAGCTGAAGGATGCGTTAAACGGTGTTGAAAGCGACGAAGTCGTGATCGTCCCCAACCTTGCTTGCACAGGTCACATTAATAAGGTCGTCATCCCGCGCGAAATTGGGCTGGACGGGGCGCTGACCTTGCGCGGTACACAAAAAATCCATCTCTGTGAACCTGTAGGGGAACACCCTTCCCTGCCCAAACTGATTGCCGATCGCCTAAAGGTCGTGATGGAAGAACGCAAGATCGCGCCTGATGAAACCACGGTCTTTCTGGTCGCCCATGGCAACCCTAATCCCGAACGTCCCGCCTCCCACGATACAACGGTGATGATGGCGACACGGATCTATCAACATTATCAGACCCAAGCCATCCTCCCCGCCTTCATTGAAGAAAAGCCGTTTCTGCATGGCTGGAAAAACCGCACCACCAGCCCCAATGTCATCGTGCTACCCTTTATGATTGCCGCAGGCGTGCATGGGGCCAAGGACATCCCCAACTTTATTGGCGTTCAGCCCAATGAGGAGGAAGCAGAAAAGATGCGTGAAGACGGCATCCCTGCTGGCCCTTATATGATGGGGAAGCAGAAAATCTGGCTGATGCGGGCCATGGGATCACATCCGGGCATTGCCGATTTCATCATCGACATTGCCCTAAGGCGCTTGGATAAAGCGTAAAGTCCCCGCGACTTACTTCGGTTCCTGCCCCAAGCCCTGACAGAGTGTCAAATAGACCTTCCCGATATCGGAGCTATAGAACGTGTTCGCCAAAATACCGTGCTGATCGCGTTCCTTGGCCTGCCCGATCAACTGCTCAAACTCTTTCAAGTAACGGTTGGTGTAGGTTCTAAATGCTTCGTGGTCACGATATGCATCCTTAAGCGCATTCAGTTTGCTACGGTCTTTAAGGGCCGCAAGTTTCCGCACAAAGATGGAACGATCCCCACGGGTAAAGCGGCGCCATTCATCTTCTGAAATGCCGATTTCCAGTTCGCGGGTGATATCCACCCCAAGGGACTGCAACGATTCCACCACAAAGGCGTGACGGCGCATAAAGTCTTCCGCGCCGACCTTGCTATCCACTTCTTTCAGGTCTTTGCTCAGGGTCTTGGCGTGACGGTTCAATTCCCCCATCACCTTGGTCTGCTGTTCCAGCGCCTTAGCGGCGTCATGGGCTTCATGGGCCGCATCAGACCAAGTTTTGCGCAACAGTTCTGAACGGGTTTTCAGGTTGTCATCCCACGCGCCCAGTTTTTCCATCGCAAGATCGGACACCTGCTGCACATCCTGCGCGCGTTCTTCCAGGCTGTCGGTTGCGGCGTTGATGTCTTTCATGGACTTGTTCAGCGTACCGGACAGCTCGTCCATTTGTTGGCGAACCGCAGCACCGGCAACTTCGATACCTTTGCGAATTTCTTGCGTGCCGGCTTGGGCCGTCTTGGTCTTGCGCTCCAGTGACTTGCCCACCGCATCCAATTGCAACGCGCTTTTCTCGCCCAGCGACATGATCACTTTAGTGCGATCTTCCAACTGCTCTGCGGCTTGGAAAACATCGGCCAAGACCTGCTGCGCCACACCGGATACCTGATCGCCGCGTTCTCTCACCAATTCGCCCGCTTTATCAATACGCGATGCGGCTTTTTCAGAACGGCCTTCCAGCTGACCGATGAAATCCTGCATCGCCATAATGGCTTCTTTCATTTGAGACACGGTTTGATGGGTGACTTGTTCCACATGGTCGCCGCTACGTTCCATATTATGGGTAACGCTATTCAGCTGGGAATTTGCCTGATCTGTTGCAGCTTGGGCATCGCGGCTGGCTTTTTGCATATTCTCTGCAATCTGTGTCATCATCTTGGCAGCGCGATCCATGGACTGCGTCACGGTTTCCGTGCGCTCATCCAAGGTATCACCCAACTGATTGACACGGCCCAGCGCATAATCGGCAACTTCGTTCAGTTTAACCGACTGGCGGGTCAGTTCTTCACCCACCAGATGGACCTGGTTGCGGGCCTCGCTTGCTGCGCGTGTCATGTCATCGCCGCGTTTGGACAACATCTCGCCCATATCAAACAAGGTGCCTTGGGCATTTTGTGTCACCCCATCAAGGGTCGCCACATGCGAACGCAGTGTCTCACCGATCTGATCCAGACGGGACGCTGTTTTCTCGCTTTCATCCAAGGTACGCCGCGAGACAATTTCCGTCGTCTCCCCAACAGATGTGATGGTCTGACTGGACTTAACCGCCTGTGCCGCCAATTTATCGGCCTGATCTTCCAAGGCTTTGGACGCTTGCTCAACCGATTCAACGACCGACTGGGCTTGTGTGCCGACACGCTGAACACGCTTGGTCAGGTTAATACCTGCATCTTCAACGCGATGTTCCATCTCTGTGACAGTATCGGCCAGCTTGTTGCCTGCCACATCCGCGACCTCGTTTAGACGCAGGGCATGCGTTTCCAGATTTTCACCGATTTCAAAGACTTTTTTGCCCGCTTCATCGGTTGCGGTCATCACCGCGTCACGCTGTCGTTTGAAGCCAGAACCAACAAGTGCCATCAATTTGGCTGCGCGATCGGACGTGCTTGCCATTTCCACACCGCTTTGACGGATGGCGGCTTGCGCCGTTTCCAACTGGCTGGCAGCCTGATCCGCCGTTGTGCTGAGGGTAGACGTTTGTTGGTCAAGACGCGCAGAATAATTTTCCATCTGGCGGGCAGCGGCATCGGCGGTATTTTTCAAAGACCGTGTGCTGGTTTGCAGTGTCCCGTCCATCTGGTGCAGGCGTTCTGCCGTCCGTTGGCTGACCTGATCCAGCTCGTCGGTGCGATCATGCAAAGTCGCACTCACAGACTCCATACGCGAGGCAGCCTCGCTGGAAGCTTGGTCCAGATTATGTGCATGATGGGACAGGCGGCGACCGGCTTCTGTCAAGGCATCACGTGAAGACAGCGAAGTTTTTTGCAGGCGTTCGTGTTGTTCCGCCAATGTCTCACCCAACGCTTTGATAGAAGTGTCGGCATTGTCGGCACTGTCGCGCATTTCGTCCAGACGCTCCACCATCTGATCGCTTTGACTGCGGGCTTTTTCCCCAAGCAAGGTCACTTCCTGTGCGCTACGGCGCAGGCTGTCAGCCGCTTGCTCAATACTGCTCACGCCCTTATCGGACAGAACCGACAAGGTTTGGGAGCCATCATGCAACGCGGTTGTTACCGTCTGGATGCGACTGGCGGCATTGGTTGCAGAATCGATCAGGTCCAGCGAGCGTTTCTGTAAACGGATACCGGCATTTTGCAAACGTTGCTCCGACAGGGTGGACAGTTCTTCCAGCTCATCCATACGGGTACGCAAGACTTCGCCCGTCCCTTCAAGCTGTTGCCTCGCTTCTTCACCGACCATGGTGACATCCTGCCCGGCTTCCTTGATCTGTTCCTGAACCTGCTTGATTTCTTCCGTCGCCATATGGGCGGAAGAAACAGTCTCCTGAGTTGTGGCCTGAACCGCATCTGTCAGTTTATTCGTACGCTCCATCGCGCGCTCTGTTGCCGCATCCAGCTCACGCGCCTGCTGACGGAAGGCGTCGGATGTAGAGCGCATCCCCATCAAGGAACTATCGGTCGAATTCATTAGGCTTTGCGCGCTATCCTTCAAGGTTTCGCGCATATCACGGACGCGATCACTGACCTGATCCGCCGTTTTATTCAGATGGCTGGTCTGAGAAGAGAGATTATCTTGAATCTGACGTGTCTGGGTTTTGACAAGCTCAGACGTAGCGTTCAATTCCTTGAGCTGACGTTCAAAGGCTTTGCCCATCTCTTCGCCTTGCTCGCGCGCTTCTGCACTATGCTTTCTCAGGCTCAGGGTCTGAGTATCCAACAGCTCGGCATTTTTGGCGAGATTATCTGCTGCTTCCTGCGCCGTGGCGGACACACTGCCCATCGCCGTTGCCAGTAGATCCCCAATTTCCCCGCTACGCAGCTTTGCATCCTCATAGATGGTCTGGAGGTTTTTACCCTCGCGCACAAAGATGGAGGCGGTTTCCTTGGTCTTATCCACCACATTATCCGAAACCCGTTCCAATTCCTGCGAGCGACGTTTCAAGGTTTCTGCGATACCTTCGGTGCGGCTGGAAGCGCGTTCAGACACGTTGATGAGGTCATGGGCCTGATGATGCAGCACGTTGCCGACTTCACGCGCACGATCAATGGCGCGATCAGACACATCCAGCAAACCTTCGGCCTGACGGCGCAAGGTATCTTCGGCTTCGCGCGCTTTGATATCCGCTTCGTTCGACACTTCGGCCAGATCAACACTACGTTCGCGCAACATATCGTGGATTGCCCGCGATCGCACCAGTGCATCCTCGGACGCTTGGGTCAATTCCCGCGTTTGCCCGCGGATCGCATCGGTGATGGAACGCACGCGTTCTTCCGCCGTTTCCGACGGGTAGACCATGCGTTGCAGGTACCAGCGCAGGGCTTTGCTTTCATTTTCCAGCAAACGACTACGTTCAAGGTAGGCCGCGACCAGCCACAGCAACGCAAGCGGTGTTACAAACCCGGCTGCCAAACCACCGAGTTCATGAGGCATTAACTCACTCAGGGTCGACCAGCCAAAATAGGTTTCAACGTAATCATAAGCGCCATACAACCAGCCAACGGACAAGACAACCGCTGCCACAGTCAACAGGCGATAGCGCACATAAGCAGGCGGGGTCCAGTCTTCAGACGCCAACAATTCCACGTCGACCATACGATCGCCACCATCCAGCAAATAATCTTTTTGCAGGGGGGACAGTTCGGGCATGCCCTTCTTTTTCGCATCATCTTTGGGTTGCGAGGTTTGATCCGCCTGATTTTCTGCATCAAAAGCAACTTCAAACGAAGGGCCTTCCCGCTTTGAACCATCATTACTCATATCAAAAACTCTTACCCGAACTCCGACGAACGAAAAAAAACGCCACGTCTGTTCATAAATACTTTGCGGGTGCTAGACCCATCATTTACGATCAAAAACAACAAATTTGACAACTTAAAGAAACAGAAAAAAGTCACAAAAATGCATACATTAAGAAAATATACAGGATTTGGCGCAAAAATACATAGTTTTGCATTGTTTTTTTTAATTTTATTTCCCTTTGCGACTCCGCAGCTTTCCACGGCTTTTGCTCAAGATAACGACCAGTTGACAAAAGTCCTAAAAACCCCGCAAGAACCCGAAGCCGTGGCGGGTGAGTTTTTAATCTCCTTTAAAGATAAAAGCGGTTTTAACAGCCTCAGCCAAGACAAAAAACCTCAATGGCTTCAAACCCTTGACAAAGACGCAACGGTGGACACTTCCCTTTCCCTGTTCAACATTGCCCATGTCAAACTCTCCAACCCTACCGCAAGTGGAAATTGGGAAAATCTGGCAAACACACTCGCGCAAGACCCGACCATCGAAAGTGTCGAACCTAACTATATCCACTACATTCTGAATGACCGCCCCAATGACACCCATCTGGATCAGCTTTGGTATTTGCAACAAACTTCCGCTTTTAAGGCATGGGAAAAAGCCCGCCCGACGACAAAAGACGATATCATTGTCGCTGTCCTTGATACCGGCATCCAATATGATCACGAAGACTTAGCCGGCAACATCTGGCGCAATGACAAAGAAATCCCCAATAACCGTAAAGATGACGACGACAACGGCTATGTGGACGATGTCGTGGGCTGGAATTTTTATGACAATAACAAATTCGCCTATTCCTATCTCAACCCCTATCCGGTTGCAGGTACGGACCCAAACACAGGCCGCTTTTTATGTACCGCCCACCCCACACGCAAGTTATATGAAATGCACGGCACCCATGTGGCCGGAACTATCGCCGCGGTCAAAAACAACGCAACCGGCATTGCAGGGATTGCAGAGCGCGTCAAGATTATGCCCTTAAAAGTTATGGGCGGCCCCTGTGGTCAAGGGACCTCTGCGGGGATTATGCTTGGGCTACAATATGCCGCCGATCACGGGGCAAAGATCGTCAACCTCAGTCTCGGCAGTATAGCAAATTCTCCGCTGGAAAAACGCATGTACAAAGCCCTGAGTGATCGCGGCATCCTGATTGTCGCGTCCGCAGGCAACAATGCGTTTGACAATGACGACTTCCTCGCCAACTACCCCGCCAGCTATCCGGCGGAAGGGATTATCAGTGTCGCCGCGACCAAGCAAGACGACAACCTTGCGCGCTTTTCAAACTTTGGCAAAGTAAATGTGGACCTGGCTGCCCCCGGCGTCGAGATCCTCAGCACCATCCCTGACGGAACAAACGAAACCCCGACAAACAGCTACGCAGCCTTCAGCGGCACCTCCATGTCTGCACCGATCGTTGCGGGGGCTGCTGCACTTTTGCTTGCCCAAGACCCCAGCCTGACCAACCTTCAACTCAAGGCTAAACTCTTGCAAAGCGTTGATAAGGTCCCCGCCCTTGCAGATAAAGTCGCAACTGGCGGGCGTCTCAACATTGACAAGGCGCTGAGCCAACATCATGTGGTCGCAAAACAGCCCGAGCGCCCCTCACAACCAAGCCCAACGACACGTTCCGCCCCCGCAGACTTTGGCGGCATACTCGTCTTTGATCACCGGGAAAAGACCCAAAAGTGGTAGTTTCCCCTTGCATAGACACAAGTGAAATCGCAATATCCGCGTGAAAGATCAGGTCCTCTAAAAAAAACAATTAAAGGCAGAGATAGATATGAACAAAATAAAGGTCAGTTGGAACCGGCGGACATTCAAGCGTTTCGGCTTACCTCTTGGCGTCTGTCTGATGGCAGGGATGATCAGTGGCGCACAGGCGCAGACAGCCGCGTTCGATCCTTTTGCCCCCGATGCCATGGCCCCACAGGAGCCGAGCGCAAACCCTACAGCCCCCAAACCTGTTGCCCCCGTCTTGCCGCCCCGTCTCACCGCGTCCCCTGCAATACCACGACAAACAGGCGTGGCGCCTCCCGTCCCAACGGCGGCTCCGGCGGGACCGGCCCCAACCCATGTCGCCCCCCTGCCAGCACCAATTTTGCCCCCTGCATCAACCGCACACCCCACAGCGCCACAGGCACAGGCACAGGCACAGGCAGCACCTTTATCCGATCTTGAAAAACTGCAACGTCTGCAAAACACGCTTGGTCAAACGACCGATCAAGCAGCGGCAACACCGTTTGAGCAAAATACACTCTCCCCCACACAGCCCGTCGCGCCCCCAAAGGTGGCCACCCCCGCATCTAACGTTCAGACATCCCCGCCAGCCCCTGAGCCGCAACCGGCCTTAAGCCGCCCGCTTCCCAAACCTGTTCTTGAAGAAGTGGCGGAACCTGCCCCTAAAAGGCTTGCCCCCGATCCTGCCCCCGTGACAACGGCCAGCGCCCCTGCGCCATCAGACGGCACACTGCTGGACAATATCGGCAGCTTCTTTGGAAATCTGTTTAGCAGCAGCACAGACAGCGCCACACCAGAAGAAACGCAAACAAAGGACAGCAGCGCCCCTTCAAGCCCCCTTACTGAAGAAACCCAGCCCTCCGCGAAAAAAGCGCCTGAAAAAGATACCGTTGAAGACCAGTCTGCCCACCCTCAGGCTGTCACCATCGACCCCCGTTTACCCGCGGCCATCTTTGGTCTTGGGAGCGACGTTCATTTAGGGCAAAGCACCGCAAGCCTGAGCGAGCAAGCCCAGTGCTTTACCAAAAACCGCGGGATCGTCACCTACTGTATAAACCCGACCAAGTGGGCCTCTTCGCTTGAGCGTCACTTTGACGTTTCAACACACCTCTACAAAGGGGAAAAAGCGATTATCCAATTTGATGGTGACATCGCAACACGTCTATACGCCCTATTTAACAGCGAAGGCTTTCAGGAGATCACCCGCTATTTTGAAGAAAAATTCGGCCCGCCAACCCACCATTTCAGCCGAACGACCCGTACCCTGAAAAAGGGGGATGTCGACAATCCCACGTACGTCTGGCGCAAAGATAACGAAGTGGAAGGATTAACCGAAGTCTTTGAAATTCGTCAAATCGCAGACACGCGTGGGAGCCTACCGGACCTGCAGCGCGGTTCAATCCGTGTGTACTTTGAGGGGGCGCGTAGCATCTTTTCGCTGTCGTCCGATCTGGACTTTATGGAATTGCACTAATAAAAAACCCCTGAAGGACATCCTTACAGGGGCTTTTTATGTCAGCTGGCACCACGTGCCATTCGCTTTCTTTGTCGCAGGGACATAACCGTTTTACGTCCATCCCCTGTCGGCTGGTAAAAGGTCGTCATTTCCTTTTGCGCATCCAGCCAGATCTGCAAGGCTTTTTCATCCGGTGCTTTGATCTCAAAAGCATCAAAGCCGCAACGGTGCATCAACAAAACCTGATCGCGCAGCACATTACCAACCGCGCGTAGCTCGTCTTTATAGCCATGACGTTCACGCAACAAACGCGCATAGCTATAGGCACGCCCATCGGTAAAGGCGGGAAACTCAAGTGCAATGACCTGAAAGAAAGACAAGTCCTGCAAAATCTGCTCAGGATTTTCATCACTTTTCAGGCAGACCCCAACTTGTCCCTTACGGGCAAGCAAAGCGTCGCGATCTTCTGTCCAACGGGTCAAAGACACCAGAATATCGCCCGCAGGTAAATCGCCTTCATCATCGACTTTTACCCAGCTATCTTTGACAACAAGGTTATTTTTAACGAGCGCCATAGAGTGCCTCCTTAAACGGCGTTTCCCCGACACGGTTGAAGGCATCAAGGAAGGTTTCCTCTTTGCTTTCCCGCAAGCCCAGATAGGTGTTGATCAGTGTTTCCACCGCATCGACCACCTCGTCCGTGGACAGGCCAGCGCCGACGATTTTACCAATTTTGGCATTTTCATCCGCACGCCCCCCAAGGGTGATCTGATAGAATTCCTGACCTTTTTTATCAACGCCCAAGATGCCGATATGACCGACATGGTGGTGGGTACACGCATTGATACAGCCGGAAATCTTAACCTGAACTTTCCCGATTTCATGCTGGCGATCCAGTTCCCCGAAACGCTCAGAAATACGTTGCGCCAAGGGGATGGAGCGTGAATTTGCCAACGCACAGTAATCCAGACCCGGACAGGCAATCAAATCGGTGATTAAGCCGGAGTTCGGTGTTGCCAGACCATATTCATCCAGCTTCAGCCAAACAGCATACAGATCATCACGCTTCACATGGGCCAGAACAAGGTTCTGTTCATGGGTGGAGCGAATTTCACCAAAGCTGAACTGATCGGCAAGGTCTGCAACCACATCCATTTGCGCATGGGAGATATCGCCCGGAATACCGCCAATGGGTTTCAGGGAAATATTGACGATCGCATAGCCTTGCTGCTTATGTTCGCGCACGTTGTTCTGCACCCAGTAAGCAAATTTCTCATCCTGACCGACTTTCTCGGAGAACGAAGAACTCAGGGCAGGCAAAACGTCAAACGGTGGCGGCGTGAAGTGAGCCGAGATTTCCTCGATCTCTTCCGCAGGCAAATGCAGGGCACTATCGCGGATTTCTTCCCATTCTTTTTCCACCAGCTCGGCAAATTTCTCGGCACCGATTTCATGGACGAGAATTTTGATACGGGCTTTATATTTGTTATCGCGGCGACCAAACTGGTTGTAAACGCGCAAGATCGCTTCCAAGTAAGACAGCAAATCTTCTTTCGGCAAAAACTCACAGATGGTTTTACCGATCATGGGCGTGCGGCCCAGACCGCCACCAACCATCACTTCAAAGCCAAGCTCGCCTTGTTCGTCGCGGCGGATGCGCAAGCCAATATCATGGATCGCAACCGCAGCACGGTCATTCGGCGCGCCAGTCACAGCCATCTTAAACTTACGCGGCAGGTAGGTAAATTCCGGGTGCATGGTTGACCATTGGCGAATGATCTCACACCACGGGCGCGGGTCTTCCAGCTCGTCAAACGACGCACCGGCATATTGGTCCGTGGTCGTGTTACGAATACAGTTGCCGCTGGTTTGGATCGCGTGCATCTGTACCTTTGATAGTTCGGTCAAGATGTCGGGCAGATCAACCAGTTTGGGCCAGTTGAACTGAATATTCTGGCGCGTGGTGAAGTGGCCATAGCCTTTATCATAGTTGCGCGCGATATAGGCAAACTGACGCATCTGCGCAGAATTCATGGTCCCGTACGGAATGGCCACACGCAGCATGTAGGCGTGGAGCTGCAAGTAAACACCATTCATCAGACGAAGCGGGCGGAATTCTTCTTCGCTTAGTTCACCACTGAGGCGACGGTTCACCTGATCGCGAAACTGTTCGATACGTTCATCGACCAGCTGCTGGTCGTAATCGTCATACTTATACATAATCCGAAATTCCTTTATTTCGCCTGATAGCCCAGATCGGGGCGCACAGAGGGGCCAAGCGTGCGAATTTGTTCACGATACCGAACAGGGGTAATCTTGCCGCCCTGCTGGTCCACATCAATCAGATACGGGCCGACCACAATCAATTGATTATCGGCATTTGAGGCCGTGGCCAAAAGCGTATCCGCTTCTTCACCCTTTTCGACAACTGCCGCTTCTGTAATGGACGCCGACCAGTTGGCATGTGTGTCAAAAAACACCGCCAGACCATCGTCCAATCGATTGGCTGTAATGACTTGTTTGGTCATATTAAAAGCCCTTCTCCTTATAGCTTTCCCTGCGCTTAACGCATTTTCTGCATCTTATATGACTCTGCCGTCCTAATTAGTCAATATTTTTTGTTAATTATTTTTAATATACATTTTAATTTTGTTTAATAAATTAATTAGAGACTGTTGATAGTACCCCCTTGATTAATGTGTCATTTTGTTGGAATTTAGAGCACTACCCTTAAGGAACAATACTGAGGATCGTTCACCGTGAGCCAGACTACAATTTATCTTGTTGATGATGATCAAGACTTGCTGGACTATCTGGCAACTGCCATGAGCACAGATCAACACAAAGTGGTGACCGTTTCTTCTGCAACAGAATTTTTACAGTCTGCACAGAAAATCACCGACAGTGGCTGCGTTGTGCTGGACGTTAATATGCCGGAAATGACGGGCCTTGAATTGCAAGCAAAGCTAAACGAGATGCAATTCCCCTTGCCTGTTATCTTCCTTACGGCCCATGCAGATGTCCCCATGGCTGTCAAAGCTATGCAGGCCGGTGCCGCGGACTTTATCGAAAAACCTGTTCAACCCGCAGAACTGTCTGCCTGTATCAGCCGCGTTTTGGATACACGCCAAACGAATCTTCCTTACAGCGACTGTGTGGACTCGATTAAACAGGCGGTTGCGGACCTGACACCACGCGAACGTGAGGTCATGCACCTGATCGTGCAGGGTGCCTCCAACAAAGAAGCGGCACAGTCACTGGATATCAGCCCACGCACAGTCGAAATTTACCGTGCGACGGTCATGCGCAAGATGGAGTCAGCCAATCTGCCTGACCTCGTCCGCAAAGCCATTGCCATCGGCTTATAAAATATAAGGTTTCTGCTTTCCCTACCCTGCTTTATGCAGGTTGTTTTGGCACCACGACCGCCGCGGGGGGAACAGAAACCTTTTGCACCGCTTCCCTTAGCTATTCAAAAATTTCCGCCGCATCGTCCGGAAATTTTACGCGTGCCCCGCATCTGCTGCTCTGCGGTCAAAATACAAATAAACAGGGCATTTTATTACCATATTGCTTGACAGTTGCCCCTCTTAAATGCGATTTCACGCAGTCTAGATTTCGAAACTAGTGACCTTATTATTCCTTATCTTAAAGAGACGAGCGAAAGATGCATCCCTATCGCACACATAAATGTAACGAACTGCGCACAGAAAACGATGGCGAAGTAGTACGCCTCTCCGGCTGGATTCATTCCAAGCGCGACCACGGTAACCTGCTATTCATCGACTTGCGTGACCATTATGGCATTACGCAATGTGTCATCGATGTCTCTTCCGATCTGTTCAAGATTGCAGAAAGCGCCCGCGTTGAGAGCGTCCTGACCGTCACAGGTAAAGTGGTTAAGCGTACAGCCGCAACCATCAACCCCGACTATCCGACAGGTGAAGTCGAAGTTTACATGGACGAGCTGGTACTGGAATCCGCTTGTGACGTCCTGCCGATGCAAGTTGCCGGTAGCGAAGAAGCCGGCGAAGAAATTCGTCTGCGTCACCGCTTCCTTGATCTGCGCCGTGAGAAGCTGCACAACAACATCATGCTGCGCTCAAAAGTGATCTCTGAAATCCGCCGTCTGATGACTGCGCAAGACTTCATGGAAATCCAGACACCGATCCTGACGGCGTCTTCCCCCGAAGGTGCGCGTGACTATCTGGTGCCTGCACGTAACCATCCGGGCAAATTCTACGCCCTGCCGCAAGCGCCGCAACAGTTCAAGCAGCTGTTGATGGTGTCCGGCTTTGACCGTTACTTCCAAATCGCACCGTGTTTCCGCGATGAAGACGCGCGCGCGGATCGTTCACCGGGTGAATTCTATCAGCTCGACTTCGAGATGGCTTACGCGACACAGGATGACGTTTTCAATGCGATCGAGCCGATCATGCATGAAATCTTCACCAAGTTCGGCAACGGCCGTGAAGTGACACCGCTGCCATTCCCGCGCATCGCTTACAAAGAATCTATGCTCAAGTACGGCTGCGACAAGCCGGACCTGCGTAACCCGATCCTGATCTCCGACACAACAGAGCCGTTCCGTGGGTCAAACTTCGGTTTGTTTGCGAAACTGGTTGATCAAGGCAACGTGGTTCGTGCGATCCCGGCACCGGGTGCTGCGGGTCGTCCGCGTTCCTTCTTCGACAAGCTCAACAACTGGGCACGTGACGAAGGCAAAGGCGGCTTAGGCTACATCGCCATCGCTGAAGACGGCACCATGAAAGGCCCGATCGCGAAAAACCTGGATGAAGATCGCGTCAAAGCCATCATGGACACCTGTGGCCTGTCAAACGGCGATGCTGTCTTCTTCGTCTGTGGTAAAGAACATGAAGCCGCGTCTTTCGCTGGCGTTGTGCGCACACGCGTTTGTGACGAACTGGAACTGCTGGATGCGAACAAGTTCGACTTCTGCTGGGTTGTTGACTTCCCGATGTACGAACTGAACGAAGAAACCGGCAAGATCGATTTCTCTCACAACCCGTTCTCTATGCCACAAGGCGGCATGGACGCGTTGGAAAACCAAGACCCGCTAGACATTCTGGCATGGCAGTATGACATCGTTTGTAACGGTATCGAGCTGTCTTCCGGCGCGGTGCGTAACCACAAACCGGAAATCATGTATAAAGCCTTCGGTTTGGCTGGCTACGATGCAGAAGTTGTCGAAAAAGAATTCGGCGGCATGCTGCGTGCGTTTAAATTCGGCGCGCCGCCGCACGGTGGTTGTGCGCCTGGCATTGACCGTATGGTCATGCTGTTAGCGGATGAGCCAAACATCCGTGAAGTTATCGCCTTCCCGATGAACCAGCGTGCGGAAGACCTGTTGATGCAAGCGCCAAGCGAAGTATCACCAGAACAACTGCGCGAACTGCACATCAAACTCAACCTACCGAAAGAAAAGGTAAAGGTTGAAAAAACAACGGCTGCTCAAGATACGTCAGAATAAGACAACCAGCCTCTAAACAATAAAAAAACAAAACACGCGATCATCCAACGGGTGGTCGCGTGTTTCTTATAAAGCCGAGATATTGAACCTACCTATTAAGCTCAAGACAATCCTAAGTCTTGGCGTGCTGTCGCTTTCCCTAAGCGCATGTGCCGCCCCGCCTGCCCTTCAATTGCTCTCTCTTGCCATTGACGGGATTTCCTATATCGCCACAGATAAAACCCTTGCAGATCACGGTCTGTCTGCGGTCTCTCAACAAGACTGCAAGATGCTGAGAACCTTCCAAGGCGAAGATATTTGTATGGATGAAAATGCTGACCAGCCCCCGCAGGACCAGCCTTTAGCCGTCACAGACAGCGAAGAGAAAGACGCTATTCTTCTTTCTGAAAAACGGAACGCACCAACGGAATAGTGATTTTGCGTTTCTGTGATAAGGACTGTCGATCGATCTCGCTCACCAACCGACGAGCCTGATCGAACGACCGTTCCATCCGGCTCAGCATATAAGTGCTGACCTCTGGATCGATCTGGATCTGTCGATCACTAAACAGCTTGACCACAATCGCCAACATCAGACGATCATCCGGCTGACCGATTTCAATCGCGGGGGCTGTCCCCAAGCGGGATTTCAGGTCTGCTAAGCTCACATTCCATTGTGCCGGGGCTGTCTTTGCCGTAATCAACACATGCGCGCCATTTTCCTTGGCGGAATTGAACAGGTGAAACAACGCCTGTTGCTTGGTGTCGATCACTCGCTCGATATCATCGATCACCCCGGCCTTCGCCGCACCCATCATCTCGTAGGGATCATCACTGTCCAGATCGATGAGGGCCGCGCCTGTTGCCTCGCGAAACACTTCTGCAAGGTGTGTCTTGCCACAGCCTGCTTCCCCATAAATCACGGTGAAAGGGGACGGCCAGTCAGGCCAACGGTCCAACCATGCAACCGCCTGCGCATTACACTCACTCACCAGAAAATCTTCCCCCGACATGGACGGGCGAAAATCAAAATTCAGGGGAAGTTGCGGGCTTTGGGTCACAGTCATGCTCAGTTGGTATCCTTGGACGCATACATCGCACTATTCAGGTACTGTTTCAAACCAAAACGTACAAGTACGCCGATAACCGCCGCAACCGGCACCGCCAACAAAATACCGGTAAAGCCGGCAAGACTGCCGCCTGCCATCAAGGCAAAGATCACCCAGACCGGATGCAGCCCGACCTTTTCCCCCACCAGTTTGGGTGTCAGGAAATTCCCTTCCAGCATTTGTCCAACACCGAAGACACCTGCAACAATAGCCACCTGCACCCAATCGCCAAACTGCACAACCGCAATCGCAATCGAGACACCAAAGCCAACGATGGTCCCAAAGTAAGGAATAAACGAAATGATACCGGCGCCCAAACCGACCAACAGGCCAAACTCCAGCCCCAAAACCGTCAGGCCAATGGCGTAGAAACTCCCCAAAATCAAACACACGCTCGCCTGTCCGCGCACAAATCCGGCAAGGGTTTCGTCAATCAGGGTACATTGCTCGCGAATGACCTTGGCATGGGCACGCGGCAACCAGCCATCAATGCGCGCCACCATCACATCCCAATCACGCAACATATAAAACGTCACCAACGGCGTCAGTACGATAATAGAGATCAGATCAAAAATCGCGGCACCGCCGCTTAAAACCTTCTCGATCACTTTTGCAACCACATCCAGTGCCTGCTTGGTGAAGGAAGCCGCCGTCGCGCCCATTTCCTTCAAATTGGTATCTGACACACCGGAGAAAATCTGGGAAATCACGGGTTCGGTGAAGGTGCGCAGATGTTCATAATAACTCGGCACCCGTTCGGCAAAGCCCAGAATCTGCGTACTGAGAATCGGCAAGATCGTAGAAACAAGCCCAATCATCAGCACAAAAAACAGCACCGTGATCACACTCGTCGCCCATAGGCGCGACAATCCCCAGTCTTCCAAACGGTCCGCGATGGGATCGACAAAATAAGCAATCAGCATCCCGGCAACAAACGGGGTCATCACCCCATGAAACACGTACAGAAAGGCAATAAATATAGCAAAACCGAAGGCCCAAATCTGAAGCTGTCTTTTGGCTGTCATTTATCCATCCCCATTGGCTTGTGCGATCGTGTTTCCCCATTGATACAAATAGATTGCGCCCGACCACATCGTTGTCAAGGCCGTCCCATAGACCAGAACGTCGACAAACACATCCATGTGCACGACCTCCAGACCTTGTATCCCCAACACAAATGCCGCCAGTATAATCTGTACCGTCGTATTAATTTTGCTACTAAAATTCGGTGCCATTTCCAGCTTATGGGTCACAACTTCCAACAAAGATGCGCCGACCACAATCCCCACATCACGAAAGACCACCATAATCACCAACCATATGGGCAAGAACCCCTGCACACCCAAGATTACGAAGATACTCACCAGCATAAACTTATCGGCAATCGGGTCGAGAAAAGCACCGATCCGGGTGTACGCGTTCATTTTTTTTGCTAGATATCCATCCAGCCCATCACTAATTCCCGCCAAAATAAACAGCCAGAACGCCAGATCAAACTTCTGGATCAAGACCAGCCAGACCAGCACCGGGACCGCAAAAATGCGCCCCAACGTTATGAGGTTTGGAATATTCAGCCAGACGGTTTGGCTCACTGGGGTCGACCTTGTCTTAAATTAATCAAGGACCAGCTTTCACCGGAAACGGTCAAATCCAAATCAACCTGTCGCAACGATCCGATCAACTGATCCAGATCACCAATAAAATGCAGGTTAATTTGCACCGTATCACGCGACAATAAAGCCAACTCGACCCGACGAACCACCGCGACATTTGACAGACGTTTCTTTACATCAATCCATTCGTTCAATCCGTCGATCAACAGATTGACAGGCAAAATACCATCCACACCAAACTGAAGGACGTTATCACGCTTCCAGCTTTCCTCCAGCCCATCGCTCACCGATGAGGCAATACGCTTTAAAAAGGCGTCTTTGCTTTCCTCAGCCCCGCGTGTAATGCCAAGGCTGGTATTGCGGTCCTGCCCTTTTGCCCCCAATCGTGTGGTGATCAGATCTACATCCGTCGGCTCGCCATTGCCGTTTCGACTGGCGACAACAAGGCGGGCCACAACCACTGTATTTACGTCATAGCGTTGCGCCATGGTCTGCAGTGCTGCTTCATCCATATCAGCAGCCTGTTGCGCAGACAGGCCAGAAATGTCCGCCAGATCCCCTAAGGGCAAAACAACCGGCACCAATCCGTTTTGGAAGGACAGTGAGCTCCAGGCCCCACTCCAGGGGTTTGGCTCATCCCACAAGGACAAGCGACCATTATCGTCATACAGCGCAAGAACCAACACGGGCTTGCTGATGGTTTCCGCAAAGGACAGGCCGCGGGCCTTCAACAGATCGCGAATCGCCTCTTCTTTAAAGTGGTAACTCAACGTGGCGAGATAGCGAACGGCGGATGTTTTTTCTCCTGAAATTGAAAAATCCCGAATGTACTGAGCCTGATTTGCAGGTTCCACCCACGGCAGAAAGTCGCGATCCGCTTTCAAGGTCAGACGCTTTAACAAGGCCTCGAACGCTTTATTCTGCCCTTCACGCAAAGCCTGACGGCGCGCCTCTGTGACGTTGTCAGCCGTGACATCCACATAGATGCCTTTGATTTCAAACGGGTTTGCCGCTTCAACCGTCGCCGTGTTCACAAAAACTGCCGTCACGATTGCAGCTAAAACGAAAAACTGTTTAACACTATTCATCTTTTCTCACCAAGCTTCAGTACCGACCCGTAGTTTTGCCCTGTTTTACAGATGGATGCAAGACATAGGGACGAACAGCGCTCGCGTCATAAAAGAGTAATCGCAATTTTCTTGACCATTGCAACGCAACATAGCATTATTGCACTGCAACATAGATAGGAGTTTTTGCCATGAGAATGAGCGTTACCCCCCAAGAAATTGCACAGCATCTTGTTGAAGAACTTGGTCATCAAGAAGCCCTTGAAGCCTATCGCACCCATTTAAGCCGCTGCTATGATCCTGAAACCGCAGGTGTCTGGACCAATATTGGACAGGCTTTAGAAAGCCTAAACCCGACCGAGTAACGGTTTTAGGGCTATTTTCACGTTTTCTTGATTGCAAACAGGCTGAATTTCAGTATGTTCGGGGCGTTCAACATAGGTTATGTTGGACGCTCTGTTTTTACGTGCCATTAGATGAAGGTTAGGTCATGTCTGATCAAAAAGGTCTCACCTATAAAGATGCAGGCGTCGATATTGATGCCGGTAACGATTTGGTCGATGAGATCAAACCACTCGCAAAATCCACAAAACGCGCAGGTGTCATGGACGGCCTCGGCGGTTTTGGTGCTTTTTTTGATTTACGCGCAGCAGGCTATCAAGACCCGATCCTTGTTTCTGGTACAGATGGTGTCGGCACAAAATTGAAAGTCGCCATCCTTGCCGACAAACACGACACCGTGGGAATCGACCTTGTGGCCATGTGCGTCAACGACCTTGTGGTCCAAGGGGCAGAACCGCTGTTGTTCCTTGACTATTACGCGACAGGCAAACTGGATGTTGCCGCCGGGCGCGATATCATCAAAGGCATCGCAGAAGGTTGTAAGCAAGCCGGCGCGGCCCTGATCGGTGGCGAAACGGCAGAAATGCCGGGCATGTATTCCGAAGGCGATTACGATCTTGCCGGCTTCTGCGTCGGTGCGGTTGAGCGCGGCGAAGAACTGACGGGCGCCAACGTTAAAGAAGGCGACGTGGTTCTGGGTCTGGCCTCCAACGGTCTGCACTCCAACGGGTTCTCGCTGGTGCGCCGCGTTGTTGACGCTGCGGGTCTGGACTATGCGGACAAAGCACCGTTTGATGACAGCCGCAACCTCGCAGAAGCGCTGCTGGACCCCACAAAGATTTATGTTAAATCCACACTCGCCGCCATCAAAGCGGGCGGCGTCAACGCCCTTGCCCACATCACAGGCGGTGGTCTGGTGGAAAATATCCCGCGCGTCCTGCCAGATGATCTGGGTGTAGAAATCGATGCCTCCACATGGCAGCTTCCGGCTGTCTTTGCGTGGCTCGCGAAAGCTGGTGGCATTGCCACGCACGAACTGGCGCGTACCTTTAACTGCGGCATTGGCATGTGTGTCATCGTTGAGGCAGACAAAGCAGACGCCCTGACAAAAATCCTCGAAGACGGTGGCGAAACCGTCACCAAGATCGGTTCTGTCGTTAAACATAACGGCGGGGAACAGGTTGCGATTTCCGGGATTGAGACATGGCAAAGCTAAGAGTCGCCGTCCTCATCTCCGGCGGGGGCAGCAACCTGCAAGCCCTGCTGGATATGTGTACCGCTGAAGGATCGCCCGCTGAAATCGTGCGCGTGATTTCCAACGTGCCAGACGCCTATGGTCTGGAACGCGCGAAAGAAGCTGGCGTGTCCACCACCGTCATCAATCATAAAGACTATGACGGTCGCGAAAGCTTTGAAGAAGCTTTGCATCAAGTGCTGGATAGCGAACGCGTCCAGCTCGTCTGCTTGGCTGGCTTTATGCGCCTTCTCACCGATACCTTCGTGCAGAAATGGAAAGATCGCCTGATCAACATCCACCCTGCCCTGCTGCCGTCCTTTAAAGGTCTGCACACCCATGAGCGCGCGATTGAAGAAGGCGTCAAATTCCACGGCGCAACCGTCCACTTCGTGCGCCCCGCCATGGATGAAGGCCCGATCATCGTACAAGCCTGCGTCCCCGTTCTCCCCAACGACACACCAGAAGAACTGGGCAAACGCGTTTTGGAACAGGAACATAAAATCTACCCACTCGCCCTCAAACTCATTGCCGAACGCAAAGTCCGCGTCTCCGGCGAGAAAGTGGTCTACAACGGCGTAGACAATCTCATGGACAGCGCCATCAACCCCGAAGGCTAACCACCGTCAGCCCGCACCCGTTGCGGGCTAACCGGTTGAGGCAAAACTAAAACGCTGACCACCCAACACAAAAAAACGGCGCTTCCATCATCGGAAGCGCCGTTTTTATCTATACGGGTTGGATTTGTCAGGGTTAAACTTCCTCTACATTCGACTTCGCGTCTTTGTCATTGCTTCCGAACTACACGAGTTTCGAATAACAACTTTTCGCCGTTTTTTGTCAAAGACATTTTGGAGGTTGTCGTATTCACATCTTGTTCAATGTATACAACTGTGACTAAGCGCAATGCCATAAATTGTAGCACAACCGTTTGAAAGTCCTGATCGTTCAGCTTATAGTCCGTATAGCCTTCGCTACCCCGGTTACCATACAAAGAAACCAGCAACGCATACTTAATGTCTGGAGTAGACTTCCCCTCATAGATATATGGAGCTACTATTCCGAAAATTTCTCGCCAAGTCTTAGTTTCGTACCAAGAAAATTTATCATAATCGTAATTTACATGATGCCCTGACAAAGTAAATGAGTCATCCAAGCTTGCGATCTCGCCATCATCGAATTCAATCACATTCGCGGTTTCAGAGATCTCTGCCAGTTTTGCCTGCAACTCTTCCTTCTCAGTCCGAAGACGATTCAGTTCCAGCAGCAGGTCTTCGTTCGCCACAACATTAGCACGAACCCATCCAATTGCCGGATACATCTTCATATTTTTATTTAAACTGAGAGAGACCATACCGGGTAAATCCGATGCATCCTTCCAGTATTTTACCAACCGTCCTGTGGATGCGGTTTCACGGAACAAGTCGAGTTTTTCCCTCAATTCAGGATCCAGTTCCGTTTTGTCCGCGGAGATTTTGCCGGGATCGCCGTGAAGCAATGCAACGACAGGAAGTCCTTTTGACACAGCATATTCATATTCCTTTTGGGTATAGCTGATACCATCATCCGTCACGCTTCCGTAGCGCCCCCCAATAATCAACAAATAATAATCACAATCATCGATAACCTTTTTGATGAATTCCCACTGTTCCTCGTCAGCAGCAGGAAACAATTCCATACCAGCCGGGATACAATCCATCTCCATTAGAGTTTGAGTTACTGCTTGGCGTTCCTCTTTCAAATCGGTGTACGTTGAACTGACGAATACTTGGTATCTCTTTTCCATACTCTTCCTACCCAGTACAAATTTGGCCAAATTCAGTCATAATACCCATGCATGAAAATACCGCAAGGCAACCTCGCATAAATTGTGATTTTTCGACTCTAAGCATTCCTCACAAGCCACCAAACACAAAAAACGGCGCTTCCATCATCGGAAGCGCCGTTTTTATTTCAGCGGTTATCTGAGAGTTCAGATTAGCCGACCAGCTCGCACTTGGAGAAGAAGTAAGCGATTTCTTCTGCAGCAGTTTCCGGAGCGTCGGAACCGTGTACGGAGTTTTCTTGAACCCGGACGATCTTCCATCTTCTTGGATTGTGAAATACAGCGTATCAATAGGTTTTCTGCCATTATTGGGCAACGATACCACCCACCGTATTTAACTGTCCCCACCCATGTTTGTGCAATTTCTGTGCAGTCAGAAAGAAATATCATGGCAAGCGTACATAAATCGGGAAAGAAATGGCGGGTGCAAATCCGCAAATATGATCACAATATCACAAGGTCTTTTACCAAGAAATCCGATGCCACCAAATGGGCTGTTGCCGAAGAATCGAAACTGGAACTTTTACGCAATCGTCCCGAAGAAGTTCTAAAATCCATCACATTGGCAGATTTGTTAAAACGATATTTGATGAAAGTTACGCCGACCAAAAGAGGGTCCACTATCAAACGTGAAACCACACGCATCAACCGATTGCTGCGTGAGCCTTTAGTATTGACCACGCTGGATAAACTAACCGCCGGGAAGATCGCCCAATATCGTGACATGCGTATGAAAAAAATAATGGAAGGGTCTTGCCGCCATGACCTGTGCCTAATTTCCAGCGCGATTGATTGTGCCCGTAAAGAATGGGACATCCCCATTATCATCAACCCCGTCAGCATGATCAAGAAACCCAGAAGCCCCAAGGCACGGGACCGCCGTTTATCACCGGACGAATGGCAAGCGTTGCTCAAGGCTGCACGACAATCATATTACCCATGCTTTACGGACGTTCTCACCTTCGCCGCAGAAACCGCCATGCGCCGCAGTGAAATCACCCGCATTATGAAAACCGATGTGGACATCCAGAAAGGTTTCCTCCACATCCCCGAAACCAAGAACGGGCCCCCCCGAACCATCCCACTGTCACCGGAAGCCTTGAATATTGTCAAACGGTACATGAACCATGATGGCGATACCCTGTTCCCCCTGAATTACAACCAACTGGGACGCGCCTTCCGTGCCGCTTGTTGTGATTCCGAATTGGTTGATTATCGCTTCCATGACGTGCGTCATGAAGCGATTTCGCGGTTGACCGAGAAAGGTCTGTCACCGATTGAGGTATCCTTAATTTCAGGGCACCGTGATTTGCGAGTGCTGATGAATTACAGTCATATGAGGGTGGAAGAAGTTGGACGGAAGTTATGATTCAAACCATCTGGGCAAACTGCTTACATTCTGCCATTTTGGTATTACTCAAGACCAAAGGGGATATAGATGGCAAGAAAAGCACATACCAAAGAAATTATCCGTGAATTATTCGCCAAATCTGGAAATCAATGTGCGTTTCCAGATTGTAACCATCCCCTTATTGACGATGATGGAGACTATGTTGCTCAAATCTGTCATATCGAAGCCGCCTCGGAAGGTGGTGAAAGATACAACGAACGAATGACTGATGACGAACGTGCTGCACCCAGCAACCTTTTAATTATGTGCCACCGACATCACGTCAAAACAAACAATGTGGACATTTACACTGTCCCCATCCTACAAGATATGAAAAGGCAGCATGAAACAAGGTTTTCAGAAAACCAGTACCATATTTCAGCCGAGAAATTATTGGAAATAACGGAAACTGAATTTGATTTCTGGGCGGAAATCCATATGAAGAATCAAAAACATTTATCAGAATTTGATTTAGCATTTCCAATAGTTTCCAAAAATGAACCACTGGCACATATCGACGAAATGTGGAAAGCGATACAGTGGTTAGAAAGATATGCAAACGATGTCAGAAAATTCCACAATAACCTGAATGACCAAATTAAAGATCATCTATCAAATATCGGTTATGACCTCACCAAATACGATAATGTAAAGTATTACCATAATCCTTTCGCGCTTCCGATGTGGGAGATGGAAAACCTTGGAGTGCCCAATACTTTTATTGCTATTGAGGCGGCAATGTTGTCGCTTGAATGCGGTGTATTGCATACTCTGCTTCGCCAGACCCCAACAGATCAAGCATTGCAAGACCGACTGGATGAGAAAAAGGCACGTCTGGCAGATATCGCAGAAGGAGCCATTCTGTACGATTAGGGTGTCTTCCACCGTGCGCGTTCTTTCATAGCCTCAAGACGGGCATCCAATTTACCCGTGAGCAGAAGGTCATCACGGATATGACGTAGCACGTTGGCAATGTCTTCTTTGGTGGGTCCGCACACTACTGATGACATGCCATCTTCCAGTTCCAGCACATATGATCCGTAACGCAATTCGAGATGATACACGTCACCTTCGCGCCACCACCATGAGCGCGGTTTGCCGGAGGTCATACGTTTGACCTTGGTCTTGTTGCCCTCCCTGTCATAGTCATCCACATATCGGTATTTCTTCACGGTAAATTTCGGGTCTGCCAGAAGCCCCAACTGCCCTTCGATGGCGCGTTCCATAATCTCTTGTGGCGATGGTCGGCGGGTATCTTTCACCAAGGGTTTTGAGCGAGGTGATAGTTTAAGGTCCATAAAAAAAATCCTCCAAGTATAGGTTTACTTGAAGGATAAACACCGGGTTTTCATCTGGGAATACCCGGTGGTTTCTGCGCTCATTATTATATTGCGGTGTATCATTTCTGCCGGTAGATCGGGTAGGACCAGATATAGACGGTGCAGTCGCCAAGCATATCAATCTCATCACGGATGGCATCACGGTCCAACGGTGTACCGATGCCATCTGTGATGATGGATTTGCGCCCTTTCAGGTACCATTGACCATCAAGTGTAGCGATGCTGTCCTTATCCATAATGGTCACTCTTTCTTTCAGCATATAGTCTGTATGAAGGGATTTTAGAACGTCATGGTGATGGCGTGTCGGGTCAATCGTTATCCGTGCGGCTTGGTTGCAGAGCATATGTCTTCTCCGTGCATATTATTGTGATTTTCCGTCTTAATAGGGCGGTCTTATGTTTCGTATTTAGCGATAAATAATTGACGTTAGAAACGACCAACGGAGACCCATATGACCTGTATCACCAAGACCATCTTCACCGAACTACACCGCTTGAATATTATCACGTCATCCGAAGAACTCAGCGCCATGATGGGGCGCACCCCCGCCTATGCGCGATCAGTTTGGTGTCGCAAAAGCACGGTAACAACAGAAGCCCTATTTCATCTATTCATTGATTTGGGCACCCTTGTAATGGAACTGGCAGACCAACCAGAAACAGCAGCAACCGTAGCCGATTTGCAAACTCATATCTGGCAAGAATTGTACACCCGCGCCCATGCTAAACTGGAGGTAGCGTGATGCGTATCAATGAAGTAGCATCCCACATCCAGAACATGCCGACACCCAAGAAAAAACACGCCTATATCGTTCCGATACGTGTTTTAGGTACCTGTAATATTCAATCAGACACGGCACCAGAAAAAGCCCATATAATCCTTGATAACCAAATCATCGGCAACCAGCCGAGCGACATCGCATTTGAAGTGGTCGGCGGTGATAAAATCATCGCCGTGTGCGAATGCTATGGCAATATTGTTGCCAACGCCATCGACCATGAGGAAGTGGAAAATCTCGTCAAAACCTTCACCCCGAGCCTTTCTTGCCCGATTGGTGATTACACGCTCAAGAAATCGCGTATTGAAATCGTCGGCAATATTATTCGGGTGGACTTTCAACAGCAATCCATCGCGATCAAAGTGGATCGCACAGGGGCAATTCATGCGCATTAATGATATATATGAACCAACAGATGAACCCAGTGCGTTCGCCTTCACCGTCCACTTTCACAACCCATTTGATTCCACGGCGGTTGATGTGTTTGTGCCATCGGCTTCCAGTCAGGTACAGTGCATTAGTGACAAAATCACCGTGCTGGTTGCTGCGCTGGCTAAAACGACAGAAGAACTGCAAAGCATGATACAAAACGCTGTGCTGATATGTGATGGATTGGAATTCAAGGGTAGTGAGTTAAGTCCAACGTTATCGGCTGGTGTCATCGAAGTGCCCACCGGATTCAATGGATGCCAATATCACGCACTGCATACCACCTATCCAGATTTCTTCGTCATGGCATGAAAAGAATCTTTCCAGCAAAATCTCGTTTAAAGCGCATGGGACGTTTTGTCTTAAAACTTGATCGCCTCTTTCGCTAACGCTTCAAGAGTCGAGCAACCGCCCCTTCATCTCGTTCGTAAACTCACTCGCTGTACGTGTCGTTGCTTTTCTCTGATTGATGAAATTCAATATCATTTATCTGGGTTTCATTTTTTGATGCGGTAAGCGTGTCCTTGCAACAGGAAGCAAGAAAGACTTCTAATCCCCCTGTTCTTGAAATTCATAATTTATCCAAAAACAAAGGGAACGAAAAACTTGCAACGAGGTCATCGTAAAGTCTGTATTGTCGTCTATGTATCTTTCGTTAAAGAACACTGGCGGTTTCCGAAAACCAGCGCATCAAGACGGTCTTCTGCCCGAAGGCAAAACGGTTATCATTTAAGAAGCGGTTCCACATAGCCACAATACCAACCATGCGGAACTGACAGGTTCACAATTCCGAGTGAGAGCCTGTCTCTTTTAAGGGTGCGGTTGTTTTTTATTTTACTTCGCAGCAACCGATTAACCTAAGAGTCCAACGCCACTGATTGGTGCGTATTGGGATACGATTAACCGATATCGAAACGACCGAGGGGGGCAGTCTGATGGTGCTGGTCTGATGGTCCCAGAAATCACCCTTGGTTCAATAGAACCCCTTGAGATGTTTATTGTCCCATACTGGTTTCAGAAAAAGCAATAAACTATGCGAATCACCTAACAGTTTTTTTCGCCTACCGTTATTTATCAAACGCTGTCGAAACTGTGCCCCAATGCCCCAAAAACAAAAAGACCAGACGGTCACCCATCTGGTCTTTGTGCAAACTTGTGCAATTCTTGTGCAGTGATTGACGATTATTGAAACCGTCCTATACTGTTGGATGTAACATCAACAACAGAAATCGCACAGGCAACCACAGTTAAAAAACCGCAGTATCCTTAGCCAACGATTTCGCATTCGCTAAAGAAATAAGCAATCTCTTCTGCAGCAGTTTCCGGAGCGTCGGAACCGTGTACGGAGTTTTCTTGAACGTCGATGGCGAAATCTTTACGGATTGTGCCTTCGTCAGCGTTCGCCGGGTTTGTTGCGCCCATGATTTCGCGGTTAGCGAGGATAGCGTTTTCGCCTTCCAGAACTTGTACTACAACAGGTTCGGAGATCATGTAGTCAACCAGTTCACCGAAGAAAGAACGCTCAGAGTGAACAGCGTAGAAGCCTTCAGCCTGTTTGCGAGTCAGTTGAATACGTTTGGAAGCAACAACGCGAAGACCTTTTTCTTCGAAACGTGCAACAATTTTACCAGTCAGGTTGCGACGTGTCGCGTCCGGCTTGATGATAGACAGTGTTTGTTCGATAGCCATAACAGGGAAACCCCTTTTATTAAAAATCTCTGTGAAGCCTCTGGGCCAAATCCCAGCGACAAAGTGGCCGCCTTATACAGCGCCCAAAAGAATTTTGCAACTGCACAATTATTAATTTGAACTTTCATGGTGAAATAACCGCAAAATGTGGTATCTAGCGCCTTATGTTACACATCAATGATCTGACATACCGCATTGGCGGGCGTATGCTGTTCGATCAGGCAACCGTTGTGGTGCCTGCCGGACACAAAGTGGGACTGGTCGGCAAAAACGGCACAGGTAAATCCACCCTGTTTAAACTGATCCTTGAAGAAGTGATGCCGGACGATGGCAGCCTCACGGTGCAACGGCGCGCCCGCGTCGGACGAGTCGCACAGGAAGCGCCAACCGGCAGCGATACCTTGCTGGAAACGGTCCTAAAAGCCGACCTTGAACGCGACGCCCTGTTAAAAGAGGCAGACACGGCAACCGATCCCCACCGTATCGGGGAAATTCATTCCCGCCTTGCCGATATTGACGCCCATACCGCGCCCGCACGTGCCGCAACCATCCTGAGTGGTCTGGGCTTTGACCACGACGCCCAGCAACGCCCCTGTAGCGACTTTTCCGGCGGGTGGCAGATGCGCGTGGCCTTGGCAGCGGCCCTGTTTGCAAACCCAGACCTGCTGCTGCTGGATGAGCCGACCAACCACCTTGACTTGGAAGCGGTCATGTGGCTGGAAGATTATCTCAAACGTTATCAAGGCACCTTCTTGGTCATCAGCCACGAACGCGCGTTGCTGAACAATGTGGTCGATGAAATTGTCCATCTGGAACATTGCAAGCTGACCCGATATGGCGGCAACTACGATACGTTTGAAAAAACACGCCGTGAAAAGCTGGAACTACAAGCCAAGGCGCAATCCAAACAAATCGCCCAGCGTAAGCACCTACAAAGCTTTGTTGATCGGTTCCGCGCCAAGGCCAGCAAAGCCAAGCAGGCCCAAAGCCGCCTGAAGATGCTGGAACGCATGGAACCCATTGCCTCGGTTATGGAAGAGAAGACCTATTCCTTCAACTTCCCCGACCCGGAACCGCTGTCGTCACCATTGGTTGCCATGGAAGACACCTCGGTTGGCTATGAAGAAGGCAAGCCGATCCTGAAAAACCTGTCCTTGCGCATCGATATGGACGACCGCATCGCCCTGTTGGGGGCGAACGGCAATGGTAAATCGACCCTGATCAAGCTTTTATCCTCGCGCCTTGCGCCGCTGGAAGGCCAAGTGCGTAAATCTTCCAAGCTGAAGGTCGGCTATTTTGCCCAACACCAGACCGATGAATTGAACGTGCAGAAAACCCCGTTCGATCACATGTCCGCCCTTATGCCCGATGCCATTGAAGCTAAAGTGCGTGCTCAGTTGGGCCGTTTTGGGTTTGAAGGTGATAAAGCCGACAGCAAGATCGAAAAACTGTCTGGTGGGGAAAAAGCGCGTCTTTTGTTTGCGCTTATGAGCTATGAAGCGCCGCATCTGATGTTCCTCGATGAGCCGACCAACCACCTTGATGTGGATAGCCGCGAAGCCTTGGTGCAGGCGATCAACACCTATGACGGTGCGGTCGTTATGGTCAGCCACGACCCGCACCTGCTGGAACTCACTTGCGATCGCCTGTGGATCGTTGAAAAGGGCGGCTGTAAGTCCTTTGAAGGGGATCTGGAAGAATATAAACGCCAGTTGATTGAAAGCCGCAAACCGGAAAAGAAATCCTCCGGCGACGACAGCAGCAACGGGGCCAATCAAAAGAAAGCCAATCGCCAAGACCGCGCCGCCCAACGCGCCGCCCAAGCCCCTTTGCGCAAAGCCGCCAAGGATGCTGAAAAGCGCGTGGAAAAACTCAGCGCGGAAAAAGAGAAGCTGGAAACAAAGATGGCAGACCCGAAAATTTATGACGGCCCCTCAGACCAGCTTCAAGACCTCCAAATCAAACTCGGTGAAATCAGCAACCTGCTGGAAGAAGCCGAAATGGAATGGCTGGACGCTGCCGAACAACTGGAAAACGCCTCAAGCTTCTAGCCTTAAGGTTTAAATTCAAGGTCTTTGATCCAGCCGATGCTTTGGCTTTCTGTGTCATCGCTATCGGCTGAGATCGCGATCTGGTAGGGCTGATTTGCGGGTTCGCCAAAAATCCGTTCATAATCTGCGGCGACATTCACTTGTTCACTCACCCATCTGCTGGTCGGGGCGTTGGCTTTTTGCAGGGCAATCAAGGCACCTGCACTTTTAAGGTACGGGCTTTCAATAATCTCCCCTGCCGCATAATCCCCGCCCCAGACGTAAGAAATCACGCGCCCCGGTGTGTCTTCCCCTTTTAAAGCCACAACGATGCTGCGCACAAAACGTTCCCAGAATCCGGCGCGCGCTTCATCGAAGGGAAAACTGATATAGAGGGCAAGGGAGCGATCATCCTTACCCTTGACGCTTAAATCGGTCGGCGGGACACTGCGGTCCACCTTCCATGCCCAACTGAGCCTAGGTGTCTGCGCAAGATCAACCGACAGCGGCTTATATAATAAAGAGACACTGGCATCACTGCCGACCATGATTGCGCCATCTGTCTGGGTGGCAAAAACATTCGGTTTTTTGTTGTCAAACAACAGTTCCAGCCACCCCCGTTCTTTCAATAAGGTATCTTGCGGAGCTTCCTGCGCCTGTCCTTGGGCTGTCAAAAATAACCCCAGTAAAACCATGATGATAACGCGCATATTCCCTCCCCAACCGAATAGGTGACGTGAACCTCACCTTAACAGCTTTTAGGCTTGACCTAAACTTCCCTATTTACTTAAAAGTCTTAAAAATCTACCCTCTGTAGCATTTTTATAGCTATGCATCCCGTTTATATAACTTGAACAAGAGAGAAAAGATGAGCCAAGATCATCATATTGTTCTGGATGTCCACGAGCGCCCGACCCCCGGCCTGTGGATCATTCTGAGTGCCCAGCATCTGTTTGCCATGTTTGGTGCAACAATCCTCGTTCCCTTCCTGACAGGGCTGAACCCATCCGTCGCTCTGATCAGCAGTGGTCTGGGGACTTTGCTTTATATCATTTGTACACGTGGTAAAATTCCGGCTTATCTCGGGTCTAGTTTTGCGTTTATCGGCCCCATCATCGCCGCTTCCCAAATTGAAGGGATTGGCAGTGCGGGCGCGCTTGTAGGCTGTATCTCCGCCGGTCTGGTCTATGTGGTGGTTTCCATCCTCATTCACCTGTTTGGCGTCAAATGGCTTATGCGTCTGTTGCCGCCGGTTGTCGTTGGCCCCGTGATCATGGTGATCGGTCTGGGTCTCGCATCCATTGCCATCAACATGGCGATGAATAACCCGGCAACAAACGAATATAGCACAGTGCATTTCAGCGTTGCGCTCGTGACCTTGTTTATCACAATCGCCTGTTCTGTCTTTATGCGCGGTGTGTTTGCCCTGATCCCGATCTTGTTCGGGATTACAGGTGGCTATCTTCTCAGCCTGAGCCTTGGCCTCATCGATTTCTCTCAGGTAGCTGCTGCACCGCTGTTTGTTGTGCCTGACTTCACGTTCGCTTTCATCAGTGAAGGGTCCATCCTGACCATCACTGCCGTTGCCCTGATCGCCCCTGTTGCGTTTGTGACCATTGCGGAACATATCGGCGACCAGATGGTCCTGTCCAAAGTGACAGGCCGTAATTTCCTTGAAGAACCGGGTCTGCATCGCTCTTTGCTAGGTGATGGTCTTGCAACCATCCTTGCGGCCCTGATCGGTGGCCCGCCAAACACCACATATGGTGAAAACATCGGCGTTATCGCCATTACCCGCGTCATGTCCGTCTTTGTTGTCGGTGGTGCGGCCTGTATCGCAGTCGTCTTCGGCTTTATGGGGACTGTCAGCGCCTTGATCCAGACCATTCCGGTTCCGGTTATGGGCGGTGTTGCGATTCTGCTGTTTGGTGTGATTGCGTCCAGCGGTATGCGTATGTTGATCGACCGTCGTGTTGACTTCGGCATGAAGCGTAACCTGATTATCGCTTCTGTCATTCTGGTCATCGGGATCGGTGGTGCGTTTATCCAGTTCCCCGGTGATTTCAAAATCGCAGGTATGGCACTGGCAACCATTGTCGGGCTGGTTCTCAACCTGATCCTGCCGGGTCGCGATGCGGCTGAAGCAGGTGGCTCTATCTTCTCTCAAGAAGAACCGGCTGAATAAAAGCACAAAAAAGGCGCTTCCGATGTGAAGCGCCTTTTCTTTTGAATATGACAATAACCTTAAAGCGTGCCGAACAGACGATCTCCGGCATCGCCCAGACCTGGGACGATATAGGCTTTTTCGTTCAGGTGGCTATCAAGAGAAGCGGTAAAGACCTTCACCTCAGGATGTGCTTTTTCAAACACTTCCATGCCTTCTGGTGCCGCAACCAAAACCAACAGGCGAATATCTTTATCTGCCACACCTGCACGGTTCAACACATCCACCGCATACGCCGCAGAATGACCGGTCGCCAGCATCGGATCACACAAAATAAAGGTGCGCCCCTCAACCGCCGGCAATTTTACCAGATATTCCACCGGACGCTGGGTTTCAGGGTCACGGTAGAGGCCGACATGCCCAACACGCGCAGACGGCATCAGTTCCAGCAATCCATCGGACATCCCCTGACCCGCACGCAGAATCGGAACAACCGCAACCTTGCGCCCTTCCAAGACCGGTGCGTCCGGCATATGGACCACAGGTGTGTCGATAGCTTCCTGCGTGATCGGCAGATCGCGTGTCAATTCATAGCCCATCAGCATCGAAATTTCGATCAGCAACGCCCTAAACGTCTTGGTAGACGTCTTTTTATTGCGCATATGGGTCAGTTTATGTTGCACCATCGGGTGGTCAACGACGAATAAGTTTGCAAAATCGGGATGCTTAAACATGGAACGGGAACCTGTCTGTATGGTCAGAATTTTTTATTTCATAACACCTGAAATATCTCATTGCAATTCATTGCGTATCCCATACATTAATTAGACAAACATATAAGAATGAGACAGGGGAGCCAAGACGCGACATGGAATACTCTCTTTTAAACAGAGATCACGACAAGCAGGTCATTTTTTATGGCAATATTCTCCCCTCCTCGCGCGACAAGTTTCTGGAGCTTATGACCTACCTGCCCACGTCCGAGCAAAAACGCTGGGTCTTGCAGGTCGATGACTTGGACTATATCGATTCTGCTGGCCTCGGTATGTTAATTGAGCTGAATGAGACCGCGCAAAAACATGACGTCGCCCTTGTCCTATCCGGCGCAAACACAGTGGTGAAACGCATGTTTGACCTGTCTCGCTTTAACGAACTTTTTGAGATCATCGATTAGGTAAGTTTCTTGTTTATTGACGCACTCGGTCAGGAACACCAACCGGCCCCAACCCCCCGCATCCTTTCACTCGTCCCCAGCATTACCGAACTGCTGTTCGACCTTGATTTGTCCAAATCCCTTGTCGGGCGCACCGCCTTTTGTGTGCATCCCAAAGAATTGGTTAAACAGGTTAAAAGCGTTGGCGGGACCAAACAGGTTAATATGGACAAGGTGAAGGCCCTCAACGCCACGCACCTGATTGTCAATATCGACGAAAACCCGAAAGAACTGGTGGAGGAACTGGGCGAGTTCATCCCCAATATCGTCGTCACCCACCCCAACGCGCCGGAAGATAACATCGAGCTTTATAAACTGCTGGGCAATATCTTTGAGCGCCGCGACCAAGCCGCCCGCCTCATCAGCGAGCTACAGGCTGCACGCACCCACGTGCAAATGTCTGCCTGTGACCTGCCGCAAAAAAAGGTGCTCTATTTTATCTGGAAAGATCCGTGGATGACCATTGCGCCAGAAACCTATATCTCGCGCACACTTGCCAGTGTCAATCTGATCACCCAACCCGTTGAGACAGATAAACGCTACCCCGAAGTTGATCTCACCAGCGGGATCTTGGACGAAGTGGACGCCATCCTGTTTTCGTCTGAGCCGTTTTTGTTTAAAGACACCCATCTGGCAGAGTTTGCAGAAACCTATAATCAACCGATGGATAAGCTACACATCATTGATGGGGAGATGACGTCATGGTACGGCAGCCGTGCCATCACCGGCTTGCGCTATATGGTCGATTTTGCGGGTAAATTATAAATAGAGGGGAAAAGCCTGAGGTTTGTCAGGCTTTCTTTTCCCAACCGCCACTGTCGGTTTGCTGCCAATAGGTCAGGCTATGACCACCGTCTTTGTAGGTCTTCCACTGGCTTCTGGCCTTTTGCACAGCGGCGTCTGAACGCCCGTCAAAAACCACAAAACACCGTTCAAAGTCAGCGACCTTGGGGTTATCAGCTCCGTCTGTCAAAAACAGAAACGTCGCGTCATTTTCAACCTCATTTTCCGGTGTGATCCAGATCGGCTGCTTTTCCGGTTTGCCATCTTTTTTGGTGCCATGAGGCAGCCAGCTATCCGCCTGATAGGTCCACAGGCTGTCGGTCAAGCTTTCGGCGCGATCCTCATTGGACACCTGCAAGTGGGCGCGTTTTCCCACCTGCAGGGTTTTTTCCAACAGTTTCGGCAACGCCTGTTCCAGCGAAAATTTGGTTAAGTGATAAAACGCGATATCAGTCAAATTTTCTAACCTTCAAAGTAATCGGCAACCAATTGATCCAACAGACGCACACCATAGCCCGTGCCGCCTTTCGGACGGGTCGGTTTATCGGCTTGTGACCATGCCATACCGGCGATATCGATATGCGCCCAAACAGTGTCTTTCTCGATAAACTTCTCAAGGAATTTCGCCGCAGAAATACTGCCGGCAAAACGACCGCCCGTGTTTTTCATATCCGCGATATCGGATTTGATCAGTTCGTCATATTCCCCATCCATCGGGAAGGGCCAGACTTTATCACCTGTCGCATCACCACATTTTTTCAAACGCTCTGCCAACTCTTCATTGTTGGAGAACACACCCGCGCGTTCCTGTCCCAAAGACACCAGAATGGCCCCGGTCAAGGTCGCAAGGTTGATCACGGTCTTCGGTTCAAACTCACGCTGCGTATACGTCAGCGCATCGGCCAAAACCAAACGGCCTTCGGCATCTGTGTTGATCACTTCAATGGTTTGGCCTGACATGGATGTCACCACATCACCCGGGCGCTGTGCATTCCCGTCCGGCATGTTTTCAACAAGACCAATAACACCAACCGCATTGATATTGGCTTTACGTGCGGCAAGGGCTTTCATCAGGCCTGTGACCGTACCGGCACCGCCCATATCCCATTTCATATCTTCCATACCCGCCGCAGGTTTAATACTGATCCCGCCGGTGTCAAAAGTCACGCCTTTGCCGACAAAAGCAACCTGTGTGGTTTGCGCTTTGCGACCTTTGCTTTGCTGACCATTCCAGCGCATGATCACCATTTTAGATTCCCGCGCACTGCCTTGACCGACACCCAACAGGGCGCCCATGCCAAGTTTTTTCATTTCCGCTTCGCCCATCACGTCCACTTCAAGGCCCAGCTCGGTCAGTTCCTGACAGATGTTGGCGAAGCTTTCCGGATAGAGGATGTTTGCAGGTTCGGACACAAGGTTACGGGTCAGGAAAATCCCTTCCGCCACTTTCTCCAATGTTTCAAAGGCTTTGCGCGCACGACCGCCGCTTGGGGTCAAAATTTTCAACGCGCGGATAGACGGTTTCTTGTCGGCTTCTTCCTTCGTGCGGTATTTATCAAATCGGAAGGACCGCAACAGCGCGCCAAACGCGATATGGGCAGCATGTTCCCACACACGGCCTTCACCTTCTTCCAGCGCATCAAACGCGATAGAAACGGTACGCGGCTGTTCTGGGGCCAAGGATTTATAAATGGTCCCGCCAATGACTTCTGCACCCAACAGGTCCAGTTTCTCCGGCTTGCCTGCACCAATCATGACGATACGTTCCAGCTTGGAGCCTTGCGGCGCAAGCACGGAAACCTGCTCGCCCACTTTACCCTTAAATTTCGCAATCTTTGCCGCACGTGCCAATGTGCCTTCAATTACCTTATCGATCGCCAGTGCACTCTCTGAAAGCGTACCGCCTTCATAGCCCATAACCACCAATACACCTGTTTCAGGCAAGCCCGGTTTAGTGAACGAAATTTTCATAGAAACCTCTAATCATCTGAGTTGTTTTTTGTAAGTTAGCTCGAACGGGGCGCAAGTAAAACCCTATTTTTTATAAGTTTTTCATTCATAAACATCAAAAGTGGCTTATTTTTGACAGCAAAAACGCAAAGGTACAGATTTTTACCCCTCATTGCGTGCAGCACCCGCCTTGCTGCTTCAGACGCACCTATCCTTGATCCCGAGAACAAAGCGAGTATCCATGCAGGTAATTTACTGCTGTTCCCATAGTTTTTCTGCCAAAAACCGTTGCTGGCACTACTCGTTTTCTCCTTAAAAATGAAGATGTTAATTGTAGCTTGATTGACAGTCACAGTTTGATGATTATTAATAGTCCTGTTTTTGAAGATTGCTAGATCGGTTAATTAATGGCTTCCTATCGTCCTGTTGCGGCTGTTGTACGCGCCTTAGAAGTATTGACGACAATCAATCGCCTCGGCGGTCAGGCGACCATCCGAGAAGTCGCGGAAATTACCGAGCTGGATAAAGCGACCGTGCACCGCATGTTCGAAACCCTTGAGTCCGTCGGGTTCCTGGCGCGCTGTGAAGGTGACAAAAACTTTCGGGTCACGGGGAAATCCCTGCGCCTGAGTTCTGGCTACAAGCATCACAAAACAATCGGGCGCATCGTCAGCCCCCGCCTGTCGCAATTTCGCGAACAGATCGGTTGGGCATCTGACGTCGGTGTCTTTGACTATGACGCCATGATCCTGACAGAAAGCTCACGCGGCGGTGTGCTGTTGTCTTTTGATAACATCAACCAATTCCGCCCGCCCATGTTTGCAACCAGCATCGGCATGGCCTATATGGCTTTCTTGCCCGATGATGAACGTGCCGCCATGATTGAACGTTTTGCCAGTAATCCGGCAAGCTGGAATGATCTGGCCCGCACACCGGACAAAGCCGAAGAAGAGTTTCAAAAAATCCGTGAACGCGGCTATGCCACCATGCACGCCAACTATTCGCGCGAGACGTATAAAAACCAGCTCTCCGCCATTGGCGCCCCGATCATGCGCGAAGGCAAGGTCTATGCCGGCATGAACATCCTGTTCCTGAAAAATGTTGTCACTGCCGAGCAAATTGCGGAAGTCCATCTCGACCTGCTGCAAAAAACAGCCCGCGCCATGGCCGAAGATATCCACCAGCAATGGGAACAATAGAGCGCTATTTGAGGGCTCTTCATTCTGCCTAAAACAACAAAACCCCACCCAAAGATTCTTCATTCATTCTAAGCTGAAAAATGCTTAGAAGCTGTTCATCATGCCTTTTTTTGTGCAGTTGCAGCATAAAATACCCCAAAAAATGAAATTAAAATTCAAAAATAAATCTCCATACGCAACTTCACAACAAATTCACTTTTTGAATAAAAAATTCATTTACTTCCAAAATGTCATTTCATAGGTTGAATTAATAATTCAAAAAATAAGTCAAAAAACTGACTTGCACGCACTGACACATGGGTAACTGGCAACAAATTCACGCCGGTTAAATATTCTGGGACTTAAATTTTGATCTATTCATTACTGAAGAAGCTCTCCAACTGTATGGAGTATCTGGCAGCACTCGCGCTGATTCTTATGATGCTTCATGTCTTAATGGATGTGCTGGGACGTCATTTAATCAACATGCCTGCCCCTGCGACCACAGAAATCGTGGCCTATTACTATATGGTTGCCGCTGTTTTTCTTCCCCTGCCTTTTGTTGAACTGAAAGACAAGGCCATTGTTGTTGATCTTTTCTTCAACATGTTCTCCCCGATCTGGAAGCGGATCGCACAAGGGATCGGCACCTTGCTGGGGGTTGTCTTCTTCGCGGCATTGGCGATGAAAAGCTCCACAGATGCACTTGCAGCCTATGAAAAAGGCGAAATGATTGACGGTTTGTATCAAGTCATGATTTGGCCTGCCCGTTTTGGTCTGCCTGTCAGTTTCGCGCTGACCGCTTTGATCCTGTCCTATCGCTTTGTCACAGAAACAATTTTGGGACTGAGCTTTGTCGATGAAGACGAAGAAGATGAACACCGCCTCGTTGAAGAAGGAATTGAATAATGGATCGCGTTGAAATCGGCCTGATCGGTGTCGTTGCCGCCCTTATCTTGATCATCATCCGCACCCAAGTCGGTGTTGCCATGGCGGTTGTCGCTTTTTGCGGGATCGCGGCCATCACCAGCACCAAAGCGGCGTGGAGCATCCTGACTTCCATCCCTTACAGCTTCATCACCAACTGGAACCTGTCCGCCATCCCGATGTTTTTGCTGATGGGCTATATCGCAAGCCAAGCGGGTCTGACCTCCGGTTTGTTTTCCGCCGCGCGTATCTTTTTAGGTCGCGTCCCCGGTGGGTTGGCGTCTTCAACCGTCATTGCCTCTGCCTTGTTCGCCTCGGCTTCCGGCTCTAGTGTCGCAACAGCGGCTGCCTTTTCGCGCATTGCGGTGCCGGAAATGTTGAAATCCAAATATGATAAGGGCTTGGCCTGTGGCTCGGTTGCCGCGTCCGGCACGCTTGGCTCGCTGATCCCCCCTTCGATCCTGATGATCCTGTTTGGTATTTTCACCAACACCTCCATTGAATCACTTTTTGTTGCCGGGGTTATTCCGGGTGTGATCTCCGCCTTGATCTACATCGCGATGATCACCATCCGCGTCAAACTCAAACCCAGCCTGGCCCCACGCTCCGATGAACAACACAGCTGGGCAGAAAAAAAGGCCGCCCTGATTGAAATGTGGCCTCTACCGACCTTGGTGATCGGTGTCCTTGGCGGGATCTTCTTTGGCCTATTCACCCCAACAGAAGCCGGTGCCATCGGTGCTGCCCTTGCGCTCTTAATCGCGTTTGTGAGAAAACAGCTCAATTGGAATGTTGCCAAAAAGGCAATTGTTGAGACAGCCCAAGGCACCTGTACGGTCTTCTTTATCGCCATTGGGGCGGCCATGTTCTCGCGCTTTTTGGCCCTGTCGCGCCTGCCGAATGAACTGTCATCGATCCTGCTGCCCATTGCGGACAGCCCGATTATTCTGATCCTGCTGATCGGCGTGATCTTCCTGATCCTAGGAATGTTCGTTGAAAGTATCTCGCTGATGCTGCTGACCATTCCGATCATCTTGCCCATGCTGACAGCGATGGATGTCAACCTGATCTGGTTTGGGATCATCATGGTGAAACTTCTTGAGATCGGCCTGATCTCCCCCCCTGTGGGATTGAACGTTTACGTCATGAAAAGTTCGCTCGGCAATCTCGTTCCTCTTTCCACAATGTTCAAAGGAACATTCTGGTTCCTGGCTATGGACTTCGTCGCCCTGTTCTTCCTGATCGCAATTCCAAGCCTGACCCTCTGGTTACCTGGCGTCATGAAATAGGTAATTAAACAAATTTAACAGTAGGAGAATACTTCATGAAAAAGTCAATGTTATTGGCACTGGGAGCCTATGCGCTCGCGTCCGTTACATCCGTGGATGCAAACGCATCCCAAACCCTCACCGCATCCTCATGGACGGGCCCGACCCATATCTTTACCGTCAATGATTACACCAATTTTTCCAAATCCGTTGAAGAAGCGTCCAAAGGCGAGTTGACAATGGATGTGCATATCGGTGGTTCTTTGCTGCCTGCCAAATCCGTGCTGGAAGGTGTCCGTGACGGTGTTGCCGATGTGGGCAACATCCTGTCGGCTTACACCCCCGCTGATCTGCCACTCAGCAACATCATGAACGATCTTGCCTTTACCTTTAACGATCCAATGGCAGCAGCCTTTGCCAGCACAGAATATCAGTTCAACAGCGAGATGATCCAAAAAGAATGGCTGGATCACAACGTTGTCTTTGGCGGCGGCGTCAGCACAGCACGTTATAACTTTGCCTGCGTGCCCCCCGTTCGCACCCTTGCTGACCTTGAAGGTAAAAAAGTCCGCACCGCGGGCGGCAGTCAGGTGGAATGGGTGAAATTTGCAGGCGGCATCCCCGTCAGCGTGCCCTTTACCGATGTGTATACAGGTCTGGAACGCGGTTCCATCGATTGTGTGATGCTGGATGCAACCAACCTCAGCTCCGGCTTTAAAATCTGGGAAGTCGCCAAAAGCGTGACCATGCTCTACATGGGCACCATCATCGCTGGCGCAGAATGGATTTACAACAAAGACACATGGAACGGTTTTTCTGACGAAACAAAGCGCTTGTTGATGACCGAAATGGCAAAAGCAAATGCCCGTCGCCAAATCGATTTTGCCAACCAAGTTGACGATGCCTTGAAAGGGTCTTGGGAACGTGGTCTGGAACGGATCGAGCCGGACGAAACCCTGATCACTGCCCTGACAGAATTTAAAGCTGGCTACGTCAGCCGCCTGCCGGAATTTTCTGAAAGCAAACGTAACGTCCCTGCCGATAAAGCAGCCAAGCTGATTGCTGACTTCCAAGAAGTCTATGACCGTTGGGTCAACCTGCTGGCCACCATCGACCGTCAGGACGAAGCACAAGTGATCAATCTTGTTAAGACCGAGATTTACGACAAGATCGACGTTTCCACTTACGCAAAATAATCCCCCCGGTGCCGGGATACCCGCCTCCCAATCATCCCGGCACCACCCTCCCTACAAGAAATCATATGACAGAGACTCCCCATGAACAGGAATGACTTCTTCGCAAAACTCTCAGCTTACCCTGAGCATTTAAAACTGGTTAAAAGCGTTGGTGCCCCCGGCCTGCGCGCGCCTTCAAAATTTCTGGTCGGCCTTGGGGCAGCCCAGCAAATTGGTTCCGTTGCTAAAGGATTGACGTCGGGGCGCAAAGCTCTGTTGGTCAGCGATGGCGTTCTGGAAAAGCTCGGCCTTGTCTCCCTGATCGCGTCCTTCATGGAAGATGAGGGGCTGGAGGTTGTCACTTTCACCGATGTGGAAGCCGAACCCCACATCGAAACATTAGAAAAACTCCACGCCAGCGTCAAAGACAGCGCCATTGACGTTATCGTTGGCCTTGGTGGCGGCAGTGCGATGGATATGGCAAAGCTGGTGTCACAATGTCTGGGCAAAGGGCAAGACCCGCGCCCCTACATCGATACGTTCGATGCGAACGAAGATCACGGCCTGCCGCTGATCCTGCTGCCCACCACGTCCGGTACTGGCAGTGAAGTCAGTGTCTTTGCCATTGTGTCTGCAGGCGATACCAAAAAATATCTGTCCAGCGACATCTTTATCCCGCATGCGGCCATTCTGGACCCGATCCTGACAGCAACCATGCCGAAATCCGTCACGGCCATCACCGGGATGGATGCGCTGACCCATGCGATTGAAGCCATCATGCACCGCAATGCCTCCCCCATCGTGGACGCATTTGGCTATGGCGCGGTCGAGCTGATCTCGCGTTCCCTGCGCGGGGCGGTGAACGAGCCAGACAATCTGGAAATGCGCTACGACATGCTGGTCGGGGCTGCCATGGCGATGATGGCGTTTAACCTCAGCGGTGGCCTTTATGCCCATAGCGTGTCTTACGTGCTGACATCTTATAAAGGGACGCCGCACGGTCTGGGCTGTGCCTTGGGTCTGCCCTATCTGATGGACTTCAACTTGCCTGTCGTCGAAAATCGCTTGGCCCGTTTGGCGCGCCTGATGTGCGGGGATGCCACATCCGCAGATCAAAGCACAGCCGCCAAACAATGTGTCGCCGCCGTTGTCGCCTTGATGGCGGATATCGGTCTGCCCACAACATTGAGAGACTACGATGTCCCTGAAGAAGTTGTTGTGGAACTGGCAAAAGAAATGCACAGCAAATACCCACGCCCCGGCAACCCGCGCGATATGTCCGAAGACGACAGCATCGGCTACTGGAGTGCAATGTATAACGGCAGCTTGTAAGCCCAACAGCTTTCATTCTAGGCCTAACAAAAAACGGATGTCCTTTTAGGTAGGACATCCCAGATTGCTGACAAAGGTCTCGCCTTGGCGAGGCCTTTGTGATTCAATGAGGAATGCTTAAAAAACGCGGTCCTCAACAAACGGAACTTGAGATGGTCAGTCTGGATAGTCTGGTTCCGTCCAACCATCTTTTGCGCAAAATTGATGCGCATATTGATTTCAGTTTCATTCACGACAAAGTGGCGCCTTTATATTGCGCCGATAATGGTCGACCTCCGCTTGATCCGACTATGTTGTTTAAGGCTTTACTGGTCGGTTATCTCTTTGGCATTCGCTCCGAGCGTCAGTTGGTGCGCGAGATTGAGGTCAATG
>NZ_JHYO01000013.1 GCF_000688235.1 Terasakiella pusilla DSM 6293 | reverse complement strand
CGCTTTATATTGAGCCGGGGTCACCTTGGGAAAATGGCTATAACGAAAGCTTTAACGGCAAGCTTCGCAATGAACTTTTAAACGGAGAAATATTCTATACCTTGCAGGAGGCAAAGGTTCTGATTGAACGCTGGCGGCAGTTTTACAATGAAGTTCGTCCGCACAGTTCACTGGGCTACAAGCCTCCGGCACCAAAAACACTCTTGCCTCGTCCTGATGTTCTGACTTACGCTACGCTCCAGTCGCCACATCAGGACGACAATAATAGCCAGAAACTAACATAGCGGTTGGACCACCAAAGTGGGGCACGTCATTCATCTATCTCAAGCTTACGTTGTCTACGGTAGAATGCAGGGTAAATGTTACTGGAAACAACCGCGCTGTAGTCATTAAATTTGAATGTAAATACAATGTCTTTGTCGGTGTCATTGTTATTAACGGCACTTTTGTAATTTCCAAAGTCTACGTAATCCCCGTACCATAAAATCGGCGCACTGGTCTTTGTTTCTAATGTTTGTCGTATTAGAGGTAGCGAGCGTAAAAAGCTACTTTTACCAACACTGTTTCTACCGAGTAAGATGGTTATTGGTTTTATTTCGATTTCTGGTGTTGAAACTAATCGTCTCAAGTTCTTTACGGAATAAGATAATTTCATTTACGAGTTTCCCTTTAGACAATCGAAATATCATATGAGCACAATATTTAATTTGAACTAAACTACAACTAAAAATTATATGACTTAGGTGTGGCATGTGCTGATAGAATGAGGTGCTGGATCTAAAGCAAATTTATTCTGAGAATGCTTCTATCAATTATTTGATACAATAGTAAGGTTAGGGAGGGGCCATGACTTGGCCCCTTGGTCTTTGCATTTCAATTAAATTTTTGTTGGGAGTTTTAACCACGGCATCGCCCTTGAGAGGAGGGGCGGTGTAAGCGGCGCTGTGTGGTGCTGTTTAAAAGGAAAGGAGTATAGAATTCGATGGCATCACGTCTCTTTTTGAGGGAGGCGATTTTACAGTCTAGGAGCAAACGTACACCTATAGGAGAGAAGCAAGAGAGAACAGGAGAGTTATAGAGAGTTATAGAGATACTAAGAGCGTTACAGTAGCTACTAGAGAGGAGGGATATTCAGTAGTTTATATAAAGCTATATCAGCTACTAGAGCGCTCTAGAGCGTCCAGAGGCATAAGAGGGGAGAGAGGGTATGGATGCCCCAGTAGTTTACAGTTAGGAGGACATGACTTGTCCTCCTTGGCTTATCTTATTTATTTTATTTCAGGAAAGGGAGGAGGAACATGGAGAACAATATCCGAATAAGCCCTAGGAGTCCTCAGGAGAGGTAAAGGGGATTTGGGTGCGTCAGTGTAGCCAGAAGCCATCAACGACTCTCCTGGGTCTTTAAACGCAGGATATGGGGCAAGGTAAAGCCACGACCATCGGCAGCTTTAAAATCGAATTTGGATTTATACGGTCCCTTTGGTGATGGGGCGCGTTTGGGGTTTCCCCCATGGGGGTGGGCTGGTTGCCCTTATTCGTCGTCAGCAGACAGGGCGACACCGTCTAGCAATGTCGATGCTGTTGTCCCCAAGGCAAGGGCAATACGAACCACTGTGGCGACTTGAAGCTTTTTCTTCCCGGCTTCAATCTTGCTGATATAGGTTTGCTCCGTTCCCATTTTTTCGGCAAGCGCAAACTGCGACATGCGAATGGCAAGCCGCTTTTCTTTAATCTTTAGCCCTAATTGTTCTTCAACTGTCATGAAGTTAAAGGACATTTTTCTGAGACACTGGACTAGGTACGATCGTTACTATATGGTGAAAAAACTTTCGAAACCAATGTTCAATCAACATCGCCCATGAAGGGGGAGAACTCATGTCCTTTTTGACTGCACTTAATCTTTTTAATCCGTTCGATAAAATGAAGCATACAAAGCTGATGCGCGCCTATTTGATGCGTCAAGCCCGTCAGCTCAATGTACTGCTGGAACCGCAAACTATTGAAGATGAGATTGCGTTGTTCGCTGACTTAATTGCGGGTATTCGCCTTGACGGGAATGAGAAAGCAATGCCCGGGCTAATGAATACGCTGAAGGATGCTGTGCGTGAAAATAACCTCTTTGACCTCTATCCAACGAATGACGCGCTGTGTCAGTTGGTGAACACTTCCATCCGTTTTCAATTGGATCAAAAAGAAGTTGCCGACCTGCCAGACTATGGCAAGGAGCGTGAGAAATATAACATCACCGACGAGGCAAAGTGGCAGGCCTTAAATAAGGAGTGCATGGGGATGATCTTATCACAGGTCTTGATGAGAAAGGGGCGGGAAAGACAGCATAGGAAGGCGGCAGGCGACATCGCAGAGGCCTTGGTGGGGTTTTCAGGTTATGACTTACTGCTCAGGCGTTCCCGCCGTGCCTCTGTGGTGTTTACGTTGTCTGTGGCGGAGTTCCATCATGACGAGGTCGCGCTGATGGCACACAAAAAATATTACGACACATTTGGGGTGGTTTAAGTGCGGCGAGGCATAAGGCTGTTTGCATTGACCTGCATGGTGTCAGGTGTCGTCAGTGTGCCTGCCCGGGTAGGTGCGGAAGGGCTGTTTTATCGCAAGCCTGCTGAATATGATTTTCTTGTGAGTAAGCATGCAACCTGCACGGTGTTGGCAAGCCGCTTGCAGCGAGATCAGAAGAAGAAAGGGCGAACCCATACTGCTGAGGGGATTAGGCTGAGCAAGCTTCTGTACGGGTATCATAATGAGGCACAGGCGGCGTTTAGCTATGGTGTGAGGGTTGGGGCCAAATGGTCGGCTTATGAGGGCTACACCCCCGCTGAAATGGCCCTGACGTTGAATGAGGATTGCGCCAAGCTCTTGTGTGGGGACCTCGCCCTTAATCATCCGATCAACTTTTACCAAGAAGGGTATGAAGACCCCGAAGCCCACACAGAATATACCTGCAAATAATCTCCGTTATCCAAGATATGAAATGTTGTTCTCTAGCACTCGTATCTTGGATATTTTTTTATCACCTGTGCTTTGGCCTTGATGGTGCTTTCCCCGTACCGATCCCCCTCAGTGCGCGAGGCATGGCCCGTGATATCATCCAGCACCTTCTCCTTAATGTTTTCTATCTCGCGCGCCTTGGTCTTAAAGGTGTGTCGCCAACCGTGGTTGGGCTGAAGGTTGCGATCTGTGAAGACTTCCCGAATGAATTCTGACATCTTGGTCCGTCTGGTGCGAACCTGCTTTTGGGCCTCTTCCTGATTGGTAGCGAGGATAAACAGGTAATCTGTCGGGCATTGCTCAACAAACGTCAGGAAGCCCATTTCGATCAAATGGTCATGAATGGGGACGATCCGATATTCGCCTGTTTTAACCTGTCCGGCTTCGGGGGTGATCTTGTAGGTCCAGTGGCCTTCTACGTGAGCAATATCTTGTTTTCTGAGTTGCAGGATTTCACCAACCCTTGCCCCGGTATACGCACAAATCCACGGAACCCAGCGCTTTGCATTGCTGAATTGCTCTTTCTCCCAGCCCGTTGGTTGGTATGTTTGTGCGTGGGTTAAGATGGCAGTGCATTCGGCATCGCTGAAATATTTGGCGCGTACCTTCTTTGCTTTACCGACTTTTACTTGGACGCCCAGCGCTGGGTTGGATTTCAGCAATCGGTTGTTTAGCGCCCACCCAAAGACGGATTTGAGCCCTGCCAGATCACCGTCACGCACGGTCTTGGGTGATATCTGTTTGTTTGTCTTTTCATTGATCCGTTGTAATCGGAAATCTTTAAACGCAACCACATCCTCAGGTGTGACCTTGCTTGCATCTTTGTGGCTTAGGAACTCACAAAAGTTCTCAAACGTGCGCTTATAGCCGTCATATGTACTGTGGCTAAGGCCTGCTCGTTCCGACTCAAGCCACCATTTCTCCACCAAATCCATCATATTTAAATCAGGTTTAGCAGTTTTGGCTTTCTTACTTTGTTTCTCGTCCCATTTAGGGAAGCGTTTGCCAAAGCCATCGTCGCGATAGTCGCCTTCAGCAAGCTTTTTAAGTTTGGCGGCCTTTTCATTGGCGGCTTTGGCAATCTCTAACAGCAGCTTTATTCGGCTGTTTCTGTCGATGATAAGAGAACGCCGAGCCAACAACGTGTCTGCGAACGGTCCAAAGCGTTGTTCCATTTGATGCAGCAGTTGCTCTTGCTGCACGAACTTGGGTTGCGTCAGCTTTTTGGGGGCGACTTTTAGGGCTCTGTTATTTTCATCCAGAACATGCTGCCAGAGTTCAGGGGTGCCGGGATCGTCTTCCAGCGCGTTGATAAAATCGTGATAAAGCTCGCCTGAGAGGGCTACGATTTCTTTGTGGGAAAGGGTATTGGGGCCTTCTCTAAGGCTATTCCAGAAGGCTTCTAGATGGGCCGCGATGATCCCCTGATGGGACTTAGCTTTGCTTGGGTCTGCCGTCTGAAGTGAGATTTTGATTTCTTTGGCTTTAGGGGAAATCGTCTTGGTGATCCGCCCCTCTCCTAGAGGGATAGACACGGTTTGTCCTCGTGCTGTTTCGACAACATCAAGGGGTATCCTTTGACGGAAATAATGGCTTTGTGAGCCGTCTCTTTTCATCGGCTGAACTATCCGTAACAACATCGCGTGTGTACCACCTTTGTGTACCAGTAAGGTGGAGAGATGCCCTTGATATCAAAGGTTCTTAGCGATTTCAATGAGATAGTAAAGGAATGGTGCCCGGGGGCGGACTTGAACCACCGACACGCGGATTTTCAATCCGCTGCTCTACCGACTGAGCTACCCGGGCTTACCGTATGTGACACAGCATCGGTGCTCGCTGTGTGGGAGGGGTTATAGAGCAGGTGGGGGGCGCTGTCTAGACTCTTTTTTCAAAAAAATACGTCTTTTTTTTGGGGGCTTGATTTTCTTTGGTTTTGTTAGCCCGGCTCGTACTCATCTAGGTCGCTTTCTTCTTCTGATTCAATGCGATACCCTTCATTCAACCAAGTGCCTAAATCGAGGTCTGCACAGCGTTTGGAACAAAATGGACGGTAGTGCGGGGTGCTGGGGTTTTGGCAGGTGGGGCAGCTGCCACCTTTGGTGAGGGCCAGTGTTTCAACATTATTCTTGTCGGTCATTGTGCGTCTCCAGACTGTAACCTTGGGAGGGGAGGGTTCGGTCTTCTTTTAGGGGCGGTAGATAGCCTATTCTGTCTTCCAACCAGACGGGCGGGGCGTTTTGCCAGCGCTGGATCAATTCGCTCCCCATTCGTACCTTCGTGATTAGCCCGCCTTTGGAGAGTTGGCGTAGCAGGTTGTTGTAGCGCGCGCTGAGGTCTGTGCAAAGGGTGGAGAGGGGCTGGCCTTGCCGGGTACGGCTGACCTCCCCCAACCCCAGTCGGGTGAGGCCGTGAAAGGTGGTGCGTTGATCGTTGAGAATCGTTTTGGCGCTCTGTTCCAGCTTGCTGCGGTTGGCTTTGTCTTTCAGGGCGATGAAGTCTATGAGAATCTGTCCACTCAAATTACGCAGGTTGATTTGCTCGTTCAGGGCCGTGAGTGCTTGGATGTTGAGGGCGAGGTGGGTGGCTTCCAAGTCGCGACCGTGTGCATGCTGGGCGGTGTTGATATCCACGGCGACAAGTGCCTCGGTTTCTTCAATCACCAAGTGAGCACCGCTGGCAAAGGGGACATGGGTGTGCAGGGCCTCGTCGATCTGGGCGGTGATGCCTTCTGCATCAAAGAGGGGGAGCTTGCCATCATAGAGGTGGGCGTCTTGATAAAAAGGTGTGACGTCCTGATAGGCGGCGAGCCCTTCTACCACCACCTCTGTTAGGTTTGAGGTGTCCAGTTGGGCCCAAACTTCTTCCCAAAAGCTGCTTTGACGTTCCAAGAGAACAGGGGCGGGAGCTGCTTGTTGTGTCAGGGTCTGCCAGCGTTCGTTCAAGGCGGTTGCCTGAGCGACGATGTGCCCGGGCTCTTGGGCTTCTGCACTGGTCCTTACGATCAGGCCGCAGTCAGCCGGTAGCAGGCCGTTGAGAGCCTGTTTAAAGATGGCTCGCTTATCGGCATCTTTGAATTTGCGCGAGATGTTAATGCCGGGGCGTTGAGGCGTCAGGACGCAATCGTTGCTGGTGAGGTCGATCTTGCACGAGAGGACCGCGCCCTTTTTAGCGCTGGCGGTTTGCTTGACCTGAACGAGAAGGGCCTGTCCCTCATGTACCGCGCGGCTGATATCGTCCTGATAGGTTGCGTTGACGGGGAGAAAGCCGTTTTGGCTGTCCCCTATATCAATAAAGGCGGCTTGCAGGCTGGGAACCACATTGACGACCCGGCCTTTGACGATATCGCCTGCACGCAGGCCCTGAGGGGCGAAGGGACGATCGATGCGGTCGATGAACAATCTGATAAGACGGTCATCTTTTAACGCAGCGATACGGGTTTCGCCCGGGATATGATCGATGAACAGGGTGTCGGGTGCGCAGGGCATATCGTCACGATTTCAGTTAAGGGCGATAGCCGAGGCCGCTCAGCAGAGCATTCGTTTCAAATAGGGAAAGGCCGACAACATTTGTGTAGGAGCCAATAATTTTTTCAACAAACACACCTGCATGACCCTGAATAGCGTACCCACCGGCTTTGCCGTCCCATTCGTGGGACGCGATATACTGGTTGATTTCCGGTTCTGACAGGCGTTTGAATTTGACGGCCGTATCGACAAGCCGGCTGTGCACATGACCATCTTGGTCAATGACGCAAATACCGCCATACACATGGTGACGACGTCCCGATAATTTTGTCAGGAACGTTCGGGCTTGGTCAGCACTTTCTGGTTTAGGCAGGATACGTCGGCCCAGTCCGACAACCGTATCTGCTCCAATAATAAGGGACCCTGCATGGTCTGGTGCAACGCAACGGGCTTTACCGATGGCAAGGCGCAAAGCCAGTTGCCGTGGCAGTTCACCCTTCAAAGGCGTTTCGTCAATATGTGCAGGGGCAATCAGATCGGGTTTGATGCCGATCTGGTCCAATAAGGCGACCCGTCTCGGGGACGCTGAAGCAAGAACGAGACTCAAAGAAACAAGTCCCATAAATATTTATTTGAAACGGAAAGTGATACGACCTTTTGTGAGGTCATATGGTGTCATCTCAACGGTAACTTTATCACCTGCGAGAACGCGGATGCGGTTCTTGCGCATTTTACCGGAAGTATGTGCCAGAATTTCGTGATCATTTTCTAGTTTTACACGAAACATAGCGTTAGGGAGAAGTTCTGTAACAACGCCCGAAAATTCAATCATGTCCTCTTTGGCCACGGATGTATCCTTTAAAAATATAATAAGCTTGATTTTGGTTGGCAAAATGGTCGTGAAATCATGCAAGGTCAAGTTTTTTCTGCATTGCACGGCGTCTTTAGGAGGTGGCGTATTAGCAGATAGACACTTTATTGCGTCCTGTACGTTTGGATTGATACAAAGCCTGATCTGCCCGGTTTATCAAAGGGAGCGCGGGTTCATCATGTGCCATCTGGGTTACGCCGATGGAAACGGTGAGACGAATTTCTGTTTGGCCGTTCATAAAGGTGCGTTTTTCGATAATTTTGCGTAAATCGTCACAAAGTTTAAAGGCGCGCAGTTCGTCACATTCAGGCAGCAGAAGCAGAAATTCTTCGCCGCCCCAACGACACACTGTGTCGGATTCGCGCAGTCGATCCTGAATGATGCGGGCAACCGATTTCAGCACCATATCACCGTTTAGGTGACCGTGTTCATCGTTGATTGCTTTGAAATGATCAATATCCAGCATGGCGACGCTGACCGGGTGTCCGTGTCGGCGGGCGGCTTTGGAGATCTGGTCAAAGATTGGATCAAATACGTTGCGGTTGGGCACGCCGGTTAATTTGTCGGTCGTTGCCATTTCCTGCAATTTGTTTTGGTAGCGGCTGATGGTGATATGGGCGATGACGATCACGATAATCGAGATCAGCACACTGACGATCAGGTTACTTTTAAGGTTATGAAGGATCTTGGTTTCAACGCTTTTTTCTTCCTGCTCGACCAACAGATACCATTGAAATTCGTTTACAAGGCGAGAGTTGAGATGGACGGTTTTGCCATCGCGCACGTAGCTGAAGGTTCCGCTGGGTTGGGACAGGATTTGCGTCGCGATATCTTGCAGGCCGGGCGTGCGACGAATAGAACTACCTGCATAGTCGTTCGTATTCGACAGCATGATCGTGCCTTCGCGGTCAATAAAACTGACGGAGCGACCATAGCGCTTTTGATAGGTTAGTATACGTTCCTGTACTTTATCTACGGCCAGACCCACACCGGTCACGCCGATAAAGTTGCCGCTATAGTCATAAACGCGATAATTGATAAAGACGGCCATGTCCGTGGGGTGGGCGGTGTCGAAATCCAGATGGATTTCATATTCCTTGCCGGTATTCACGAAGCTGAAATACCAGTCATCCATCGGGTCAACCGGGCTGATGGTCTTTAAGACACCGGTGGAATGGTAATATTTTTTTGACGCATCGGAGACAAAAAAGCTGGTAACGGTATTGTAGCGTGACTGAATTTCCTTGAGGTATTTAACGAGCCGTTCCTCATCAATCTCGCCGGAAAGGGTCCAGTCACGCACAAAAGTATCCTGCGCCATAAGCGAGGAAATAAAAATAGGTTGAAGCAGATCGCGCTGAACCTCCGAATAGATATTGTCGCTGGTAAGCGGCAGGGCCGTTTCCGAGATCTGTTTGGAGAGCGAATCATGGGCAGCATAGTAGCTGGTCAGGCTTGTCAACGTGAATCCAAAGATCAGTAGACTTGCCAGAATGGCAATGAACCGCAGCTTATTCTGCTTCATGGGGTGTTCCTATAGTTCGCGTCGGATCAAGTCCGCCAGACGTTTCATCCCATCGTGAATGATATGGGGTGAGCATGTGGAGAAAGACAGACGCAAGGTATTATCACCGCCCCCGTTTGCATGGAAGGCCGCACCGGGTACAAAAGCAATTTTTTCTTCTGCCAGTGCTTTCTCCAACAATTTGCGGGCGTTCATCCCCTCCGGTAATTTTAACCAAACAAACATGCCGCCTTTTACCGGGGTAAACGTGACGCTATTCGGCAGATATTGGCGTAGAGCCTCAATCATGGCCTTACACCGTTCACCATAGACCGTGCGCAGGGTTTCCAGATGACTGTCCAGAATGTTATTTGCCAGCTCGTAGGCCAGTGTCTGGTTGACTGTGGAGGTGTGCAGATCGTTGGCCTGTTTCAAAAGAATCAGTTTTTCCAGAATCGCCGTCGGGGCCACACTCCAGCCAACACGCAGGGCAGGCATCAGTGTTTTGGAAGCCGTTCCGAGCTGGACGACAAGTCCTTTGTCATTCCAGTTGTCTTTCCCTAGAAACTTGCCTTCCAGTTCCAGAAGGGACGGCGGGGGCGGGCAATCATAGTAGAGCGCGCGATAAGCCGTATCTTCAAGGATCACCACGTCATATTTATGGGCCAGCTCGATGATTTTTTCGCGGCGATCTTCGGGGATGGTCATCCCACCGGGGTTTTGGAAATCCGGCACGGTGTACAGGAACTTAACACCTGCTTTGAAGGCTTTTTCCACACCCTCGATGGTCAGGCCGTCGAGGTCGGTTTCAATGGTATGAAAGACCGGGCGGCGCGCGCCAAAGACTTGTAAAGCCCCAAGATAGGTCGGGTTTGCAACGCCGATGGGGGTGCCTGCATCAATAAGGGCGGCTGCCAGCAAGGTCAAAGACTGCTGCGCGCCGTTGGTGATCAGCACGTTTTCCTTCAGAACAGAGATATGTTCTGATGAAGTTGTACGGGCCACCCAGCTGCGCAGGGGCTCGTAGCCTTCCGTTTGGGAATATTGCATGAGTTGGCGATCTTGTTCCGGGTGCTGGGCCATGCGCTCACGAAAGGCACGGACCTGATCCATCGGGAACAGTTCAGGGTCGGGAATACCGCCTGCGAAAGACAGAATTTCCGGGTCAGCTAAGATTTTCAAGAGTTCGCGAATTTCAGACGCGTCGATAGAGCCTGCATCAGCAGAAAATTTATTATTCCAGGTCATTATAGTCACCATGTCAGTAAGGTCAGAGATATTGACCTTTCTCTTGCGCTTCGTCAATTTGAATCGACTAATTTAAATATCTGAAAGACCGTGTCTGGGGAACTTTCTTTTAATTTGCACCATGAGTTGATCACGAACTGACCGGTAGGCATCAAGACGTTGATCGCGGCTACCGTTGGTCAGGCTGGGATCAAAGGTGTTCCAGAAGGTTACTTCGCAGTCGAGATAGGCCGACATATCCAAAGCGTGGTGCTGGGCTTCAGGCGAGAGGGTGATGATCTGATCGTAGAAGCTGTCTTCCAGCTGCTCGAAGGTTTTGGGCTGATGCTCACTGAGGTCAATGCCAATTTCGTCCATGACCTGTATGACAAAGCCGTCTACTTCTTGCCCAAGGCGGACGCCACAGGAATCCACGTAGATATTGCGTCCATGAATGAGCTTCATAATCCCCTCAGCCATGGGGGATCGAATAGCATTCATCGTACAACAGAAGAGAACGGCAGAGGGGAGTTCACGCACCGTCTAGCCCTCATTGGCGAATGTGAAGGACGCAGACAAGCGTAAAGAGTCTTCGCGCTGTATCATGGTCGATATGGACCTTTTCCTCCAACCTTTCCCGTAGGATGACAGAGCCTTCATTGTGCAAGCCACGGCGGCCCATATCGATCGCTTCGATTTGGGTAGGGGACGCCGTTTTGATGGCTTGAAAATAGCTGTCGCAAACCAGAAAATAGTCTTTAATGATTTTGCGAACGGGCATTAGCGGAACCTTCACTTGAAGGAAGCTTTCGCTTTCACCTTGTTTGGCGATGTCTAAAACCAGTCGTTTGCCGTCTTCGATGGAGAGGTTCAGAACGTAGGGGCCGATGTGATCGCCAACGGGTGCAAAATAGTTTTCTTCCAACAAGTCGAAGATTGCGACTTTTCTTTCGTGTTCGATTTCGGGTTTCAGTCGAACACTGTCCAGTCCTTCAATATTGATGGCAGCGATTTTTTGCAATTGATGCACAGGCCATATCCCCCATGAATATAAGGCTTTTTTCCAAACCGTATAAAAGCATATTAGGGAGGGCTTCACAATTGGAATTGTGAGGAACGGCGACGGTGTCGCTTATTTTTCTAAACGGATGACGGTTGAATCGCCGAATGCGTTTTGTAACAGTTTTTGGGCGTGTCGGGCCATTTTTTGGTGTGTAGCAGCCTTGATCGAAAAGATCGGTTGCGCATCACACTGTTGGTAAGTCACAAAGCTGTGAATACCAGATTTGACGAGGAAGTCTTGAGTTAAATTCATGTAAGTCTTTTCTATTTGTTAAGCACGGCCTGAGCGAATTTCTTCTGGGCTTCACGTGCTTTTTTTTCTTTTGCAAGGCGCTGTGCCTTGAGGTCAGCAATATGCGAAGATCGTTCGTGGTCCGCATTTATCTTTTCTTCAAGAAACTGTTCTGTTTCTTGTAAGCTGATTTGGGCAAGTTCTTCAGAACGTGAGAGTTTTTTCTGCATGATCTGTCCAGTTGTGATTGAAGGTAAAAACCGTCGCCTGGCCAAAAGAGGCCAGGCGACGGGATTTTTACGACTTAACCAACAACAGACAGATCTGTTGCAGATGTCTTGCCATTGCGACCTGTTTCCAGTTCGTATTCTACTTTTTGACCTTCGTTCAGGCCTTGAAGACCTGCGCGTTCAACAGCAGAAATATGGACGAATACGTCCTGTTTGCCGTCTTCCGGTTCGATGAAGCCAAAACCTTTAGTCGGGTTAAACCATTTTACGTTTCCAATAGCCATTATAATATCCTTTACATTGGAAAAACAAAATACGCCTGACACAACGTGTGCTCAGACGTTCAATTAAAATCACAATGTTCAGAGAGACTTGGAGAACGACACAAGGCCGACTTTAGGGAAACACGTAACGTAGCGAATTATTGAAATTGCAATATGCGCTATTTTTAGGGGATAGTCAAACAATCTTTGAAAGTTTTTGTTTTTGATCTTTTGTAATCCCTGATAGGGTTTGCCAATATGAAAGAATGTGCAAGTTTGATGCTTGGGGAAATGTAGGAAGAGGCCGTGAAGGTATTGACTGTAAGAGTGATCTTGTTTTTGTTTTCTATGATGGCTTTATCTACCCCGTTAGGCGCTCAAACTCTTGAGGAAATTCAAAGCCGTGGCCTGCTGCTTTGCGGTGTGGATGAGCAGCATTATGGGTTTGCGCATCTGGATGCCCAGGGAGAGTGGGTCGGTTTTGAAGTTGATTTTTGCCGTGCGTTGGCCGTTGCTATTTTCAATGATCCTACGGCTGTGACGTTTGTGCCGCTCAATGCGAAAAATCGTTTTGGCGCGTTGAAGGGCCGCGAAATTGATGTGTTGATCCGGTCAACTTCCTGGACCTTTTCGCGCGATGAGGGCTACGGCGTCGATTTTACCAATATCATTTATTATGACCGTCTGGCGATTCTGGCGCATAAATCCATGAAGGTGGCGCGGTTGGATGATGTGTCAAAAGCCAGCTTATGTGTAGCGGCAGGCACCACGACCTATGAAACCGTTCGGGACTATGTCTATCGGACAGGCAAGGCCATCAGGGTGCTGGTTTTTAATTCCCGTGAGGGGTTGAATAACCTGTTTTTCTCTGGTCAATGCGACCTGTATGCGGGAGATTATTCGGGCCTGAGTATGATTCTACGTGAAGTTTCCCCAAACCCGGAAGATTATGTTTTCCTCGATACCAATCTTTCAAAGGAACCTTTGGGGCCGGTTGTCCGTGAAGGCGACCCTCAGTGGTTCAATCTGGTACGCTGGATGGTCTATGGAATGATCGAAGCGGAAGAACAGGGGATCACCCGCAAAAATGTTACCGCCTATCGGGCTAATCCACCGCGCGCGGTAAAATATTTGTTGGGGGTAAAGGCCGGTTTTGGAGCCGAGCTTGGGATGCGCAATGGCTGGATGGCAGATGTGATCCGGGAAATCGGCAATTATGGTGAGGTTTTTGACCGTCACCTGGGCAAAGAAAGTGCCTTGCAGATGGAACGGGGCCTGAATGCGCTCTGGAAAGACGGGGGACTGCTCTATGCACTCCCCGTCCGTTGAGACGCTGGCTTACTTGAAAGTTTCCCACAGATAACGAACGATCGCTTGGGCGTCGGCTTCGTTGATCTGCGCTGTTTCTTCAAAAGAGGGCATGCCGGTGTGGACATTGCGCCCCCCTTCGCGGATGGTCCACATCAGATACTCGTCAGACACCAGCTCTGTTTTGAGCGCTTGTGCAAGATCTGCTGGCGGTGGCGAGAGGTGCGCGGCAACGACTCCGTCACCTTCCCCGCTGGCCCCGTGGCAGGGCGCACAATGTTTGACGTAGAGTTCTTTGCCCTTCTGGTCGCCTGTTGCCTGTGCCGCCGAAACGGGCAGGGTCAATAAGGCAACCAGAACCGGCAGATATCTAGACGGCGCCATGGCAGTGCTTGTATTTTTTGCCAGACCCGCAAGGGCAGGCTTCGTTACGTGACACTTTGCCCCATGTGCCCGGATCGTTCGGGTCAATGTGGTCCGAGGGTTTGTTGCTGCGTACGGTTGCTGCGCCATATTCCGGCTTTTGCTCGGATGCGAGTGCAGAGACTTGCTCGTGGCTTTCCGTCGTTTGTTGTTCGTCATGACGGTTAAAGGCTTCCAGCTCTTCTTCCGGATTGCCGACTTGCAGTTCTACGTGTGACAGCAAGGTGATGACGCGGTCGCGCAGAATTGACAGCATTTCTTCAAACAGGTTGAAGGCCTCGCGCTTGTATTCGTTCAGCGGATCACGCTGGGCGTAAGCGCGCAGACCGATGCCTTGACGCAGGTGATCGAGCGCCAGCAGGTGTTCTTTCCAGATGGTGTCGAGCAACTGCAGCAGAACGCTTTTTTCGACCGAGTGCCAAACTTGATCACCGTAGTTGGCGACCTTGGCAGCCATCTTGCGATCAACGGCATCACTGATACGTTCGCGGATTTCTTCATCCGCCACGCCTTCTTCCTTCGCCCATTCTTTGACAGGGGCGTCGATATTGAAGACACGGGTGATTTCTTCGTGCAAGCTGTCGGTGTCCCACTGTTCCGCATAGGCTTTTTGAGGGATACATTTGCTGACGATATCGTCGATCACGTCTTCGCGCATATCCTTGATCAGCTCGGAGACATCATCCGTTGCCATCATTTCACGGCGTTGTTCAAAGATCACTTTACGCTGATCGTTCATGACGTCGTCAAATTTCAGGACTTGCTTACGCATATCAAAGTTACGGGCTTCGACTTTTTGTTGCGCTTTTTCAAGGGCTTTGTTGATCCATGGGTGGACGATGGCTTCGCCTTCTTCCAGACCCAGTTTCTTCAACATACCGTCCATACGTTCCGAGCCAAAGATACGCATCAGATCGTCTTCAAGGGACAGGAAGAATTTGGACGCACCGACGTCCCCCTGACGGCCTGCACGACCGCGTAGCTGGTTGTCGATACGGCGGCTTTCGTGGCGTTCAGTGCCCAGAACAAACAGACCGCCGGCTTCAAGCGCGACGTTTTTAGCGTCTGCGATTTCTGTCTTGAGCTTGTTGATCTGGTCTTCTGTCGGGTTTTCGCCCAGTTCGGTGGCAACGCGCATTTCCAGGTTGCCGCCTAACTGAATGTCCGTCCCGCGACCTGCCATGTTTGTGGCGATGGTGACGGCACCCGGCACACCGGCTTGGGCGACGATATAGGCTTCGCGCTCATGCTGTTTGGCGTTGAGGACTTCGTGTTTGATCTTGGCCTTTTTCAGCGCTTTGGACAGTTCTTCGGATTGTTCGATAGAAACTGTACCGACAAGGATCGGCTGGTTGCGCTTATTACATTCGATGATCTGTTCGATGATGGCGTTAATCTTTTCGCCACGTGTGCGATAGACTTCGTCATCATAGTCTTTACGTGAGATCACGCGGTTGGTCGGCATATCGACCACTTCCAGCTTGTAAATCTCAGCAAATTCGCCCGCTTCGGTCATGGCTGTCCCGGTCATGCCGGACAGTTTCGGATAGAGGCGGAAATAGTTTTGGAACGTGACGGACGCAAGCGTCTGGTTTTCCTGCTGGACCTGAACGCCTTCTTTGGCTTCCAAGGCCTGATGCAAGCCGTCAGAGTAACGACGCCCGTCCATCACACGACCGGTAAATTCATCAACGATCATGACCTTGCCGTCTTTGACCAGATAATCGACACCGTTGGTAAAGATATGGTGCGCACGCAAGGCGGAGTTAATGTGGTGAAGTAAAGAGACGTTGCCTAAATCATAAAGGCCGCCGGTTTCCAGCAGGCCGACTTCACGTAGCAGGTCTTCGGCATGTTCCACGCCGGTTTCTGATAGGGAAATCGCTTTGATTTTTTCGTCTTTTTCGTAGTCGCTTTCGACCAGTTTGGGGATGATGCTGTCAACGATCCCGTAAAGGTCGGAGCTGTCATCGCTGGGGCCGGAGATAATAAGGGGTGTCCGCGCTTCGTCGATCAGGATCGAGTCAACTTCATCGACGATGGCGTAATTGAAAGGACGCTGGACCATGGTGTCGAGCGAGAACTTCATGTTGTCGCGCAGATAATCGAAACCCAGTTCGTTGTTTGTCGCATAGGTGATATCGCAGGCGTAAGCTTCTTGGCGCTGTGTATCATTCATTTGGTTGAGGATACAAGAGGTCGTCATACCCAGGAAGTTATAGACCTGCCCCATCCATTGACTGTCGCGCTGTGCCAGATAGTCGTTCACGGTGACCACATGAACACCGTCGCCACTGAGGGCATTGAGGTAGGCGGCGAGGGTGGCTACAAGAGTTTTCCCTTCCCCGGTTGCCATCTCTGCAATCTGTCCGCGGTGAAGGACTATCCCGCCGAGAAGCTGTACGTCAAAGTGGCGCAGGCCCAATGTGCGTTTTGCGGCTTCGCGGACCGTTGCGAAGGCTTCTGCCAGCACGTCATCCAGTGTCTCCCCGTCAGCAACCCGCTTCCTTAACCAGTCCGTTCGTGCCCTAAGGTCATCATCACTAAGCGGTTGAACCTCTGCTTCAAGGGCGTTGATTTCATCAACGTATTTTTGCAGACCTTTAATATAGCGTTCGTTTGCTGTGCCGAAAAGTTTACGGGCAATGGCGCCTAACATGGAAATCCCCTAGGTAAGATAGTCACAGTGTGTGCGAGAGATAATTCACGGACCGGACAGAGATAGAATGTTAGCGCTTCTCTGTCAATTGCGCAGAGTGGTTACAATGTTGTTACCTTAATCTTCTAGACGTGGACAAATGGATGTGCATTATGCCTAGTAAGTTAAATTTTTAGACACGACCAAGAGGTTAAATTTACATGTTGAAAACGACATTTCGCACACTTGTTATGGCTGGCGCACTGACGCTTTCCGTTTCAGCAATCGCTGACGAAAAGAAAGATGATCCGGTTGTTGCAACCGTGAATGGGGTTGAAATCTACTATTCACAGGTACAACAGGCGCAACGCGCGATGGGTGGGCAGGCAATGGCTGTGCCGCTGGAAATGATCCAAAGCATGTTGATTAACACGATTGCGGACCGCACGATTGTTGCCGAGCAGGCGCGCAAAGACGGCTTCGATAAAAATGAAGAGTTTAAAAAGCGTATGGCGGACATTGAACAGCAGGTTCTGGCCCGCGACTTTATCGCCGATTACGCAGAAAAACAAATCACGGACAAGCGCGTTGAAGAAGCTTATCAGGCTATGATCAAAGACTTTGAGCCACAAAAAGAAGTGCACGCGCGTCATATTTTGGTGGAAGACGAAGCTGCTGCGAAAGACGTGATCAAAGAATTGGAAGGCGGCGCTGATTTTGTGGAACTGGCGAAGACCAAATCCACAGGTCCAAGTGGCCCACAAGGCGGCGACCTTGGTTTCTTCTCCGCTGGTGCGATGGTGCCGGAATTTGAAAAGGCAGCCTTTGCATTGAAAGCGGGTGAGTTTTCTAAAGAACCTGTCAAAACCCAGTTTGGTTATCATGTGATCAAGTTGGAAGAAGAACGTAAAACCCAACCGCCGAAACTGGAAGACGTTAAAGACCAGATCGAAGGCGAGATTGGTAACGAAGCTGTCAGCAAATATATTGAAGGTCTGCGTAAAGACGCAAAGATCGTCCTGTTTGATAAAGACGGAAAAGAAATCAAAGAAGATAAATAAGCATTTACCTCACCGTAAATTGCGCGTTATATCGTCATCTGCATCCTTGATGCAGATGACGATTTTTTTTACGTTGAGGAAACGAACCCATGACCGATATTTCCCCTTTGGCTCCGGCACAATTCCCCGAAGTTTTACCTGTAAAAGGCGTCCAGTTTGTGACGCGTGCAGTGGGGGTGAAGTATAAAAACCGAACAGACTTGATGGTTGCCGAATTGGTGGAAGGCACAAAGATGGCAGGTGTCTTCACCTTGTCCCTGACAGCCTCTGCCCCGGTTGAAGCCTGTCGCGCAGCTTTGAAAGACGGTCACGGCAATGCCCGCTGCATCATCGTAAACTCCGGCAATGCCAACGCGTTTAACGGTAAAAAAGGTGTGGCGTCTGTTGAAAATATTGTGGGCGAGGCCAGCAAGATTTTCGGCTGTTCAGTCAATGAGATCTTTACCGCTTCAACAGGCGTCATCGGTGAAGCTTTGCCGGATGCAAAGATCACTTCTGCCTTGGCGGATATGAAGCAGACAATGGGCGCGTCCAGCTTTGAAGACGCCGCTAAAGCCATTATGACAACGGATACCTTCCCCAAGGCGGCCAGCAAAAAATTGACCTTGGGCGGCAAAGAGGTTGTCCTGTCCGGTATCGCAAAAGGGTCCGGTATGATTGCGCCAAATATGGCGACCATGCTGTCTTTCATCTTTACCGATGCGGCGATTTCCGCAGACGTTTTGCAGGCGATGTTGAAATCCTCCACGGATAAATCCTACAACGCCATTACGGTCGATAGCGATACATCGACCAGTGATACGGTTTTGCTGGCAGCGACAGCACAAGCAGGCAACAAAGAGATTACATCCCTGAGCGATCCTGAGCTGGATGGCTTTAAACAGGCGTTGGATGAGGTCATGATCGACCTTGCGCAACAGGTTGTGCGTGATGGGGAAGGCGCCAGCAAGTTTATTGCCATCACGGTGGATGGTGCGGAAACCGACAAGGCTGCGAAAACCATCGCGCTTGCGATTGCAAACTCCCCGCTGGTGAAAACCGCGATTGCGGGGGAAGATGCCAACTGGGGCCGGATTGTCATGGCTGTTGGTAAAGCGGGCGAAAAAGCCGATCGTGATCGCCTGAAAATCTCCATTGGTGGTGTCTTGATCGCGGCAGATGGCGAAGCGGTGGAAGGTTATGACGAAACACCGGTTGTGAACCACATGAAGGGTCAGAATATCGATATATTGGCAGACGTTGGTGTTGGGACGGGCAAGGCGACGGTCTGGACCTGCGATCTGACCCATGGCTATATCACCATCAACGGGGATTACCGTTCATGAGTGAAGCAGACGATATGGGGTGTTTTGGCCAGCAGGTCATCACCCCCGGTTTGCCGATTGTCTTTGTTTCTGCCGTTGCCATGGTCGATACGGACGGGCGTGTCCTGATGGCACAACGCCCCCAAGGGAAGTCGATGGCCGGTATGTGGGAATTCCCCGGCGGTAAGGTTGAGGACGGTGAAACACCGGAGACTGCCTTGGTGAGGGAATTGAAAGAAGAGTTGGGCATCGATATTACGGAAAGCTGCTTGGCGCCCTTGACTTTTGCGTCCCATTCTTACGAGAAATTTCATCTCTTTATGCCGCTTTATGCCTGTCGTGTCTGGAAAGGCGAACCGCACGGGGCCGAAGGGCAAAATCTAAAATGGGTCTATCCCCATAAAATGCGCGAGTTGCCTATGCCGGAAGCGGATATTCCGTTGGTTTCCATGTTAAGAGATTTGATCTAAATTTTTTTCAGGCAGTTGAGTGCCCGAGTGGTGATTTAACTGCCTGAAATACGGTGTATAATTGCATTTTATCATGTAAAAGCCCTACAAAGTATATTGATTTTAGGGTGAAAATCGGCTTGAAGTTAAACTTTTGATGCATAGCTAAAGAGAAGGTGGTTCAGGGCCTTTTGAGGCTATGCAGATGGGTTTTAGACTATATTTTCTTCTTATTTTTATTTTGGTATGGGCCCCGGTTGGCGCGCAGGCGCAGGAGTTATGTCCGAAGCGGGTCGGCTATATTGAAAAGAATGCCCTGACGCGTCTGGTGTTGCCGATTGTGCAAGATGTGTACAGCCGCTTGGGCTGTGAGACAGTCTTTGTGGATTTGCCGGGGCGCCGCGGGATTTCTGCATTTAATGAAGAACGCATTGACGCGGAGCTCATGCGGTTTCGATTGGTTGAAGATCAGTATCTTGCGCCTTTTGTGCGTGGGAAAGTCCCGCTTATCCAGCTTAAAAGCTATTTTTGGAAAAATCCGGCCATGGTCGATGATCACACGAAACCGTTCGGCTATGTGAAGGGGCTGATCTGGCAGGAAAACTATGCCAAAGGCAAACCGTTTAACGCGTTTTATAATACGCAGAGCATGTTTAAAGCCTATAATACCGGGCAAATTGCAGGTTTTTTGGCAAGCGGCCCTGCCGTTACCAACGCGCATCAACAGCAGATGATCAAGCCGTTGCCTGTCGCGGTTGAATTGGTGAAAGAGGCACCGCTTTACCATTATGCGTCTTCTGCGTATCGAGGCTTTATGGATCGATTTGATCGCTATGTTGAAGCGAATCTTCCTTTTACACATATTTCGACCGATCAACATAAAGTTGAAAATATCAACTAGAAGGTGCGTATTTTTCCGTATGTAAATCCCCTTAGGTCGTACGGGTATTTACATAAGCAATCTAAAATGATTGTGTAATATTATGGAAACAAATGGAAATATCTCTTTTCTAGGAAAGTAAGGCAAGTGAAATTATCTTTAAACAGCTAGTTATGTTGTGTAGGGGTATGTTGTGTTTAGGTTCATTTCAAACTTAAGGTTGATTTATCAGATCAACGTCATAAGTCTGATCGCATTGATCGGATTTATTGTCATCGGGGTTGGATACAAAATATCTGAAGACAAGGTCTTTGAGATGCAGCAGGAGCTGAGTCTTGATATCGCGGCCCTCAACACAACCGAAAAAGTCCACTACGAATTTTTGAATGCCAGGCGTCGGGAAAAAGATTTTCTGCTGCGCCATGAAGAAAAATATGTTGAAGAACATCAAGGGGTCGTGCAAGACATTCAGGTAAATCTGGAGGCGCTGATGAAAAGTCCGGTCGTTGTGACGGAACTTGATCTGCTTAAACAGATTTCCACGATGGTGCAGGAATATAACGGAACGTTTCAACAGGTTGTAGCCATTTGGCGAGAACTGGGCTTTTCGGAGAAAGATGGACTTCGGGGGGAGCTGCGTCAATCGGTCCACAATGTTGAGACACTCCTGAAGGGTTATGAGAACCAAACGCTTAGCGTGACCATGCTGATGATGCGCCGACACGAAAAAGATTTTCTGCTGCGTCTCGACCCTAAATATATTGATCGCATGGATAAGCGCTTGGCAGAATTTAGCGGGCAATTGCTGGAAAGTTATATCCCCCCATCCGCGCAAGACAACATTATGGGTCTGATGAAGTCTTATCATGCGGATTTTAAGGCGCTGGCGATGAAACGTTTGGCAGTAGAGGAAATGACGTCTCAATTTTTAGTTGTCTTTGCTAAAGCCCAAGACCCGTTTGAAACGGTTTTTAAGGCAGTGGAGGAGCGTACGCAAAAAGCCAATGCCGATATGCGGGAAACGGTGAGTTCAACTGGGACTGTGGTTGTGTCTACCATCGTTCTAACGGTGTTAATCGTCTTTTCAGTTGCCATTTTGGTTGCGCGCCAGATCAACAAACCCATTGCCGGACTGACCCGTACCATGAAGGTGTTGGCAGAGGGCGATAAGACGGTTGATGTCCCCACGACAGAGTTGAAGAACGAACTGGGCGACATGGGCCGCAGTGTACTTGTCTTTAAAGACAATATGATCCGCGCTGAACAGTTGGCAGCGGAGCAAGCCCGCGAGCAGGAAGTCCAGCAGGAACGCGCGAAACAGATTATCCTATTGACCCAAGGGTTTGAAAAAGACTCTGATAACGTGCTGACGACCGTTCATGCGGCAATTACACAAATGGGCACCACCTCCAACAGTATGAAACAGGCGGCAGATCAGTTAAATCAACGCTCTGCTGCAGTGTCGGCTGCATCAACGGAAGCCTCCAGCAATGTGCAGACGGTGGCCTCCGCATCTGAAGAGTTGGCGGCCTCTATTGCCGAGATCGGTGCGCAAGCCAGTAATTCGACCCTTATCGCCAGTGAAGCGGTGACGAAGGCACAGGAAACAGATGAGACCATGCGCGGCCTGTCTGATGCGGCACAACGCATCGGGGAAGCTATCCGGTTGATTAATGACATTGCGGATCAGACCAATCTTTTGGCCTTGAACGCGACCATTGAAGCGGCACGCGCAGGCGATGCAGGTAAAGGCTTTGCGGTGGTTGCAAGTGAGGTGAAAAACCTTGCCACCCAGACCGCCAAGGCAACCGAAGAAATCTCCCGTCAGATCGGTGATGTCCAACGTTCCACCGAAAATGCTGTCGTAGCTATTGGCGGTATCTCGAAAGTGATCGCACAAATGGATGAAATTTCCTCGGCGATTGCCGCAGCGGTGGAACAGCAACGCGCCGCCACACAGGAAATTGCACGCAATGTTGAACAAGCCTCCAGCGGAACCCATGAAGTTTCGGAAAATATTGTTGGTGTCAGTACGTTGGCAACCGAAACAGAAGAAGCTGCAGATCAGGTAAAAGGGGCGTCCACCCAAGTGGAGGAACAAGCGGAAAGTATGAATGCCTTTATCCGCAGATTTATAGAGAACGTCAGGGCCGTTTAAGGTTTCGAGGGAGACGATATGCCTTCAAAAAAGGGGCGCTATCTATATGGGGCTCCTTTTTTATTGGCCCTCCCTCATGGATTGGGATGGACGCGCGCTTCACTCTTTTGATAGGGTGACGTTTCCATGATTTCGTCAGGATGGCTAAAGATGAAACCGACATATCGCAGACTCGTTCTTTCCCCCGAAGTCCGTCAGGCTTTTTTTGATAGAAAAGGTGTTGTCGCGCTGGAAAGTACCGTGATTACACATGGTTTGCCTTTCCCCGATAATCTGGAAATCGCCTTGGCGCTGGAAGAGGTCGTGCGTGAAAATGGCGCAATCCCGGCAACGATTGCAGTGATTGACGGGCTGATCCATGTCGGGTTGGATCGCACAAAGCTTGAACAGTTGGCCACGGACAAAGCAGCCAAAAAACTGAGCCGCCGTGACTTACCATTGGCCTTAAGCTTACGCCAGACAGGCGGGACAACCGTTGCCGCGACCATGCTGATTGCAGAACAAGCCGGGATTCGGGTCTTCGCCACAGGCGGGATCGGTGGGGTTCATCGCGGGGCGGAAACCAGCTTTGACATCTCTGCAGATCTGGAAGAATTGGGTCGTAGCAATGTTTGTGTGGTGTCGGCAGGGGCAAAAGCGGTTTTGGACCTACCGAAGACACTGGAAGTGCTGGAAACCAAAGGCGTGCCGGTCATTGGGTATCAATGTGATGAGTTTCCGGCCTTTTATTATCGCGACAGCGGCCTTGTGAATATGGCGCGTCTGGATGATGTGGTAGATATCGCGAACCTGTTAATCCATAAATGGAACCTGACGCGCTGGCCAGATAGTATGCGGCTTGAAGGTGGTGTGTTGATTGCCAACCCAATTGCCAAGGCTGATGAATGGGCGCGCGATGAAGTTGAAGCCTGTATCACGCAAGCTTTGTCGGAGATGACGCTCAGCGGCAAGGACGTGACGCCTTATCTGTTAAAACGTCTGGGGGAACTGTCGAACGGGCAAAGCCGTAAAAGCAATATGGCTCTTATTCGACAGAATGCTGTTCTGGGCGCACAGATTGCACAGGCGCTGGCAGGACGGGTTTAGAAGTTGCTGATCGGCCCTTTTTCGGATTTTAATCCATCCCCGATCACATAATGCTGAACCGCGTCATAGGAAATCAGACCAAAGGCGATGATCAGCACGACAATGATCCCGAAGCGCGACGGAGTCTCTTTTTGTAGGCTATAGGTTTCCCGTGCGGCGCGTCTTTGACCGGGCAGAAAAATTTCGACCTCGCCTTGATGGTGTTCTTGCGTCTTGATCAGGCTTTTGAAGTTGTCGCCGATTTTCGAAAAACTGCGGTGCAGGACGTTATACTCGCTCATAAACGGCATAAACAGGCCAAGCAACGAAAATAGGGCCCCGAGACTTGCTGCATAGGGCGAATAACCGCTGGACAGGGCGTTGCCAATAAATAAAGACGCAAGAACCGTCATGGCAAAGGCGATGATGAAGAGTATCTGCATGTTAAAGTGCTTTTCATTACGGAAATTTGACCATATCCTATTTAGACGGTCGCTGTGAACCGCTGCTTTATTTTTCAATCAGATAAAATCAATCCTATGAACCAATCGGTCGAAAGCCCGCTAAAAAACCCAACCTATCGGAAGTTATTTTCTGCGCAAATCACCTCTTTGGTGGGCACGGGGCTGACGACTGTTGCGCTCGCTTTGCTGGCCTTTGATCTGGCGGGGGAGAGCGCCGGGCAGGTGGTGGGGACGGCCCTTGCCATCAAGATGATTGCCTATGTCTGTGTGGCGCCAATCGCAGGCGGGTTTGCTCATTTACTGCCGCGCAAAGCGACCTTGATTATTCTGGATGTCGTGCGCGCGGGCTTCATACTTACCTTGCCCTTTTTGTCAGAGCCTTGGCATCTGTATCTGGTGATTTTTGGTGTGAATGTGTGTTCGGCCTGTTTTACGCCTTTGTTCCAATCCACCATTCCCGATATTTTACCCAATGAGGAACGCTATACAAAGGCGCTGTCTTATTCCCGGTTGGCTTACGATCTTGAAAATATGCTCAGTCCCACACTGGCGGCTTTATTGCTGACCCTCTGGTCGTTCGATCTGTTGTTTATGCTTAATGGGGTGACGTTTCTCGTCTCCGCTCTGTTGGTCCTGAGTGCCAGCCTTCCTGCCTCTGCCTTGACGCAACGTGATGGCTCGATCCTTGGCAATATCACCTTTGGCCTGAAAGCTTATCTCAAGACCCCCAGACTACGTGGCCTGCTGGCCCTGCATGGTGCGGTTGCAGCAGGGGGCGCGATGGTTATTGTCAACTCGGTCGTTTATGTGCGCAGTTATTTGGGGCTGGGGGAAGCGGAAACAGCTACCGTGATGATGGCCTCGGGCGCGGGGTCTATGGTTGTTGCGCTTTATCTGCCCCGTTTGCTAAAGACCGTGCCGGATCGTCCGGTGATGATTGCAGGGGGTAGCTTGATCGCTTCTACGCTGTTGTGGGGGATGACCATGCCGGGCTTGGTCGGCCTTTTATGTATCTGGTTTTTACTAGGTGTGGGCTGGTCTTTGATCCAGACGCCTGCGGCCCGTGTGGTGACGCGATCCACAACAGATGGCGACCGGACAGCCTATTTTAGTGCCAATTTCGCCCTATCCCATGGCGCCTGGTTTTTGGGGTATGGCCTTGCAGGATGGATGGGCGCCGCCTTAGGGATGGCGCAGACCTTTGGAATTTTGGCCTCTATTGCGTTTTTAGCAACCTTATGGGCCTTGAAGTTGTGGCCGACAAATGACCCTGTGGTGCGTGAACATGTACATAAAGCCCATAACCATCAGCACCCCCACACCCATGAAGACGATCATCATGATCATACTCACGAAGGGTGGGAAGGTCCCGAACCACATGTGCATGAGCATCGCCACAAAGAAGTGCGCCATGCCCATGCTTTTGCGATTGATGCCCACCATATTCACTGGCCGGGACCTGAACGTTAAGCTAATCGGTCTGTTTTAGGATTTACCGAAAACTTCGTTGATTTGCTGGCTAACGGTGACGAACGTCGTGCGTTTTGACAGTTCTTTCAGGCTTTGCGCCCCCACATAGGTACAGGTGGACCGCACACCGCCCAGAATTTCCATAAGGGTGCCGTCAACGCCGCCACGATACGGAATTTCAACGCGTTTGCCTTCACTGGCGCGGTATTTCGCCACACCGCCATAGTGCTTGTTCATGGCGGTATCTGACGACATGCCATAGAACTCAAGGAACTTTTCTTCCTTGACGATCTGTTTGTCGTTTTCGTCCAGCTCATTTGTCAGATAGCGACGGGTCAACACTTGACCATTACACTCATCATGACCAGCCAACATGCCGCCGAGCATGACAAAGTCAGCACCGCCTGCAAAGGCTTTGGCAACGTCACCCGGCACCGTGCAGCCCCCGTCTGCGCAGACCAGACCTTTAAGGCCGTGGGCTGCATCGGCACATTCAAGCACCGCAGATAGTTGCGGGTAGCCAACGCCGGTCATTTTACGGGTGGTACAAACAGAGCCCGGCCCAATGCCGACCTTGACGATATCCGCACCGGAAATGATCAATTGTTCTGTCATTTCGCCGGTGACCACGTTGCCTGCCATGATGATGGCATCTTCGTGGGTCTTGCGGATACGTTCCACGATACGGGCGAATCGTTCGCTGTAACCGTTGGCCACGTCCAGACAGATAAAGACAGGTTCGCCTTCAGGACGGTTTGCCGCCAATTTCATGGCTTCGTCGAGGTTTTCGACATCCTGTTCGTTGATCCCGAAGGAAAAGAAGGTCCGCGCCCAAGGGTTGATCCCTGCAGCCGGTGCTTCTTGTTCAAAATAAGTTTTGTAGTCTTCCTGACTATAAAATTTGTGTAGGGCCGTCATGGCATTATGACCGGCAAGAGCCTTTGCCATTTCAAATGTCCCAACCGTGTCCATATTTGCCGCAATGATGGGCACACCCTTCCAGGTTACTTTGGCATGGGGGAAACGGAATTCGCGTTCCATGTCCACTTCGGAACGTGAAAGCAGGTCTGAACGTTTTGGTCGGATGAGAACGTTTTTATAGTCGAGTTTGACTTCTGTATCGATACGCATAAGGCTTCAGCCTCTCCTTAGATAATGGCACCGATTTCGGACACTATCACTAAGCTGACCTTATGGACAAGATTTAAAAAAAGAAAAAGACGCACCGCCGATAGGGAGTAGGGGGAGGGGCCGGCGGTGCGTCCAGTTTACACTAGAACAGGAGGGAGTTTGAGCAGGTTAGGCTGCAGTGCTTTCTAGTGCTTTGGCGTTTGTGGTTGCGATTTCGATCTTGCGCGGCTTAAGGGCTTGGGGCACTTCGCGCACCAGATCGATGTTCAAAAGCCCGTTATCAAGGCTTGCACCGACGACTTTCACATGATCAGCCAGTTCGAAACGGCGCTCAAAGGCACGTCGGGCAATCCCACGATGGAGATACTGTTTTTCCTGTGTTTCTTCTGTTTTTGCCTCAGCCGAAACCACAAGGCTGTTTTCTTTCGCGGTAATTTCCAGATCGCCTTCGCTAAAGCCAGCAACGGCTAGAGAAATGCGATACGAATCTTCGCCGGAAACCTCGATATCATAGGGTGGATAGGCGTTTGCCGCATTGTCTAGACGGGTTGCGGCATCCAAGGCACGCTGCATGCGTTCAAAACCGATGGAAGAGCGAAAGAGAGGCGATAAGTCAAAGTTTTGCATGTCCATATTCTCCTATGAGCAACATGAGTTCTTAAAGCGATTTCCTTCCCATTTTGGGCAAGGAAACGATCCGCCGATTGATCCGGAGGCCCGCTCGGCGGCACCTCGTTATCGGCTATGAATAGGAGTTAGGAAGATGGGTTTTTCTGTGCAAGGGGGGAACGTAATTTTTTAGTGACCAAACAATTCCAAGTGCCAGGTCAGCTCATCCTCTGTGAGTGGATACTCCCCGTTTTCCGCGGGTTTTAACAGGTTTGGGATGGGCATTTTAGCTAATTTAAACTGCAATTTTTCTCCCATCTCAGCAGATAATCCGGCTTTCCATGACAGCGCCATGATGCCTTTACCGCTTTGCGAGGCGATAATTTTTTTGATCGTTACGCGGGGAAGATCAGCAAGGACTGCAAGGGCGCTGGTGGCCATCAGCCACTGGCTATCGTCGAGCCAGTCATGCAGTTTCATTTCGTCCAGTTCGTCCTTTTCCTTGAGCTCGCGCAGGATATCCATCGGATCGGGAGCATCTTCGGCAGGGGAGTCGCATTCAATGCGTTTTTTGACCTGTTCCTTGACCACGTTGATCACGTCTGCGGGCAAATCCGCGCGCGCTTGCAGGGTGTTCAACAGATTCTCTGCCAGATAGTGCGCCATTTTTTTGGCAGCTTTGGGGCTGAGCTTGGGGCGTTGCAGCAGCGGTTCATGCCAGTTGGTGATGGCTTCTGCGCGTTCAGCCAGCATATCAAGGGTATCTTCGCGGATTTGGGCGCTCTGGTTGCCTAAAAGGTCGGCAATGGCGCTTTCTTCATTGGTGGCGATCACCGCATCAGAAATGGTCTCTGATACCTTGTGGCGTTTGGAGATCGCGTTTAGCGCGCCTTTGCAATGGCTGGAGGTGATGATTTCCAGCAGGTCTTCATCAGACAGGACGGGGGAAAACTGTAAGATAGGGCCAGCGACAACCAGTTCCATATCCTGGGCCAGATGCTTAATGATCTCGCCGGGGGCGTCGACCACATCTTTTAAGGCTTCAGACAGAATCTGGCGGACCTTGGTTGCCTGATCACGTGAGAGGATGCGCAAGGCCTCAAGGGTGAGGATCTGAATTTTGTTCTGTTGGTCACTGCTGACATCAGGGGCAAGATTGGCGATTTTGTCGGTCAGTTGCAGGCGGACTTCTTCTTCCGCATCACTGGCGAGCAAAAGATCAGCTTGGCGCGGAGTCGTCGGATTTACCGCGATGCGCCGACGCACTTCCATTTCTTCATCTTCAGCTAGAAAATAGAGGATTTCAGGTTTTAGGTCGTGACGTTCTGCCAGTTGGCATCGGATCAATAAGTCCTCATGAGAGGCAAGCTTTTGCATCTCTTGGTAGGAGAGGGTGGCTTTGGATACGAGTTTTTTACCTGAATCGCTCATTTGGCTTCTTGTTGTTTTTATCCCCAAGGAGCTCAATAGTGCATCGCATTGTGGTTTAGTTCAACCATGTATTCTGCATTATTTGTAACTTGTGGTGTTTAGTGCCACAGAAAAAGGCGACAGAACCCGAAGGTTCGCCGCCTTTAAAAGGTTTGTCCCGACAAGGGAGCGGGTAAAACCGCGCCTTATTTGATGCCGAAGTTGGAGAAACGCTTGTTGAATTTCGCCAGCTGACCACCAGCGTCGAGCAGACGGTGAACGCCTGTCCAAGCCGGGTGAGATTTCGGATCGATGTCGAGTTTCATCACGTCGCCCGGTTTACCCCAAGTGGAACGGGTTGTGAACGTGGAACCGTCAGTCATTTGAACTGTGATTTCGTGGTAATCAGGATGAATATCTTTTTGCATGATTTCGTCTCAATTAATTTAGTCGCAAGAAAAGGCTTCACGACTTGGTTGTCGGGAAAACGAGGCGCTTATATAACGAGAATGGGAACACTGTGCAAGGTATTCTTTTCATATTTCTGTAATTGGTCTTGTGGAAGGGGGAATGCATTGTTATATCGGTTGAAACTTTTGACGGATTACAGGATTTACAGCATGTCTTTTGATGAAAACCAGTTTCACGATATCGCCGACGCATTCCTCGACTCTTTGTTCGAACAGCTGGATGAACAGATCGGAGATCACGCCGATGTGGATGTTGAAGATGGGATTCTCAACATCGAACTGGATGCGGGTGGCACTTACATCATCAACAAACATGCTCCGAATAAACAAATCTGGATGGCGTCCCCGAAAAGTGGCGCGACGCATTACGAGTATAAAGAGGGTGACTGGATCGGCACGCGCGATGACGCGGATTTGGTCAAACGTCTATGTGAAGAATTGAATGTGACCTTGTCATGAACCCGGTACTGGTCGAGGTAACGCGTGGTGGCATCACAGAGAGCCGCCACCGCGGGTCTTATTGCGTGGTTGATAAAGACGCACAAGTCATCCGCAAGGCTGGTGACATAGACACGCCAGTGTTCCCTCGCTCCAGTATCAAGGCCATTCAGGCGCTGGTGATGATGGAAAGTGGCGCGGCAGACGCTTATGGCTTTAGCGATGAAGAGATTGCGCTGGCCTGTGCATCCCACGGTGGCGAAGTGCAGCATGTGGGTGTCGCGCAATCCATGTTGAACAAGATGGGCCTGACGAAAGAGCTGTTAAAATGTGGCTCCCATTGGCCCATGAATGAAGCAGCAGGCCGCCATCTCGCCATGGAGGGGGAGGCACCGAACGCGCTTCACAACAATTGTTCCGGCAAACATTCCGGCTTTTTAGCCTATTTGAAGCATATGAAGGTCAATCCGGTTGGCTATACCGAGCCGGATCACCCCCTGCAACAAGCCATCCGCAAAGCACTGGAAGAGGTCTGCGAGGTGGATTTGAGTGACGCCCCTTGTGGCATTGATGGTTGTGCCATCCCCACTTGGGCGGTGCCTCTCAAAAATCAGGCGCTCGGCTTTTCCAAATTTGCCGCACCGGATGGACGGGTCAGCCCGGAACGGGCGGTTGCCATGAAACGGATTACCCAAGCGATCTTTAACGCGCCTTTCATGGTGGCGGGGACGGATCGCTATTGTTCGCGCATGATGGCAGCTTTCCCGAAGAAACTTTTTGTGAAAGTCGGGGCGGAAGGTGTTTTTGCGGCGTTTGTACCGGAGCTGGGCTACGGTATCGCGGTGAAGTGTGATGACGGTACCTATCGGGGGGCAGAGATCATCCTGAGTGCCCTGCTGGTTGATCTGGGCGTTGTAAGCCCCGCAGACATGGAAAAGGCCGGCGTTGCCGACCTTTTGGAAAAACCGCTGTTAAACCGCAACGGGACGGTGGTTGGATACGCCAGACGCGCCTTTTAAGCTTTATCTGCTTTTGGGGCGCGTTGATTGCTGAGCTTGACCAGAGCAATAGCGGCAACGATCAGCATGATCACAAAACCTGCATAATAGGGAATGTCACGCCCGAGTTGGGCAAACAGGATACCGGCAAGGATCGGGCCCAAAACACGGGCAAGGGTCGCGGCAGAGCGACTGGCGCCCATGACGCCGCCGCGTTCCGTCTCGCCTGCTTCAAAGGAAATCAAGCTGTTGAGCGACGGGGTGGAGAGTGCAAAGCCGATAGCCAGAATGGTCGTCGCGATCAGCAGCAGGGTCACGCTATCGCTAAACGGGATCAGGCCGATGCCGATACCAAGCAAAAGGCTGCCGACCATGACCAGCTTGCCTTCGCCAAACTTCTTGGACAGTCTCCCGATCAATCCGCCCTGAATAAGCGCGCTGACGATCCCTAAAAAGGCGAAGAGGTAGCCGTTCTGTTCCGGTCCCCAGCCAAATTCACGGCGTGTCCACATGGCAAAGGTGGTTTCCATGCCAGCAAAGACAAAAGTGCAGAGGAAGGACAGGGCAATTAATAGTCCAAGACGGGGGCGCATAAGGGTTTCAAAGAAGGATTGCCAATGTTTACGCGGTGGCATATTGGCGATCTTGGCCCGTGCATCCTCGCTCAACGATTCTTTGAGTTTGACGATGGCAAGGATAAAGGCAAAAGCAGACAGGGCCGCAGCCGTTAGGGCGGGAAGCTGGAAGTTAGGGTTCGCCGCATCGGGTCCGGCAAGGATGCCGCCGATGGCAGGGCCGGCAATAAAGCCCAGACCAAAGGCTGCGCCAATGACGCCCATGCCTTTAGCCCGATTTTCCGGTGTGGTGATGTCGGCGATATAGGCAAAGGCGGTGGCAATATTACCTGCCATAAAGCCGTTAAAAGCGCGCGCGATAAACAGCATCATCAGCGTTTCTGCAAACCCCAGCCACACATAGGTAATGATGGAGCCTAACAGAGAGAACAGCAAGATGGGGCGCCGCCCGTATTTGTCACTCAAGCGGCCCAGTACGGGGGCGCTGATCAATTGGGTGATGGAATAGGTCGCAAGCAGCAACGTGACCACATCGGGGGAGGCCTGAAAATGTTCCCCGAAGAAGGGAAGCAAGGGGATAACAATGCCAAAACCAACAAGATCGATAAAGACGACAAAGAAGAGAACTAACATGTTGGGGCGGTTCCTAAACCTGTTCTAGAAAGGGGGTATTTTATGGGACCCAAATTTGTCTGAATAAGGGCAGGGATGTTTTAGCGCTGTGTCAGCTTCAATTCAATACGGCGATTGCGACGACGGGCAATTTCATCCTTACGATCATCAAGGGGCTGGAATTCCCCAAAACCGGTTGCGGCGAGGCGATGGGCGGGGATACCTTGTTTGATCAGTTCTTTAACAACAGAAATGGCGCGTTGGGTCGAAAGCTCCCAGTTAGACGGGAACTTGGCCGTACTGATCGGAATATCATCCGTATGACCGTCAACACGCAAAATCCAGTCGACTTTGTCGGGGATGCGACCGGAAATGTCTTTCAGGGTTTCGGCCAGACGCGCCAGTTGTTCTTGGCCTGCGGGACCAAGCGAGGCTTCCCCGGACTTAAAGAGCACTTCGCTTTGGAAGACAAAACGGTCCCCGACAATACGGATACCGGATTGGTTGCCCAGTACCTTGCGCAGTTCCCCAAAAAATTCGGACCGGTATTTGGACAGTTCCTGTACCTTGGTCGCAAGGGCAGCGTTGAGGCGTTTGCCGAGGGAACTGATCTGTGTTTTCTGATCTTCGTTCAAGGCTTCGGACGCTTCCAACGCTTCCTGAATAGCGGCGAGCTGATCACGTAAGGCCGCAAGTTGTTTGTTCATCAGGGCGTTTTGGGCGCGTGCAGAATCGGCAAGTTCACGCTCTTCGATCAGCTTACCTTCTTTTTCGTTCAGTTGCGTCGCCTGATCCTTGATCTCGCGGGTCAGTTCTTCGCGTAAGGCCTCAAGCGCGCGGACGTCTTCGCGCATCTTGGCGATCTCTGCCAGTTTGACTTCAATTGTTTCTCGGTCAGCCTCAATGGTTTTAAAGGCATCCGCAAGTTTTTCATTGAGTTTCTGATTGTCACTTTCCAGACTTTCCAGTCGTCCGCTGAGGTCGTCGCGCAGCTTGACAGAGGCTTGAAGTTCACTAGAGAGCGTGGTCATATTGTCGCGCAGGTCTTCATTGGCTTTACGTTCCAGATTGAGCAGTTCTGTCAGTTCAGACATCTGGGTGTTCAGCTTATCAAGCGAGTTTTCCTTGCCGGACAATGTTTCTGTCAGAAAGACTTGTGCCAGTACAAAGATCATCAATAGAAAGATAATGACCATCAACAGGGTCGCTAACGCGTCCACAAATCCCGGCCAGATATTGTCCTGTTGAATACGTCTGCGTCGCCCCAGCGCCATATCAGGAATCCTTGGCTGCGATGGTCCGGGCTAACAAGCGGATTTCCTGACGGATCTGGGAAATACTTTCTTCGCGTCCTGCACTGACTTCATCCAGTAGCTTTTGCGTATAAACATCGATGTTGCGCAGATGGGTTTTGCTGCTCGCATCCATTCCGCCGCCACCGCTTTGACTGTCGGCGAGTTTTTCCAGCAGGTTCTTTTGCGCCAGATGACCTTCTGCCAGCCTTTCCATCAATTTATGTTCGGTGTACATGGTGTCGGTCAAGGTACCAAGTTTGCTCGTCAGTTCCATAAACTGGGCATTGGACTGGCTGCGGCTTTCTTCGGAGCGGGTCATGGTGCGTTGCAGTTTTTCCAGACTATCCGCCGTTTGTTCCAGCAAGGCCTGGACATAAGCGGGAATCGATTGGTCGCCCGCAGCATCAGAAAGCGCGCCGCTGGATAGACGGGTCTGGCTCGCAAGCCAGTCTTCCAGATCCGTATAAAAACGGTTCTGCGATTGCCCTGTTTGTAAATCCAGAAAACCTAAAACCAGGGACCCTGCCAAACCAAAAAGCGAGGAACTAAAGGCCGTGCCCATCCCTTCGATCGGGGCTTCAAGGCCACGTTTAAGGTCGTTAAAGACAAGTGACAGATCACCGCCACCGCCGATGGATAGATTGCTGATTACATCGCCAACCGATCCGACGGTGTTTAAAAGCCCCCAGAACGTCCCCAAAAGACCCAGAAAAATCAGGAGGCCGATATTGTAGCGTGACAGGTCGCGGTGTTCTTCCAAACGGGTGGCAATGCCATCAAGCAGGGAACGCGTCGAGAGGGCGGATAAGGTAAACTGCCCGTTTTCGCGTTCACCCAGCATGGTTGCCATCGGGGCAAGCAGGCGTGGAGCCGATCCGCTGATGGAACGATCCGATTTGAACTCTTCAATCCAGCGGACTTCTGGATTAAGCATCAAGACCTGTCGGAAGTTGTTGACGATACCGATCAACAGAACGCCAAGGATCAGACCGTTCAGGGCCGGGTTTGCCAGGAAGGCTTCCTGCAATTGTCCAAGCAACAAAATGGCTGCCGCCAAGACAGCGACAAGGAATAAAACCATCCGGATGAGGTATCGTTGAGGACGGGTCATATCAGCTCCTGTGCCTGTCAATTAGGTCTTGATTTTATCGGGGCGCGATTTGCACATCCACGCGGTCAAATGGTTCTTCGGTTGTTTTGTTACCAAGCGCACGGACATCAATGCGGGTACTGCCTACCCCTTGTGACATCAGATAGGTGCGTACCGTCAGGGCGCGTGACAGGGACAGGCGACGGGCCTTACTGGCTGATAGGCTTTCCCCACCGGCATAAGCAAGCAATTGGACACGATCATCAGGCTGTTTTTTCAACAGGTCGGCAAGTTCTTTTAGCTCCCCTTCCGCAGCTGACGGCATTTTGCTTTGCTCGGACTGGAAGGTGATACGCACGTTGCTTTCCTGTGCGGGCGGCAAGGCGGCTGTGTTTGTTTGTTGGGCCGCGGCGTCTTTCATGGCTGATTCAACCTGTTTCGGTTCAACAGCAGAAGGCGGTGGCGGCGGTGGCGCATCAGCCATGACTTTAGGCGCTGCAGGTGCCGGAGTTGCTTCTACCTTCGGGGCTTCGGCTTCTTTTCTCACCAGCTCTTTAGGGGCGGGTGCGGATTCTGCTGCGGGCTTTGGCGCTTCAGGGGCCGGTGCAGCTTTGGCGACTTCGACAGGCTGGGTCGGCGCGGCGGCTGGTTTTGGCGGTTCAGGTGCTTTTACCGGTGCCGGTGTGTTGGTAATTTGCGCAACTTTCGGAGTTTCCGTCTGTTTTACAACCGGCTTCGGGGTGGTTTTCGGCGTGACAACCTTTTGGGCGACCGGTTTAGGCGCTTGCGGCTTCTTGAGCTGGACAGAAGAACTGGCCATTTGGCTCGGGGCTGTCATGTCCGGTTTTTTGAGGACGATGCGCGATTGCGGTTCCTGACCGGGGATCGGCATGCGCGGTGTCGAGCTTACGCGTGCACTGCTTTTCGGCGCGTTGTCCGGCAGGCCATGGAAGGTTGATTTCGGCATGGAAGCCGGCGGGAGTTTGCCGAGATCGCGTGGGGTGGTGATAGAACGTGCACCCGCCCCGACGCCATTGTCGTTGAGCACGCTGAGATCGACCATGACGTTGTTGTCATAATAGGATGCAACTTGCGCGTTGGATTGTGCGCCAAGCATTAATCCGACTGCACAGACGCTTCCCATTAGTACTTTATGAAATCCAGCCATTTTACCCATTCATCAATATCTCTTTTCGAGATACTCCCAATTTACGATTAGAATCAGTTAGCCATCAAGATAACGAAGCTTGCGCTGACAAACAACAAAAGAACACAAAAAAAGGCCCAAATCTAAATAGACTGGACCTTTTTTCTATCGTTGAACGATGACTTACGCTTTCTTGCGTGCATCGCGTAAAATTTTCAACAGCAAGCTATGCTGGTATTCGTTCGCTGCGACAATATTGCCGGACTTCAGCATGTTTTGGCGTGCATCAAACTCGGAAACAAAGCCTTTGGCTTCTTTGACCAGAATGATACCTGCTGCAATATCCCACGGTTTGAGGTCTGTTTCCCAGAATCCGTCATAACGACCGGCAGCAACGAAAGCGAGGTCCAGTGACGCCGCACCGAAGCGACGCACCCCGGCAGACAAGCGCATGATTTCTTCCAGTTCTTTGAGGAAGCGCCCGTGATCGCCATGGCCTCTAAACGGAATGCCGGTGGCATAAACCGCATCATCCATATGGCGACGACCAGAGACGCGCAGACGGCGGCCGTTAAGGAAGGCGCCTTTGCCTTTTTCTGCCCAGAATTTTTCGTCTGTAACCGGGTTGTAGATCATGCCGGTTGTGATCTCGCCATTTTCTTCCAGAGCGATGGAAATGGCAAAATGCGGGATACCGTGCAAGAAGTTGGTTGTGCCGTCCAGCGGGTCGATGATCCAGCGGCGTGTTTCATCTTGGCCTTTAAGTTCCCCGCCTTCTTCAAGCAGGAAGCCGATTTCCGGGCGGGCTTTGGTGAGTTCCTTGATCAGAATCTTTTCTGTACGGGTGTCGGCGGTGCTGACAAAATCAGCCGGCCCTTTTTTTGAAACCTGAAGGTTTTCCAATTCACCGAAATCGCGAAGAAGACCACGTGAGGCAGCATCAATTGCTTTTTCCATCACATTGAGATTGGCAGAGCGAACAGCCATGACATCACCGTATATAAAGTTCAAGGAGCAGAATTAAAGGCTTCGGTCCCATGGGGGCCAAAACGAAGGCGTGGGTGTAACGGTTTCTTTTGCAAGATGCAAGCCCTGATTTAAATTCTCTAGGCGGCGGCGCGTCTGTCCAGTGTCTTTTTTGGGGTCTTGTCGGGTTTGGCAAAGTGAAAGCCTTGCATAAAATCAACATCTTGGCTGACCAGCCACGCGGCTTCTTCTTTTGTTTCGATCCCTTCGGCAACAACCTTGATGTCAAAGCTGTGCGACAGCTCGACGATCTTGCGCACCAATTCGGATTTAAAACGGTCTTTGTGGACGTCCCGGATCATCTCCATATCCAGTTTCACGTAATCCGGTTTGAGCGCACCGAGCATATTAAGGGTGGAGTGACCTGACCCAAGGTCGTCCAACGCCACGCCAAAGCCTTGTTGCTTATAGGCGGCGAGGATGTTTTTGAGATGTTCCGGATCACTGATGCGCTCAGTCTCGACCACTTCAAAGACAATATTTGCCGGATCAATCCCGACTTCGCGAATGACTTTAAAAGTGGATTTCAGGCAATTGTTAGGGTCGTAGATGGCTGTGGGGGCAAAGTTAACAAAGATTTTGGATGGCATATCGGCTGCGGCGGCGTTGCGGATATGGATTTCACGCGCGGCCCGATCCAGCGGGAAGATCAGGTCGGCGTCTTGCGCGCTTTTAAACAGGCGGGCCGGGCTATTCAGCTGTTGGTTTTCATCATACCACCGCAGCAGACATTCATGAGCAAAGGGAACATTGGGGTGTTGGGCATGAACAATGGGCTGGAACATGGAGGTCATGCGCTTTTGTTCAAGGATATCAAGCAACCATTTTGAGCCATAAAGTCCGGTCATTTTCTGCAAGCTGGTGACACAGCGAAAATCTGCTAGGTTTGGTTGACGGCGGTTTTCCTGCAGCAAACAGTTGGTGTCCTGTTTCTCGCTTTGACTCAGCTTAAGGTCAATTTTATGAATAAGCTCCGGCATATCCTGACTTTTGATGCTAAAGGTCAATCCGCCCTCTATAGGGGCAAATTCATCGTAGTCTTTCAGGATCGATTTGAGTTTTGCGGTGGTGTGACCTAACGGGGGCCAGAAATATACAGCGAGATGACCTGTTGCCAGCGTGGGGAGTTTGTCACATTTCAAGCAGTGGGTCATAAAGCCTCCTATAGTCCAGAATCCAGAGTTGCAGTGTGGTACTGTCGATACGCGCCGGTTTGGGATTTGGATCAGGAGACATAAAAAAAGACCGGAAAAAGCTTCCGGCCTTTTTAAATTTTTATGTCGGCGGCGGGCTTAGTCTTTTGCGCGCTCTACATAAGTGCCTTCAAAAGTATTGATGACAATACGTGTCCCTGCAGCGATATGCGGCGGAACAAGGACTTTAACGCCATTTTCCAAAATCGCAGGCTTGTAGGAAGAAGACTGGGTCTGGCCTTTGACAACCGCGTCAGCTTCTGAAATTTCGAAAGTCATGTTTTGCGGCAGAGTGATGCCAAGGACTTCGCCTTCAAAGCTTTCGATCGTGACAGTGATGCCATCTGTCAAAAACGGTGCCTGTTCTTCCAACAGCATGGAGCGATTGGCTTCGATTTGCTCATAGGTGTCGTTATCCATAAAGGTCAACAGATCGCCGTCGCCGTAAAGGTATTGGTATTCTTTTTGTTCCAGTGTCACGCGCTCAACTGTTTCAGAAGCGCGGAAACGCTCGTTCAATTTTGTCCCAACGCGGATGTCTTTCAGTTCTACCTGGTTGAAGGCACCGCCTTTACCCGGCTTAACCGCTTGACACTTAACTGCACGCCACAGAGCGTCTTTGTGGTTGATCACGTTACCGGGGCGGATTTCGTTACCGTTGATTTTCATAAGTCTAATTTCCTGAAATCAAATATGCTCAATTTGGCGCGCAACCTAACAGGAAGTTCAGAATTTGGCAATTAGGCTTTTTACAGGGCGTTAAACGCCCGGACCGCAGCTTGTGGCCCGTCTTTATAATCCCAGACCCCACCTGCAACCGCAAGGAAGTCGGCCCCCGCCTCAACAAGGGGGGCGGCGTTGTCAGGGGTGATCCCGCCAATGGCGACACAGGGGATTTCAAACATGGTGGACCACCATTCCAGAATCCAAGGCTCGGCTTTCGCCTTAGGTTCTTTAGTTTGGGTCGGGAAGAACGCGCCAAAAGCAACGTAATCTGCGCCTTGTTCCCCTGCGATCATGGCGAGATGTTTGGAATCATGGCAGGTCACACCGACAATGGCATCCTTACCCATGATCTCGCGGGCTTTTTTGTAAGGAGTGTCGTCCTGGCCCACGTGTACGCCATCGCAGCCCATTTCTTTTGCAAGGTCGGGACGGTCATTCAGGACGAAGGCGATGTCGCGGTCCTGTACGATGGGGCACAGGGTTTCGCACGCGCGGCGAACGTCATCATCACTCACATCCTTGAGGCGAAGCTGCACACAAGATACCTCGCCCGCATCAAGGGTTGCGGCCAATGTATCGGCAAAGCTTGTCAGGTCAAGGCGGGGTGGGGTGATGAGATAAAGTTCTGCAGGCACGTGCGTCATCCTTTAAAATTAGAAACCGGCTTTCGCCATTTCCGCAGCCATGTCGGACATACGGTTGGAGAAACCCCACTCGTTATCATACCAGGCAACGACACGGACCAAGTTGCCTTCCATGACATTTGTGAGTGTCAAATCAAAGGTGGAGGAATTTTGGTTATGGTTATAGTCGATGGACACCAGCGGCACGTCACACACACCAAGGATGCCTTTCAGGCGACCATTGGCAGCGTCGGTGATGGCGGCGTGAATTTCTTCCACAGTTGTATCGCGTGCCGCATCAAAAGTCAGATCCACCATGGAGACGTTTTGTGTCGGCACACGTACCGAACTGCCGTCCAGTTTGCCATCCAGTTCCGGCAGGACAAGGCCCACGGCTTTGGCGGCCCCTGTCGAGGTCGGGATGATGGAAACGGCACCGGCACGGGCACGGCGCAGGTCTTTATGCAGGCTGTCAACCATGCTTTGATCACCTGTGTAGGCGTGGATCGTGGTCATAAAGCCTTTGCGGATACCCACTGTTTTGTGCAGCACATCGGCAACCGGTGCCAGACAGTTGGTGGTACAGGACGCATTGGAGACGATCTTGTGCTCTTTCTTCAAATCCTGATGGTTGATGCCGTAAACAGCGGTAATGTCCGCATCTTTACCGGGGGCAGAGATCAGGACTTTTTTGGCGCCTGCATCAAGGTGAAGCTGGGCTTTGTCACGGGTTTTAAAGATACCGGTACATTCGTAAACGATATCCACGTCCAGTTCGGCCCACGGCAGCTTTGCGGGGTCACGTTCGGAGGTAAATTTGATTGCGGTGCCATTGACGATCAAGGCATCTTCTGTGGAGGAGATATCCGCGTTTAAAGTGCCATGGGCGGAGTCGTATTTCAGCAAATGGGCATTGGTGTCGACCGGACCCAGATCGTTGATGGCAACGACTTCAATATCAGTGCGCTTGCTTTCGATCAGCGCACGCAGACACAGACGTCCAATACGTCCAAAACCATTGATTGCGACACGGATTGCCATTGTTCCCTCCAAAGGCTTATTCATTGCAGATCTCCCCCATTTAATAGCATGGGCAGAATAGAAAAAACCAGAACAGAGTATAAAAAAACCGATAAATCAGGCTTTTAAAGTTTTGTTGCGCCTTCCTACTTGCCCTAGCTGTCATTTTTTGTCATTAACCTTAGATCAATTCTTTCTAACAAAAAGGTCTGTTGGACGTGTCAACACTGGGTTCTGCGCAATTGTCACCGCGGGTAATATCTGCTTATGAACGGCTGGAAAAGGCCGTTTCTCGCCTACAGCAGGTGGGCGAAGCGCAAAAGGGCAAAGTCGATGCGGAAGTGGTGATGCGGTTGCAAAACCAGATCGATGGGTTGAAGGAAGATAATCTGGCGCTCTCTGAAGCTTTAAGCGCTCATAGCGAAGCCGATTATGATAACCAGCTCGAAAAGCTCAGCGATAAATTAGATAACCTGCAAACAGAGAAAGAGGCGCTGGACGAAGAGAAGACCGCCCTTTCTGAAGAGAAGATGGCGTTGTCCGCAGAAAACGACCGTTTGAAATCTTTGAATAGTGATTTTTCTGCCCGCCTTGAAAGGCTCATTGGGAATGTGCAGCAAATTCTGGAGGAAGACTGATGGCTTCTGTATCTGTCACCATTAATGGTCGCCGCTATGAAATTGCCTGTGATGAAGGTCAGGAAGCGCAGTTGTCGCGTTTGGGGCGTTATGTGGATGATCGCGTGCGTCAGTTGGCTGCGGCTGTCGGGCAATTGGGTGACACCCGCCTGATGGTCATGACCAGTTTGTTGCTTGCTGATGAACTTAGCGAGAAAAATGACGAGCTGGAAGCCTATAAGGTTGAACATAATGCGACGGTTCGAGAAAAAAAGGATCAGATGCTTGCGGACAATCTGGATCGGCTCGCGCAGCGGATTAACTTGATTGCGGACGCGTTGGAACCAGCCGTCGAAGACGAAAAACCCGTCGAAGAGACAGACCCTACTCAAGAAGAGACGTGACATTCTCTGTCGTCATGATTATATAACCTTTGGGTGAGGCTGCGAAGTGCGTCGGCGTTCATGCGTCCCCGGGGCCAATAACGAAACCATAGGGAGCTGTCCCTGCTTACCTCGTGGGGTAAGTACACGGCGCCCACCTGCTTTGGCAGGCCTATGGTGGACCTAGTCAACGTTACGGCTATTGTGGCTTCACCCGCTTAATTCTGCCCCGTTTCGATGGGGCCGTCCTATATGCCAAGAGGAATGTGTGTCCGATTTGTCGACCCAGAAGCGTAAATTAAGACAAGAGATGCTTTCTCTTCGCCAAACGCTTCCTCTTGAACCTCTCAATATTTCTCTATTCCTTGATACCCCGGAGCTGATGCAGGCGCGTTCCATCGCAGCCTATTGGCCGATGAAAGGGGAGCTGGATATCCGGCCGTTGTTTTTGGCGCTGGAAGCCCAAGGCAAAGACTGTGCTTTGCCGGTGGTGATTGAAAAAGACGCTCCCTTGGTGTTTCGCCGCTGGAAAGCAGGTGAAGAACTGGTGGAAGGCAAATATGGGACGCAGCACCCGAAAAACGGGGGCTTGATGGTGCCAGACCTTTTGCTGGTCCCGCTTTTAGCGTTTGATACCCACGGGGGACGTCTTGGGTTTGGGGGCGGATATTATGACCGCACGCTGTGTCAGATGACGGCGGTGCGTGTTGGTATGGCATTTGATGAACAACAGGTCGATCGTGTCCCCATGGATGGATATGATCAGAAAATGGACTGGATCGTAACGCCGACGCGTGTGATCCGTTGTCAGTAAAGAGACGAAGGACAAGACATGCGTTTTTTATATTGCGGTGATGTGATGGGCAGAAGTGGTCGCAAGGTAATCTTGGACCATATCCCCCAACTGCGCGAAAAGCTCAATCTGGATTTCGTCATCGTCAATGGGGAAAATGCGGCGCACGGCTTTGGCATTACCTGCAAAATCTGTAACAGTTTTTATGATGTCGGCGTCGATGTCATTACCTTGGGCAACCATTCCTGGGATCAGCGCGAGGTGATGAATTTTATTGATGAGGAACCGCGCCTGTTGCGCCCGATCAACTATCCCGCAGGGACACCGGGCAAGGGCATCAATACGTACGAGCTGAAAGACGGTCGACGTTTTTTGGTGGCGCAAGTTATGGGCGGATTGTTTATGCCGCCTGCGGATGATGCGTTTTCCGCCATTAAAAATGCCTTGGCGCCCCTAAAGGCAGGTAAAGACTTTCACGCGGCTTTGGTGGATATCCATGCTGAAGCCACAAGCGAAAAGATGGCCTTGGGACATTATCTGGATGGGCAGGTGACGTTGGTTGCAGGCACGCATTCGCATGTACCGACAGCCGATGCGCAAATCCTCCCCAACGGCACGGCCTATCAGACGGATTTGGGTATGTGCGGAGATTATGACAGTGTGATCGGGATGGTCAAAGAGGTGCCGATTGCGCGTTTTGTCGATCCTGACAATAAAGGCCGCCTTGAACCTGCGAATGGTCCGGCGACCTTGTGTGGTGTCTATGTCGAAAGTGACGACGAAACGGGACTGGCGCAAAAGATTGTCCCGATCCGCGTCGGTGGACGTTTAAGCCCGTCTTTACCCGTTTAAAGAGGGTAGGCGGGTTTGATTTTTGGCTTTCTGTTCACCAGATAGATGCCGGATGCGACAAGGAACATGGCAACCCCCAGCGAAGGTGTGAGGGGTTCGTTAAGCAAGACAACGCCAGCGACCACCCCAAACATGGGCGTCAGGAAGCTGAAAGAAGCGAGTTTTGCGGCTGGATAATGTTTCACCATCCAAAACCAGGCTGCATAGGTCATGGCTGCGACCCAAACGGTTTGATAGAGCATACTGTAAATCGTCAGATCAGTGACGCGGATGATGCCCGGCTCGTCCAACAGTTTGGATACAGCCAGCAGCATGACGCTTGATACCGCCAATTGATAGAGCAGTGTTTTGTTGGGGGAAATTTTTGCCAATGGACCTTTTTTGATCAAGAGCGTCGAGGACGCCCACATGATGGCGGCGACGATCAGCATGATATCACCGATCAGCATCTCTGTTGAGGACAGTAACAACGATTCGCCAAACGCGACAATCAGTCCAAGGAAAGAACAGATCAGGCCAAGGAATTGAAGCTTGTTGAGTTTTTCGCTGGGAAACAGGAATTGGGACCCGACCGCCACGATAAAGGGCGCGAGATAGAGGAAAACCACTGCACGCGAGGCATTGGTAAATTCCAGCCCCCAATAGATCATCATAAATTCGGTGCCAAACAACAGGCCCGCGCCAATCCCCCACCACAGGGTACCGTCTTTTTCGAAAATGGGTTTGCGCCGTACCTTGATCCAGAAGGCGATCAGGAAAAAGGCACCGATTGAACGCAGGGCGGCCTGCATCACTGGCGAAATGTCAGCAATGATCCATTTGACGGTAATTTGTTGCAGGCCCCAACTGGCACAACAAATTAAAAGGATGGCCATGGCGAGACCATCCAGATGTGTTTTCGAATTTTCCATGGGATCATGTGTAAGTCGAATTTAAATAAAAAGAAAGAGCCGACTTAGTAAAAAGTCGGCCCTTACTTTGTTTTATTTAAAATGGTCTGATGAATAGCTTAGCTACTACGAACCTGTTTGAGGAATTGTGTCACCACATCTTTCAACGCGGTGGCTTGCGCGCTGAGGTCATCAGACGCTGAAAGAACCATGTTGGAGGCATTGCCCGTCTCTGCCGCTGCGATACTCACGCTTTCGATGGTGTCGGTCACTTCTAGAGTTCCATTGGCGGCTTCTTGCACGTTTTTGGAAATCTCGGTGGTCGCGGACCCCTGTTCTTCAACGGCGGCGGAGATACTGTTGGAAATATCGCTCATACTGTCGATGGTCTGGGCAATTCCTTCAATCGCTTTTACCGCATCGCCGGTCGCGGACTGCATGGCTTCGATCTGGTCTGTGATCTCGGCTGTTGCCCGTGAGGTCTGGTCCGCAAGGTTTTTCACTTCGCTTGCCACAACCGCAAAGCCTTTACCGGCCTCCCCGGCACGCGATGCTTCGATGGTCGCGTTCAGGGCCAGCAGGTTTGTCTGTTCGGCAATGGAGGTGATAAGCTGGACAACTTCGCCGACTTTGTTTGCAGCAGAGGACAGACCTTGCACTGTGCTGGTGGCTTGACGGGCTTCTTCCACCGCGTTTTTGGCGATGTCTGCGGATTGTTCCACCTGACGCGAAATTTCCCCGATGGAGGCCGTGAGTTCTTCTGCGGCAGAGGCGACGGTCTGAACGTTATTGGTGGCTTGTTCGGCCGCGGAAGCAACGACGCTGGCTTGATCTGAGGTCGCCGCCGCGGTTGCGGACATGCCTTGGGCGGTTGTTTGCATGTTTTGCGCGGCTGTATCGACAGCCTCAACAACGCCACTGACGTTTTGTTCAAAGTCTTCTGCCATTTTATGCAGGACAGCACGTTGTTTTTCTTCTGCACGTTTTTGTGCGGCTTCTTGTTCTTCGCGCAATGTTTCGACTTCTTCAGCGTTTTTACGGAAGATGCGTAGGGCATCTGCCATGTCGCCGACTTCGTCTTTGCGCTCACTATCCAGAATTTTGACGCTCAGGTTTCCGTTTGCCAGTTCGTGCATGATCCCTGTCATGCGTGAGATGGGCAGCGCAAGGCTGCGGGCAACGATCAGGCCGACCACGATAACACCAAGCAGGGTTAAACCGGCGGCAACCAGAATGAAGGTGCGCATTTCATGAACGGGGGCCAAGACTTCATCCTGGTTCATTTCTGCAATAACAGCCCAGTTTAGTCCCATGAATTTAAGCGGCGCGTAGGCGGCAAAAACGTTAACGCCTTTATAGTTGGCTTTAGCGACCATGCCGGTCTGACCGTTCAGCGCGTTTGTGACTGCTTCCGAGTCGACCTTTTGCTTCAGGATCGTGCGCTCGCTGCTCAGACGCAGATCGCTGCGCAGCAATTTATCTTCGCCGACCAGATAGGTTTCACCGGTTTTGCCAAGGCCACGCGGGTTTTGCATGACGCGGTTCATGTGTTTAAGCGGCATCTGGATGATCAGCGCGCCGACGAATTCGTTTTCTTCGTTTTTGACCGGGCTGCCCATGAAGCTGGCGGCTTCATTGTCGTTGGCGGCGTAGGATTTAAAGTCGGTCAGCGCGACGTATTCTTCGTTATCCCCGTTTTCTTTGATGTCTCGGAAAACTTTTGCAAAGTTGGTGTCTTTCCATTGCCCATTGAGAAGGTTCGTTGCGAAGTCTTTTTCTTTATATACCGAGTAAATGACGTTGCCGTGACGGTCTACGATAAACAGATCCTGATAGGCGCGCGCCTGTGCAAGGGGCATAAACCAAGCGTGATAGCGTTGGTGGGTGTCGTGATAGACATCTTCACTTGCGCCGCGCGTGAGTTTGTGGCGCTCACCGGGTTTATGTTCGTTGTTGGTAATGTATTGAGTTTGAAGAAATTCTGTCGCATTGCCGTATTCGCTGCCGATATCTTCATAGTCAACGGCAAGCTCCACCAGTGCATCCTTTACCATTTGGTTGCTGGAGAGGATGTTCAGGTCCTGTTGGACCCCGTTCAGCAGATTTTTAATCGCTGCCGTCCGGCTGTCAATCAGGGTTTCCATGGAAACCTCTGCCGCTTTTGACATGTTGTCGGCTGACTTTGTGTAAGCCAGCAGGCCTGTGACCAAAATGGAAACAAGCGACAAGAAGACAAGGATCGCGGGGAGTTTGACGGAGATTTTCACATTCGACAGAGACATAACTCGGGTTCCGATCGTTTGGTTTCATCCCGTCTTTGTCCATCACCGATATGATCCAGTATGGTGCGGGATGTTTCTTTCACTGCTATTTTATTACACTACTGGTAGGATTTCTGGTAGATAAAAGTGTCGTATTTGTGACATTTCCTACCTTTTAATAGTGTGAAATTATTAAAATAATTCCAAACTTTAGCCCAAGTCCAGTTTCACTTTTGTGAAATGAAGCAGGGCGAAAAATTGTTTTTTGTTTTAAGCTGTGCGTTGTTTGTTTGGGCAAACTTGTGCTAAGAGATCCATCAGAGAATTTATCTCATGATTTTCCAAAGAAGATTTAAGGATTAGAAGTAGGACCATGGCAGGCCATTCCAAGTTCAAAAACATTATGCACCGCAAGGGCGCGCAAGACAAAAAGCGTGCCAAAGAATTTGCAAAACTTTCTAAAGAAATCATGGTTGCAGCCGGGATGGGGACGCCTGATCCTGATATGAACCCTCGTTTGCGCACAGCGATTGCCGCAGCTAAGGGCGCATCCATGCCTAAAGACAACATCGAGCGCGCGATCAAAAAAGGCTCCGGCGAAATGGACGGGGACGGCTATGTGGAAATGCGCTACGAAGGCTACGGGCCGGGTGGCGTTGCTGTGATCGTGGAATGTCTGACAGACAACCGCAACCGCACAGCGTCTGATGTACGCTCCACATTCTCCAAACGTGGCGGCAACCTGGGTGAGACAGGTTCTGTTGCGTTTAGTTTTGAGCGTCGTGGTCTGATCACTTATGCGTTGGACGTTGCCGATGCCGACGAGATTTTTGAAGCGGCGCTGGAAGCCGGTGCATCTGATGTGGAAACAACAGAGGACGCCCACGAAATTTCGTGTGAGCCGGACGAACTGCATGCTGTGCTGGATGAACTGGTAAAAAGATTTGGCGACTCCAAAGGCGCGTCACTGGATTGGAAACCGACCAACACCACAGAGGTCGATAAAGACAAAGCCGAAAGCCTGATGGGGCTGGTTGAAGCTTTGGAAGATCTGGACGACGTACAGGACGTCTACACAAACATGGACGTTTCTGACGAGATCATGGCTGAATTGGCAGGCTGATCGCTATGCGGCTGATGGGGCTGGATCCGGGCCTTCGCATTACCGGATGGGGCATTATTGATATTGACGGCAACCGCATGACACATGTTGCAGACGGATGCGTCAAGACAGATGCCAAGCTTTCATTGGCGGAACGGCTAAACCAGCTTTATGAAGGGATCGAACTGGTCATTAAACGGTTCGGTCCCATCGAAGCAGCGGTGGAAGAAACTTTCGTCAATAAAAACCCCAACTCGACCCTGAAGCTGGGTCAGGCGCGGGGGGTTGTGATGTTAATGCCGGCACGTGCCGGTTTATCTGTTTCAGAATATACACCAAATCAGGTGAAGAAGACGGTTGTGGGCACAGGGCATGCGGCAAAAGAGCAGGTCCAGATGATGGTGAAAACCCTTTTGCCGACAGCGAAGATTGAAAGTGCGGATGCCGCGGATGCGTTGGCGGTTGCCATTTGTCATGCCCAGCATCGCAATACACCTGATAAATGGGGGAGCCTGCGATGATTGCCAAGCTTAAGGGGCTGGTTGATAGTGTCGGTGAAGATTGGGTGGTGATTGACGTCAATGGCGTTGGCTACCTTGTGTTTTCGTCCGCAAAGACCCTCTCCAAACTGCCAAGAACCGGGGAAGCGACTTCGTTGCTGATCGAAACCCACGTGCGCGAAGATCATATTCATCTGTATGGTTTTGCCGATGCGGGGGAACGCGACTGGTTTAAGTTACTCACTACCGTACAAGGGGTCGGGGCGAAAGTCGGTCTGGCAATCCTGTCTGCCCTGAGTGCCGAAGAAATTATCCACGCGATTGCGGCGCAGGACAAAAAGGCGCTGACCCGTGCCAACGGTGTCGGACCCAAAGTCGCAACCCGTATTTTGACCGAATTGAAAGACAAGGCCGATGGGTTGGCGCTGTCCACGCCGGGCACAACCGTTTCTGAAGGCACAGCCTCTGCGGCGGCCGGATTTGGGGGCGCACCGGCAGAAGCCGCTTCGGCCCTGGTGAACTTGGGCTATGGTCGCAGCGATGCGCTGGCGGCGGTCTCAAAAGCGAATAAAAAACTGGGCGGTAGTGGCGATTTGCAAAGTTTAATCCGTGAGGCGCTGGCTGAACTGTCTGTACTGTAAGGATACCGGATGATGTATGAAGATGATGATCGCGTGGTATCGCCAGAACGTACCGAGGAAGATAGTCCCGAAAATTCCCTGCGTCCGTTAACGCTGGATGATTTTATCGGGCAGAAACAGGTCCGCGAAAATCTAAAGATTTTTGTGGAAGCTGCAAAAGCCCGTGGCGATGCCATGGACCATGTGCTGTTTTACGGCCCACCGGGGTTGGGGAAAACCACGCTGGCCCAAATTGTTGCGCGCGAACTGGGCGTGGGCTTTCGCGCCACATCCGGTCCGGTGATTGCGAAGGCGGGCGATCTGGCGGCACTACTGACAAATTTGCAGCCCCATGATGTGTTGTTTATCGACGAAATTCACCGCCTTAATCCGGCGATTGAAGAAGTGCTTTATCCCGCGATGGAGGACTTTCAGCTCGACCTGATTATCGGGGAAGGACCGGCTGCAAGGTCCGTGCGCATTGACTTGCCACCCTTTACCTTGGTGGGGGCAACCACACGATCCGGTTTGATCACGACACCGTTGCGCGATCGCTTTGGTATTCCGTTGCGCATGAATTTCTATGAAGTGGATGAACTGCAAGAAATCGTGACCCGTGGTGCACGCATCATGGCTATGAATATGACAGCCGATGGCGCAAACGAAGTTGCTAAACGGGCGCGCGGCACACCGCGTGTGGCAGGCCGCCTGCTGCGCCGTGTACGCGATTTTGCCATGGTCGCCGGGATTGATCCGGTGGATGCGACCTGTGCGGATGGGGCGCTGAATCGTCTGGAAGTGGATCATCGCGGTCTGGACGAGATGGATCGGCGTTATTTGAAATGCATTTGCGATCATTATGGTGGTGGCCCGGTCGGGGTGGAAACCATGGCGGCAGCCCTGTCGGAACAGCGCGACACCATTGAAGAAGTGATCGAACCCTATTTGATCCAGCAAGGATTGTTGATGCGCACCCCGCGTGGACGCATGTTGTCGGATAGCGCCTACCGTCACTTGGGGCTGGATGCACCGGTCAAAGGGCGCGAGACCGCGCAGATGGATTTGTTAAAGAAAGTGGATAAGACATGAGCCTAGGACATATGGAAGAGACGACCTTCGTTTTTCCCATTCGCGTCTACTATGAAGACACGGATGCAGGCGAGATTGTCTATTATGCGAATTATTTGAAATTTGCTGAACGTGCCCGTACAGAATTTTTACGTCATTTTAACATTCATCAGTCAGAATTGCTCGAACGTGATCGGATTGCCTTTGCCGTCAGGCGTGCAGAGGCTGACTATCGCAAACCGGCAAAGCTTGATGATTTGCTGCGTGTGGAAACTAAATTGACGAAGGTGGCTGGCGCATCCGTGGAAATGGAACAACTTATTAAGCGCGATCAGGATATTCTGGTCGGGGTTAAAGTGAAGATAGCGTGTATTCACCTTGAAGGACGACCGGTGCCCATTCCGCTAGAGATACGGAATGTTTTCAAAGATATGTTAGGGAAAAATCATGGAAAATAATGCGGTTGAAGCGGTAACGATGGCGGGGTCCGTTGCTGGTCCTGATCTGACGATGTTGGGTCTGTTCCTGCGTGCCGACATCATTGTTCAATCGGTTATGATCGGGCTGTTATTTGCCTCCGTCTGGTGTTGGGCGATCATTCTGGATAAATATTTCCGTATGCGCAAACTCAACAAGATGGCGGATAAGTTCGAAGATAAGTTCTGGTCCGGTCAATCCTTAGACCAGCTTTATGATGCCCAAGGCAACCAGCCGGAAGACCCCATGTCTGCGGTGTTTGTCACCGCCATGCGCGAATGGCGTCGCACACAGGCCAAATCGCGCAACAGCGATGATGTGATGCGCACGCGCCTGCAAGACCGGATTGATCGGGTCATGCAAATCACCGTCTCGCGGGAGATGGATCGCATTGAAAAGAATATGACATTCCTCGCTTCCACAGGGTCTACGGCACCGTTTATCGGCCTGTTCGGGACTGTGTGGGGGATCATGAACGCCTTTACAGCGATTGCGAATACCAAAAACACCACCCTTGCTGTTGTGGCACCGGGTATTGCCGAAGCCCTGTTTGCGACCGCCCTTGGTCTGGTCGCGGCGATCCCTGCTGTTGTGGCTTATAACAAACTGTCACGTGACATGGACCGTTATGCGGGACGTCTGGATAGTTTCTCCGGTGAATTTTCCGCCATTTTGTCACGTCAGCTGGATGAGAAGAAGTAATCGATATGGGTGCTTCACTAAACAATGGGGGCAGACGGGGACAATACGGGCGTCGTCGCTCGCGTGCCCAAATGTCCGAAATCAACGTCACACCGATGGTCGATGTCATGCTGGTTCTGCTGGTGATCTTTATGGTTACCGCACCGTTGATGACTGTGGGCGTTGAAGTTGATTTGCCAAAAACAAAGGCCGGTGAAATTCAGGGGCAGGATGAACCGCTGGCGGTCAGTATTGATAAAGACGGCAACCTGTTTGTGCAGGACACACCGGTTGAGCGGGAAGGCCTTGCGCCCTTGTTGATGGAAGTAAGTAAAAATAATTTGGATGTACGTATCTTTGTGCGGGGCGATGAAAAAATCGACTACGGCACGGTCATGCGTACCATGGGGGCGTTGAACGAGGCTGGCTTTACCAAAGTTGCTTTGATTGCCCGTAACCCCGCGGATTCCGCAAAGAAAAAATAGCGATAAATGCAGCGCAGTGTCCTCCTCTCCATCCTCATTCATGTAAGCGTCATTCTGGTCGCCTATTTTGGCGTGCCGATGCTGCCGGATCGTGACTTGATTGTGGAAGCGCCGATTGTGGTGGAGGTCATCAATATTGATGATATCTCCAACGTGCCTGCGCCAAAGCCGGAAGCTAAAAAGCCGGAACCGCCAAAGGAAAAACCGAAGCCCCCGCCACCGGCCCCTGCCAAACCGACACCGCCCGCCCCCGAGCCGGAACCTCAACCGGAGCCGGAAGCGGAAGTGATCCCGGACGAAGTCAAAAAGCCGGAGCCAAAGCCTGAACCCAAGCCCAAACCCGAACCTAAGCCGGTGGTGGAAAAGCCAACGCCACGGGTGGCAAAGGTAGAGCCTGCGCGCAAACCCAAGCCCCCGCAAAAAGAACCGGACTTCGACTCGTTGATGAAAGATCTCGCGCCGACCTTGAATGAGGCAACACCGGCGGAGAAGAAGAAAGACGATCAACCGGACTTGGATGACATTGCGAAAGAAATTGAGGCCGCTATTAAAAAGCCGAGCCAGTTTAGTGATGCCTCGCGTCCTCTCAGTATTACCGAGATTGATGCGCTGCGTCAGCATATTGCCAAATGTTGGAACCCGCCAATCGGGGCGCGTGAAGCCGAGAATTTGAAGATCGAGATCGAAGTGACCATGAACCCGGACGGCACGCCACGTGCAGCCTCTATCGGGTCACGCAGCAATTTGTCTGATCCGTTCTACCGTGCGGCCGCAGAAAGTGCGTTGCGTGCGGTAAATAACCGTCGTTGCTGGCCGTACCCTCTGTCGCAAGAAACTTATGACCAATGGAAAGACCTGTTGTTGGTCTTTGATCCGAAAGAATTGCTGGGTCTATAACGTGACGAAGCGATCACCTCAATCAGGGAGGGGCGTTGTTTTGCCCGGGTGTATCGTTCTGGTTTTAAATAAGCGCGAAAAGATTGATCATTTCTCTGATCGCGCTCGATTCACCCCTGTTGGGGGTTGGCAGATTTCTTGATCCTGCGTACATTTAGCGGATCGGTTAATAGGGAAGATATTGTAATGAAACTCGCTGTGCGTTTTCTTTTTGTCGCGGCTTTGCTGTTTACCACGCAAGCTTTTGCCGAACTCCGTGTGGATATCACACAAGGGCGGGTAGAGCCCATGCCGTTGGCTGTTGTGGAATTTACCGGGGAAACTGAGCAGGCGGCCCTGATCGGGCGGCAGATCGCACAGGTGGTTTCTGCGGATCTGGAACGATCCGGCCTGTTTCGACCTATCGATCCTAAGGCGTTCATCCAAAAAGAACTGTCCATGACGACGCTGCCGCGCTTTGGCGACTGGCGTATCTTGAACGCCCAAGCCTTGGTGCAGGGCCATGCGGTCCCGACAGGGAATGGGGAATTGTCCATTCAGTTCCGTTTGTGGGATGTATCGGCAGAAGTGCAGATGGTCGGCTTGGCCTATAACACCGTCGAAGATAACTGGCGTCGTGTGGCCCATATTATTGCGGACACCATTTATCAACGGATCACGGGGGAAACCGGTTATTTTGATACCCGCGTTGTGTATGTGGCAGAAAGTGGCCCGGCGAACCGCCGCGTTAAACGCTTGGCGATTATGGATCAGGATGGGGCGAAGCACCGCTTCCTGACCGATGGGTCTGACCTTGTGCTGACACCGCGTTTTTCACCGACCCTGCAAGAAATCACTTATTTGTCCTATTACAAAAACACGCCACGTGTGTATCTGTTTAATATCGATACGGGCCGTCAGTCCATTTTGGGCGATTTCCCCGGTATGACATTTGCGCCGCGCTTTTCGTTTGATGGGACAAAGGTTGTGATGTCCATGGCGCGTGATGGGAACTCCGATATTTATACGATGGATATCGCCAGCCGTCAGACCCGCCGGATTACAAATCATTCTTCCATCGATACATCCCCAAGCTTTTCACCGGACGGTACACAGATTGCCTTTAACTCGGATCGCGGGGGCGCCCAGCAGATCTATGTTATGGATTCGAATGGAAAAAATGTCCGCCGCATCAGTTTTGGCAAAGGTCGATACGCAACACCGGTCTGGTCACCGCGCGGCGATTTGATTGCTTTTACCAAGATGACGGGGGGTAAGTTCTACATCGGTGTCATGCGCACGGATGGGTCCGGTGAGCGTCTGTTGGCAGATGGTTATCTGGTGGAAAGCCCCACGTGGGCACCGAATGGGCGGGTTTTGATGTTCTATCGCGAAACCCTGCGCGGTGAAAAGAAAACCACAAAATTGTATAGCGTTGATCTAACCGGATATAATGAGCGAGAGGTCATTACACCGTTAGAAGGGTCAGACCCTGCATGGTCCCCCTTGATTCCTTAGCATTATACACATATAGTCCTTTCTAAGACTTAGGTGGCGTTATTCTGTTTCGGGGGGCGCTGGTGTGGTCTGTGTAATTAACTGTTTAAATAATAGTCCTATAAGGGGATTGCTCATGCGTAAGTTTCTCGGTCTAGTTGGTGTAGTGGCTTTGCTCGCTGCTTGTGAGACCGCTCCTCAAGATGGTGCCAATGCAAATGCTTCTGGCGACTCTTCTTCTACAGCTCAGACGTTGGCTCCGGCGGCTGGTTCTGCTCAAGATTTCGTTGTTAACGTTGGTGACCGTGTATTCTTCGGTTTCGACCAGTACAACGTAAATGCAGACGCGCGCGCTACATTGGAAAAGCAAGCTGTTTGGTTGAAAAAATTCCCGGGCGTAACTGTCACAGTTGAAGGTCACGCTGATGAGCGCGGCACTCGTGAATACAACTTGGCACTGGGTGAGCGTCGTGCAAACGCCGCTAAAGAATATTTGGTAAGCCTTGGCGTTGATGCGATGCGCATCAAGACAATTTCTTACGGCAAAGAGCGTCCGGTTGCTCTGGGCCACAACGAAGCAGCTTGGGCGCAAAACCGTCGCTCTGTAACAGTTGTTTCTGTTGGCGCTGGCTCCTAATTTCCTGAATTAGACCATCGCAGACCTTACGAATAAGGCGTTTGCTGCATATCTTGTGGCAAACGCCTTGTTTTTTTATGTGATTCGGGGCACAAATACCTACGCGACGTTACTCAAAGCAGGTCAAAATATGATGAAATCCACACTCAAAAAATTGCTCGCCACAACGTTTCTGGTGACGGTCATCGCTTTACCCGTTCAGGCTCAGGACGAAGATTTACGCAATGTCATCGATCGTCTGGATCGGATGGACCGCGATATCAAAGCCTTAAACTTGAAAGTTTATCGGGGAACTGATGTTACGCCGTCAAGTGACGGTGCAAGTGCTGGCACAGGGGAAGCTGTAAGCGGCCCATTGGCTGCGCGTTTGAGTGTGCGCATCAATGAGCTGGAAAGTCAGCTTCGTGCCATGAATGGTCAGATTGAAGAAACCGCCTATCGGATTTCACAACTCAATACCCGCCTTGATAAACTGGTCGCCGATGTAGACTATCGCCTGACGGTTTTGGAAGGTGGCAACCCTGCCGTTCGTTCGCCCCAAGCGGCCAATACACAAGGTCAGTCCCAGACGCCAGCAACACCCAACGGTGTGAGCGCACAGCAGCTTGGGACGCCAAGTGCAGCTACGCAAGGCAATGCAGAGGCCGGCACATTAGGGACCCTCAACGGTCAGGATTTGACGGGTGCTCAGACATCGACAGCACAACCGGGCGAACAGGCACAGCAGGCTGCAGCACAAGCGGCAGCGGATTTGACACCGGAAGCGCTATATCAAAAATCCAGACAGATGTTGATGCGCAGCGAATTTGCAAACGCGGAAAGCAGTTTCAAGGCGTTTTTGGATAAGCATAAATCCCATGAACTGGCGGGGAATGCCCGGTATTGGTTGGGGGAAACATATTATGTTCAGGGCAATTACGCCCAAGCGGCTGGAGCTTTCCTTGAAGGTTACCAAAAAGATACACGGGGTGCTAAAGCGCCAGATTCTCTGTTGAAGCTGGGCATGTCCCTGTCGCGTATGGAAAAAACACGCGAGGCGTGCGCATCCTTTGACAAGTTGCGTTCAGCTTTCCCGAAATTACCGGCGCATTTGTCCAAAACATTGGAACGTGAGCGCACAAACGCGAAATGCGGCTAAATCTGTCGACATTTAGCGATCTGGGCCAGACCATCTGTGTTGCCGTTTCCGGCGGGGCAGATAGTCTGGCCCTCGCTTTATTAGCTAAAGATTGGGCGAACAACCACGGGCATCGTCTTGTGGCGGTGAGCGTGGATCACGGTCTGCGCCCAGAAGCTGCTGGGGAATGTGCGTGGGTCGCAAAGACCCTGCAAAAATATGCCATTCCTCACCACACCTTGGTCTGGGAAGGGGAGAAACCGACAAACGGGGTGCAGGCTGCGGCCCGGGCTGCACGTTATCGTTTGATCGAAACTTGGTGTGTGGAGCAGGGCATTAAAGATGTGCTGTTGGCGCATCATCGGGATGATCAGGCCGAAACTGTGTTGATGCGACTTGCGCGCGGCAGTGGCGTGGATGGGTTAGCCGCCATGCAGCCTGATGTACTCAAGGGCCGTATTCGGTTGGTGCGCCCCTTGCTGGACACGCCGAAAGCCGACCTGATCGAGTTTTTACAGGAAAAAGGTCAGGACTGGATAGAAGATCCCTCCAATGAAAATACGGCCTTTGATCGGGTCAAGGCGCGACAGGCGATGACGGTCCTGCAAGAACTGGGGTTGGATGCTTACCGCCTGGCTCACACGGCCGAGACCATGCAGCGCGTCAAAAAAACATTGGATCGGCTGGAACGGGACTGGCTCAACCACTTTGTAACCGTTTGCCCGGAAGGCTATGTGCGCCTTGATACGCAGGGTCTGCAAGAGGAAGACGAAGAGATTCTATGGCGGGGTCTGTCCCGAATCGGTCAAGGCGTGAGTGCGCAGGTCTATCGTCCCAGATTGGACCGCCTGAAGCGTCTGACAACCAGCTTGCGCAGAGGTGAGGATGCGACCTTGATGGGATGTCGCTGGTTTCATCACAAAGGCGACGTGCTGGTTTGTCGGGAGGTCCGCACCACCGATCTTGCCGCCACGCTTTATCATGTGGAGAGTCCCGATAATCTGGCGGGTTTTACTGTGCGGATGCTGGGAGAAGACGGCTGGCGCCAAGTGGTTGGCGACTGTGCTGCAATGCGGCAGAATCCGCTGCCCCGTCCAATCTTATATGCCTTGCCGTCCCTTTGGGACAAACAGGGTGTTTTAGTCGTGCCTCATCTGCGCTATAAACGTGCAGACGCGACAATCGGTGTGGATTTTAGATTTATTCCTAATATTGCGCCGATTTCATGAGTTTTACCTTGCGTCAGACTTAAAATGGCTTATCTCTAATCACGCGAGATACGAGAAATTCGAAGGAAGGAATCCTAACGTGAACTTTAGCAGGAACCTCGCGCTTTGGGTCATCATTGCCTTGTTGATCTTTGCGCTGTTCAATTTGTTCCAAAGCTCTAACCAGCAGATGGACCAGTCATCCGTCCCCTTCTCCGACTTCATACAAGCCGTTGAAGAAGGAAATGTGCAGGATGTGGTTATTCAGGACAATACCATTACAGGCACATACCGCGATGGACGAAAGTTCCATTCTTATGCACCGAACGATCCGAACCTGATTGGCACGTTACGTGACCAAGGGGTTAAGATTACGGCAGTTCCAAAGGATGAGAGCGTTTCTCTCTTCTCTATTCTGATTTCATGGTTCCCGATGCTGCTGTTGATCGGTGTGTGGATTTTCTTCATGCGCCAGATGCAAGGCGGTGGCGGCAAAGCCATGGGCTTCGGTAAATCCAAAGCCCGCCAGCTGACGGAAAAGCAAGGTCGCGTGACTTTTGATGATGTTGCCGGTATTGAAGAAGCTAAGGCTGAATTGGAAGAAGTGGTCGAGTTTTTGAAAGATCCGTCCAAGTTCCAGCGCCTCGGCGGTAAAATCCCGAAAGGTTGTTTGCTTGTCGGCCCTCCGGGGACAGGTAAGACACTTTTGGCCCGTGCGGTTGCCGGGGAAGCGAATGTCCCGTTCTTCACGATTTCCGGTTCTGACTTCGTTGAAATGTTTGTTGGTGTTGGTGCGTCCCGTGTCCGCGATATGTTTGAACAAGGCAAGAAAAACGCGCCATGTATCATCTTTATTGACGAGATCGACGCCGTCGGTCGTCATCGTGGCGCAGGCCTTGGTGGCGGTAACGACGAACGTGAACAAACCCTCAACCAGTTGCTGGTTGAAATGGACGGCTTCAGCGATAACGAAGGCGTGATCCTTGTTGCCGCGACCAACCGTCCGGACGTTCTTGATCCGGCTCTGTTGCGCCCCGGTCGTTTTGACCGTCAGGTTGTTGTGCCGAACCCGGATATTAACGGTCGTGAAATGATCCTGAAAGTCCACATGAAGAAGGTTCCGTTGGGGCCGGATGTGGATCCTCATGTAATTGCGCGTGGCACACCGGGTTTCTCTGGTGCGGATCTGGCGAACCTTGTGAACGAAGCTGCTTTGCTGGCAGCTCGTCGTAACAAGCGTCTGGTCACCATGTCCGAATTTGAAGACGCTAAAGACAAAGTGATGATGGGCTCCGAACGTAAGTCTATGGTCATGTCTGAAGACGAGAAGAAACTGACAGCCTTCCACGAAGCGGGTCATGCCCTGTGTGCGATCCATATGGAAGCGTCTGATCCGATCCATAAAGCAACCATCATTCCGCGCGGTCGTGCGTTGGGTATGGTGATGCGTTTGCCGGAAGCGGACCGTGTCTCTCTGTCTGTTGAAAAATTGCGTGCCGACTTGGTTGTTGCCTTTGGCGGTCGTGTGGCGGAAGAACTGGTCTTCGGGCCGGATAAAGTCACCACCGGTGCGTCCAACGACATCAAGCAAGCGACCAACATGGCGAAACATATGGTCATGGAATGGGGCATGTCTGAAAAGCTGGGTCCGATTGCGTATAGCGAAAATGAACAGGAAGTTTTCCTGGGTCACTCGGTTACGCAAACCCAGAACAATTCAGAAGAAACAGCCAAGACGATTGATTCTGAAGTTCGTGCGATTATCGAAGTTGCGTACAAAAAAGCAGAAGAAATTCTGTCTAAATATCGTGACCAACTGGATATCATCGGCAACGGGTTGATTGAATATGAAACCCTGTCCGGTGACGAAATTCGCGATCTTCTGGACGGTAACCCGCCCAACCGTGGCGGTACATCCGGCCCGAAAGAAGGCGGTCGTCGTAGCTCCATCCCGACCGCAGGCCATAAAAAGGATGCGTCCGATGGGTCCGGTCAGGAGCCAGAGCCGCAGCCCGGTGAATAAGCCTTAGGCTTGAGATTTCCTGCAAAGGCAGGTATCCATGAACCCCTGTTCAATCGGACAGGGGTTCTTTCTTTTTAAGGGGTCATCATGACGCGATCTTCCCTCGATTCTGGTTCTGCGGTTTTGCCACGCGGGTTTTGTTCTGATGCGGTGGATTTGTCCAAGACGGTCTATCTACGGCCCTTGGCCCCTTATGTTGATGGCGGCTTTGATTTTCCGGCCTATGGGCTTGCCTTGCGCCTGAATGACACGGTGCAGCGCTATAGCCTGTCCCATGAGGAATTGATGAACTGGGCGAGTGAGGAGGGCGAGGATTTGACCGTCCATGTCGGCCAGTTGCTGGAACGGATTGAAACGCCGGTGCGCACCTTTGCGGGCCTGACGGTGACAAGCCGTCCGCTGATCATGGGGATTGTCAATGTCACCCCCGATAGTTTTAGCGATGGTGGCGATAACTTTGATCCTGCCCATGCCATTGCCCATGGGCAGCAAATGCTGGCACAAGGGGCCGATATACTGGACATTGGCGGCGAATCGACCCGTCCCGGTTCTGCGCCTGTCACGATTGAGGAAGAAATTCGACGCGTGGTGCCGGTGATTGAGGGATTGACCCACACCGGGGCCAAAATCTCCATCGATACCCGCAATGCAGCCGTGATGGAGGCCGCGATCAAGGCAGGTGCCCATATCATTAATGATGTGACCGCCCTTGAAGGGGATGGTGCCGTCGAGGTCGCAGCAAAATTGGGTGTGCCTGTTATGTTGATGCATATGCAGGGCCAGCCCCAGACCATGCAGGAAAATCCGGTCTATGATGATTGTGTGCTGGATATTTATGATTATCTGGCAGAGCGTATCAAAGTTTGTGAAGCCGCAGGCATTAAACGCGCCAATATCTGCACTGATCCCGGCGTCGGCTTTGGCAAGACACTGGATCACAATATGAGCGTGATGAACCAGCTTGGCCTGTATCATGGTTTGGGCTGTGCGGTTTTGCTGGGGGCGTCGCGCAAAAGTTTTATTGCCAAAATATGCGGGGATATCCCGGCGAAAGAACGCTTGCCCGGTTCCTTGTCAGCGGTCCTGAAAGGGGCGGTGAATGGGGCGCAGATCGTGCGGGTGCATGATGTGGCAGAAACGAAGCAGGCCTTGGATGTTTGGGTGGCTTAAGGTTAGCAAGATTTATCAAGCCGTCTTGACGTAGCTTATGTGTGAAAGGAGTTTTCACCATGACGCAGACCACACAGGAAAGCTATATCGACCGGATCGGTAGGGTTCTGTCCTATATTGCAGATCATCTGGATGAAGATATGTCTGTGGATGATCTCGCCGAGGTTGCCTGTTTTTCGTCTTATCATTTTCACCGCATCTTTCGCGGACTTGTGGGAGAGACGGTGACGCAGACGGTCAAACGTTTGCGCCTTCATCGCGCGGCAGGGGAGTTGATCCGCAGCAGTGCGGACGTATCCGATATTGCCAAGCGGGCGGGATATGGCAGCGTTGAGGCATTCTCGCGGGCGTTTAAAGCGACCTATAAAGAAGCCCCCGTGCGGTATCGAATGTACGTGCGTGAAACGCCTTTCTCTCTCATGACACAAAATAGGAAGACAGGTATGTTCACTGTAGAAATTAAAAATTTGCCAGATCACAAGATGGCAGCGATCCCTCATGTTGGGGACTATATGGAAATTGACAAGGCCTTTCAGGCCATCTTTATGTGGGGGCTGAAACAACAGCTCGTGGAAGAACAGAGCGCAGGCGTTGCCCTTTATTTTGATGATCCGTCACAGGTTCCGACAGACAAGCTACGTTCGGAAGCGGGGTTTATGGTGACTCAGCCCGTCGAAGACGCGGCCCTTGGCGTGCGCACACTGGATATCACAGGGGGGCGCTATGCGGTTTTGCACTTTAAAGGACCTTATGCGGAGCTGGAAGGCGCCTATGATTATTTGTTCGGGACCTGGTTGGTTGCAACCGGGGAAAAGCCTGCCGCGCAACCGGTTATGGAAATGTATTTGAATGATCCCCGTACAACCGAGCCAAGCGAGCTTTTGACCGACATTTGCGTGGCTTTAGCCTAAGGGCATGACTATTGAAGGAGAGGGGACACCCTTTCTTTCAATAGTTTTCTCTCTCCCATTGGGTGCTCAGGGCTTCCACCGTTTCTTCATCATCGCTGATATCAAGTTCGATCCCGTCTTGGGTATAGCGTCTGTCTGTGACATGTGCTGCACTTAACAGTCGTTCCAGATCGCTGGTGCGCTCAAAACTGGCCTTGAAGGTGGCCTGTGCCTGATGTTTAAAGTCCTGTAAGGGGGCGGCTTCTACAGCTGCTTTGGCAGCGCCGGCATAAGCTCTGGCCATTCCGCCCGTGCCCAACTTGATCCCGCCGAAATAGCGCACGATGATGACCGCGACATTGACCAGATCTTCGCCTTGCAAAACTTTTAGGGCTGGCATACCGGCGCAGCCGCTGGGTTCTCCGTCATCTTTTGCGCCTTCTTGCAGCCGTTTATCTTGATCAAAATAGCGAAAGGCACTGACATGATGGTTGGCTTTGGGGTGAAGGGTGCGCAGGCGGTCCAGTTCCTGCTCATACTGGTCGTAGGGCAGGAGAAAGGCGAGAAAACGCGATCGTTTCTCTTCGGTTTCGCAATCAAACGGGGCGGAGAGGGTTTTCATGTAAAAAAAAGGCTAAAAATTCGAGGGAGATGCAGGCTAACATTTGCGCAAGGCTAACCCAAGTGCTAAACTAGTTATTCCGGTTTCACAACATAAGAATGTAGACGTAGATGACACGCAAACTCTTTGGCACCGACGGTATTCGCGGCACAGCAAACCAGCATCCCATGACGGCGGAAATCGCCATGAAAGTCGGCATGGCGGCAGGGCATTATTTTGTACGTGGCAACCATCGCCATCGTGTCGTGATCGGCAAAGACACCCGCCTATCCGGTTATATGATTGAACCGGCGTTGGTTGCAGGGTTTACCGCCATGGGGATGGATGTGTTGCTGGTTGGCCCGATGCCCACGCCAGCGGTTGCCATGTTGACCCATTCCATGCGCTGTGATTTGGGCGTGATGATTTCCGCCTCTCACAACCCGTTTGGGGACAATGGGATTAAGCTGTTTGGTCCCGATGGGTTTAAACTGCCGGATGATGTGGAACTGAAACTGGAAGAATTGATCGAAAGCGATCTGTCCGATAAATTTGTCTCCCCTGACAAGCTGGGCCGCGCACGCCGTTTGGAAGATGCCTCGGGGCGTTATGTGGAATTTGCCAAACAGACCTTCCCCGCCAATTTGCGTCTGGATGGGTTGAAGATCGTTGTGGATTGCGCCAATGGTGCTTCATACAAGGTTGCGCCGGAAGTGTTGTGGGAACTGGGCGCGGATGTGGTGCCGATCGGGGTCAGCCCGAACGGTTTTAACATCAACAAAGATTGTGGCTCGACCTCAACCGCGACATTATCCGAACAAGTGGTGACCCATGGGGCCGATATCGGCATTGCGCTTGATGGGGATGCAGATCGTTTGATCATTTGTGATGAAAAAGGCCATGTGGTCGATGGCGATCAGATTATGGGGCTGGTGACTACGCACTTGCATCGCCGCGGCCTGTTAAAAGGCGGTGGTCTGGTGGCAACCGTGATGTCTAACATGGGGCTGGAAAAATATTTGGAAGCGGAAGGCTTAACGCTGGAACGCACCCAAGTGGGCGATCGCTATGTGGTGGAACGTATGCGCAAAGACGGCTTTAACGTGGGCGGGGAACAATCCGGTCATATCGTGTTGGGGGATTACGCGACGACCGGCGATGGTCTGGTTGCGGCCCTGCAAGTGTTGGCGGTGATTGTGGAACAAGGCAAACCGACCAGTGACGTCTGTAACCTGTTTACGCCGTTCCCGCAGGTCTTAAAAAATGTGCGGTATGGGGATCGTTTTCCGCTGGAGGAAACGGGTGTCAAAGACGCGATCACGGACGGGGAAAACCGCTTGAAAGGTGCTGGACGTGTCTTGATCCGTAAATCCGGGACGGAACCTTTGATCCGCGTGATGGCGGAAGGTCAGGATCCTGTGCTGGTGGAACAAGTGGTCGATGATATCGTAGCAGCCGTAAAAGGTGTCGCATGAAGGGCCGCGTTTTAATCATTGCGGGTTCCGACAGTGGGGGCGGGGCCGGTATTCAGGCGGACTTAAAAGCGGTTACCTGCCTAAACGGGTTTGCGATGACGGCGATTACGGCCTTGACGGCGCAAAACACCAACGGTGTCACGGGTATTCATGATGTGCCGGCTGATTTTATTCAGGAACAAATGCGCGTTGTGTTGGACGATCTGGGGGCTGATTGCCTCAAGACCGGGATGCTGAGTCAGCCTGCCACCATCCATGCTATTTGTGATGTGTTGGAAGAACGCAAAGAGACGATTCCCATGGTGGTTGATCCGGTGATGATCGCCAAAGGCGGCGCGAGCCTGATGGCCCAAGAAGCCTTGGAAGCTTTGAAAGAACGTTTGATCCCTAAAAGTACGGTCCTGACCCCGAATGTGCCGGAAGCAGAAGTGCTGACGGGAATGAAAATCGCAACACCTGAAGATATGGCGCGCGCGGCAGAAATGTTGTTTAAATTGGGGCCGAAAGCGGTCTTGATGAAGGGCGGTCATCTGGATGAAACTGGTGACATCGTGCGCGATTATTTGTTTGAGCAAGGGGCTGCGATGCACGAATTTGCCGGACCCCGTATCCATACACGCCACACCCACGGGACAGGCTGCACCATGGCATCCGCCATTGCCTGTGGCATTGCCCAAGGCATGAGTGTGGAAGCCGCGGTCGGTCGGGCAAAAGATTATGTGGTGGAAGCAATCCGGACCGCACCGGGCTTTGGCGCCGGGTATGGGCCGTTGAATCACGCTCATACGGTTAAAGTCTAATATCCCTTACTATTTGATGGTTTTTGACCAAAGTTATTAATGTTATTGTGCAAATGGTTTATGTAAACCGTATCGACCATTAAACAGAGCAATGCCATGAAGGACACCTTCGGCCGCACGATTACATATTTGCGTGTTTCGGTAACAGATCGTTGTGATTTTCGCTGCACCTATTGCATGGCGGAAGATATGACGTTTTTGCCGCGTCAGGAAATCCTGTCCTTTGAAGAGATGGAACGGATTTGCGAGGCGTTTATCAATCGGGGTGTGACCAAAATCCGCCTGACGGGTGGGGAGCCTTTGGTGCGCCGTGGCATTATCGATTTCATCGAACAGCTGTCTAAAAACCTTCAGACGGGTCGCCTAAAAGAACTGACCCTGACCACCAACGGCTCACAGCTTCCCAAATATGCGGACAGGCTGGCGGAGTTGGGGATGAAGCGCATCAATGTGTCGCTGGATACGCTTGACCCCGAACGCTTTACCGAGATTACGCGGTTCGGCAAACTGGAACAGGTGTTGGAAGGGCTGGAAGCCGCTAAACAGGCAGGGCTGAAGGTCAAGATCAATACGGTCGCGCTTAAGGGCCAGACAGATCATGAGCTGGATGAACTGCTGAACTTTGTGGCAGATCACGGCTTTGATTTGACGTTTATTGAAACCATGCCGTTGGGGGAAATTGGTGGCTCCCGCGTGGATCATTACTTGCCGTTGACGGAAGTACGCAGCCGTATTGCTGAACGTTGGACGATCACGGATACGGATTATGCCACAGGGGGGCCTGCGCGCTTTGTGGATGTGAAAGAAACCGGCAATCGCATTGGCTTTATCACCCCGTTAAGTCATGGGTTCTGTGAAAGCTGTAATCGCATGCGTCTGACCTGTAAGGGGACGCTTTATATGTGTCTGGGCCAAGACGGGAATGTGGACTTGCGTGAAGTCGTGCGCTCCAGTGAAAGTAACGAGCCGTTGCAGCATGCCATTGATACAGCCTTGAACTTAAAACCTAAAGGTCATGAGTTTGTGATTGATGAAACACAAGACGGACCAGCCTTGAATCGTCATATGAGCGTGACAGGCGGCTAAAGCTTTGTCATAGTGTCGCCTCAGACAGTGGGAAACTTGGTTTAAAAACGCATGTCACATCGAAAAATAGCCTTCGTCGCCGGGAAATCCGAAAGCGCGCAAGATGCCATGTCTCGGCTTTGCGGTAAGTATGATCATGTTCGCCCCGATAAGGCCGATGTGATTGTGGCCCTGGGCGGGGACGGCTTTATGCTACGTACGCTCCATAAATATCTGGATCTGAAAAAGCCTGTGTTCGGCATGAATCGCGGCTCCGTCGGATTTTTGATGAATGAATATCGCGAAGATGATTTGCGCGAACGCATGGCGCGGACCCAATCGATCGAACTGCATCCCCTGCGCATGGAAGCTGAATGCAAAGGCGGTAAAAAAGCCAATGCCATCGCGTTTAACGAAGTTTCCCTGTTTAGAGAAACCGGACAGGCCGCCCATATCCGTGTGTGCGTGGATGATGTGGTGCGATTGCCGGAAATGGTTTGTGACGGGGTCTTGATCTCCACACCCGCAGGATCGACGGCCTATAACATGTCGGCCTATGGCCCGATTCTGCCGTTGGGGTCGGGGGTGTTGGGATTAACTGCAATTTCGGCCTATCGCCCCAGACGTTGGCGCGGTGCGATCCTGCCTCATTCAGCCCGCGTCACTTTTGAGATTTTGAATGATGATAAGCGCCCTGTCGGGGTATCGGCGGACTTTAACGAGTTTCGCGACGTCATCAAGGTCAAGGTCTATGAAGACCGCAGCCTGTATTCAAATGTGCTGTATGATCCAGAACATAATCTGGAAGAACGCATCCTTCAGGAACAGTTTATCGGGTAAGATTTCGCTTATTTCTCTAGGGAATGAAGCGCGCTTAAGACCGTGATATCTTCTTCTTCCAACTGGGCTTTCAGGGTTTGCCAGTCGGGTTTTTCCTCGCTCAGGCTACGGCGTAGCATCCGGTTGATCGCATCCCCTAACGGGGCATTAGACGCGAGGGCGACCAAGCGATAATCAATGCTTTTGTTTAGGCGTTTGGGCAGGACGATGCGCCAGCCGATCAAGCCTTTTTGGCGTTTGGGCTCCACCAGACTTTCGCGATCGGCTAACAAAAAATGGCCATCTTCGATGCGTTGGGCAAAGGCCCACATATAGGTCGGGGTGCCACGATTGTTCAGTGTGATTTCTAGCGCGCATAACCCGTCTAAGGCACTGCTGGGGAAGCTGTTGCCATCGCGCACCAGCGGCAGTTTCTCAGGCGCGTTGCATCCGGTATCGGGATGGGCGCGCAGTTCGCTGATGCCAAGTTGTAGGCCATTGGCCCGCAACGCGCGGATATTATCTTCAAATTGCAGATAAAGCCCAACCAGCATGGCAATGATAGCCCCTGCCAGCAACAGTGCTTTTAAGAGGCTGTGATCCTTGATCGGGGCGGCATCGGTATCTTGTTGTTTGTAAAGATCAATGACGCCCTCTTCATCCAGATCGTCATCGTCTTCTGTGTCTTCTTCTTCCTCGATGGGATAGGGGTCGTTGAGGTCAAAGCGGCGCACGATGCGGTGCATATCCACAATGGATTCCAGACGCAGCAAGTCACCGTCAATGGTCAGTTCTTCCAGAAATTCATCTTCCGGGACCAAGCCCGGACCACCGGGGATAAAACAAAACAGGCGCACATCGTCTTCGCGCATTTTTGTAAACAGATCGCGTGAGGCAATGAGCTTGTCTTTAATGTGATCAACGGGGCGCACGTTAAGGTCACGATCCAGTTCCCCCGTCAGCCAAAGGGCGTTATCCACGTTATCCTCTGGGCCAGCCAACCTGTCTTCTGCATGGAAGGCATGGGCAACGAAAGCCCCAAGCTGCCAGCTATTGCCGGATGTAATGGGGGCAGAGACATCCATGCGATAGGCCGGATGCCCGAAAGAACGCTGGATCACGCCTGTCGGTTCTTTGACAAAAGCATCATAATCACGCGAAATAGGTAGCGCTTTGGCCGTGCCATTGACACAGACAACAGAGCGCACATCGGGGTCTTCCTTGGTGATGCGCTGGACTTCAACTGGACCTTCAGTGGTCGCGATATAAATGCGTACGTTCATCAGCGCAGAATGACGCTACTTTTCACATTTCGCAAGGCTTTCAAAATGCCATCCTGCAAATTTAGGAGAATTTGGGCTTCACCTTCCAGAAAATCATCAATGACAAGGCGATGAAGTGTTGCGTCTTCGTCCTCCACAAAAAGCAGACGGGGGGAATCGTCGCGGTCTAGCGCCTGTATCAGCAGGTAAACCTGATCTTCCTGTGCCTTGGATGGTTTGAGGCGCAAGGTAAAGCCATCGCCTTCGCGTTCCGTCACCTCCCCGCTACTGGCAGCCGCAACGCGTGGTAGATGGGCAAGGGCTTGTTTGTCGAGCAAGCGTTTTAGGTCGCGGCGCAGGTCAAGGCTGGTTGATAACGCTGCGATCAGGTCCGAGGCGGGAGAATGGTCAGGATCGTTTGCATAGGCATAAAGTTCATTGAACCCGATTTTGCGTGGCAGGTCGGGATCAGGTCGGCTGATTTGGTCCAATGTATCAAGGGCGATGAAGAGGGCTTCCGCCTCTTTATCAGAGGGATCTATCATGACGGGCTCCCATAGATGTGGCTAAATTGGGTGGAAAAGGTGGCGCGGTCGTGGGAGAATTGGGCTTGCCAACCGTTGCCGGCAAGGGGCAGGCCCTCAAGCCGTTCCAGATAGGCTTCAATATCCTGTGAGATTTCAAACAGAAGGTTTGCACCTTCAATATAGGCTTCGCTTCGGTCCGACTGGGTATGGGCCGCTTCTTTAAAACCCTTGCGGGACATGCCTTTATAAGCGGTTTCGGCTTGGCTCATCACCTCCGCAATATCAGCACCAACCTCGTTCTCATCCTTTAAGATTGTCATGAAATGATCCGCGATCGTAGATTGTTGCAACGTCACCACATTATCGCCGATTTCCCGATCAATGAGATGAGTCCCAAGGGGCGTGAAATCGATACCGGGGGCGAGCTTTAACAGGAGGGAAATGGCCTCACGTCGTCGATTCTGGCTCAAGGCATATAGGCTGGCGTACAGGCTGCGCTGGATCTGGGCAATCAGGTTTTGATAGGCAATCTGACGGTCTTGATAGGTTTCCTCCGGCCCCGCGGCAATAATGGCTTGCAGATCTTTGGGGCTGGCTTTTGCGCGCAAGGCCTGGGTCAGGCGAGCTTGTGGTTTGGCGAAAACATTGCAGCGCAGAATAGAGAGAGGGAGGCGCAGGGCCAATGTACCGGCGTTTAGCAAGTGTTCCAGGTTTTGAGCTTCCAACTTGTTGAGGAACTTAATCTGAGCCATCGGCTCCTCAGCGAGTTTAAGCAGAGGAGACAGGGTTTCTTGAACCGTATCCAGTGTCTGACTGAGCATATTCGGGTCAATCTCTCCGGCGTCACGGTCCAGGCCGATGCTGGCGGTGTGGCGCAGGGCGGCAAGGTCTTCGGCCCCTTCGACGGCCTGTATCAGACGGATGAAGCCAAGGGTCACGCTTTCAAAGGTCTTAAAGTCACTGGACTTGTCCGTTTCACGCGAGGCATCTTGCCAGAAATCAAGGATGAGGGGGTCGGTGATCGTACTGACGTCATTTTCGCAATAAGCCAATATCTGGCGGTATTTGCGTTGAGACTGTGCGGTGGGCAGATGATCTTTTAAATAGGCATAAAGCTGGCGTGAGAGTTCATTGGCGCAGGCGGAAACCTCTTGTTTTTTTGGGATTTTCCGGGTGACGGCCTGCAATGTTTCATCCAGTTCGCTATAGCCAATACTGGTGAGTAAAAATTCCAGCAAAGCAGATAAAACCGGCATGCGACCAAATTGGATGGCAAAGTTTGTATCGTTTAAGTGAAGGGTTAAAGCCTGTTGATTGAGGCTGAGGCTGTCGGTCGGACGAGCGATCAGGTTCTGTTTGCAATAGGCATAAAAGCTGCCAGATCGGGCAAGGCCGCTGTCCCAGAAAAAATACTCGTAGCGCCCTTTCGGACCGCTGAGTTGGCTTGCGGCGGCAATCAGGTGGCAAAGTTCCAGCAACGGGGTCGCATAGGTACGACAAACGATCATCTTGCCAATTTCACGACAGATCGCCGGGGTATACTTCGGCTCACCATTGACCTCGGTTTCACTCAAGGTATGGAGTGCGGCGGCAAGTTCTTCGCTTTTTCCTGCTTCCAGCAGCAGTTCTTCCGATCCCATGAGGTGTTGTCCTTCCTTCCTGTTTTCCCCTATTTTATCTAAAAACAACCATAGGTCCAGTAGGGAAGGATTAGGGCGTTTTTTTCTGGCGGGTTATTCACTTTCGACGCGGTTGCGTCCATTTTCTTTGGCGCGGTAAAGGGCAATATCAGCGCGGCGGATCAGGTCGTCCAGTTTTTTATCTCCCGCGCGCAGGTCGGTGACGCCAAAGCTGGCGGTGATGTTAAATGTGCGCCCGCCATATTCAATGTTGTGGGCTTCGATGGCTGATCTGATGCGTTCGGCGATGGTGCAGGCGCGTTCCAACCCAATATCCGGCAGGAAAATGGCAAACTCCTCCCCGCCGATCCGGGCGAGTTTGCCATCAAGGTTGCGCGCCCCCTTGACTTCATTGCGGGTGTTGGCGTGCCAGACATCGACGATGGCTTTCAGCGCTTCATCCCCTGCCAGATGCCCATAGGTATCATTCACCTGTTTAAACCAGTCCACATCAAAAATCAGCAGGCTGAAATGGGTGTTGTCCGATAGCGCGCTGGCGATCAGCTGTTCGGCCTGTTCGATGAAGTAGCGGCGATTGAAGGTGCCAGTCAGGACATCGTGGAAGGTCAGGTTTTCCAGTTCGTCGGCTTTGAGCTTCAGTTCGGTGATATCTTCCAGCAGCAACTGGACAACTGTCGTTCCTTCCCACGGGAGGCGGCCTGCGGTGGCCTTGATGTAGCGCGGGCCATCCGGTGCCCCCATAAGTTTGATTTGCGGAAACTGCACGGGTTTATCCTGCATAAAGCTGCGCATAAATAACTCGCCACATTCCTCGCGGACTTCTGTGTTGGTGAAGTCGAGGAAGTGCTTGCCGGTGACGCTGCTTTCTGTTTGTTGCAACAGGGACAAAGCCTGTTGGTTGGCATAGAGGATCCCTTGCATCTGGTGAATAATCAGCCCTGTTGGCATCAGGTCCAACAAAGCGCCCAGACGTTCTTGCGTGTCAATCAGCGTTTGATGCGTCAACAGCGCATCGTCTGTGCCTTCTTCGTCATCGATAAACACACATTTGACCCTATTAAATTTCTTAATTACCCATCTCTAACATAGATACCTTTAGATTGGGTTAAAAGAGGAAATGATCAGTTTATGGTCGATAATTCCTAAGGTTGACGAGTTGATGTTTACCACCCTTTATCTGTGCGTGGTCCAAAATCATCATTGGATTGGGCATGGGGATTGCCGCGCAGCTCATCAGACAGGTTTTGCCATGTACCACGAGGGCGTTGCTTGTGCGGGCCACGCACGTCATCTGGCTGACGGTCCCATTGATTGCTGATCAAATACCAAGCCACGTTATTTTCGCGACAGGCCACTGCCGTGCCGTTATGCCAGTTCCCGTCAATCATGACACCGTGACGAAAACGCCGGCAATCGCGATCACGGCGGTTGGTGACATTTGCCAGTGGACGCATGCGTGCATCAAAACCGGCATACCATTGGGTCGTTAGTCCATTGGGGGAGAAATACAGCGCCTTGTCAATTTCGATGTTCATTTTATCTTCAGCAGCTTTTGAGGAAACGGGCGCACCCGATTCGTCGATTAAAATGCTCCCGATATCTGTGCCCATCACTTCGCCGGGGCGCAGGTTACCTGTGGTCTGACAGGCGCTTAGAAAACCAAGGGCGAGAAGGCTTGCGGCAAGTTTTTTCATTTCAATCCTCTTTTGCAAATCGCATTAGGCATTGTCCCAGCAGGCATAGGTTTGGGTGTCTTTTGTGACCCGTGCCAGATAGGTTCTGGTTTCGTCATAAGGTAAATGGGCGATAAGATGGTCATAGACGTCATCCGCGCTCATTTTGTTGATTTTTTTGATGGCGGCTTTGAGTTTCATGGTGCCGGTAAAGGCCTTGGCGACATTGCCCGCTCCGGTGTTATAGGCGGCAATGATCAGGTGGCGGCGGGTCTGTTTGTCTTTTACATCCCCAAAATATCGGGTGTTCAACAGGTGCAGATAAGTTGCGCCCAGCATGATATTTTCATGGGGGTCATAAAGGACGTCGGCGCTGGGGATCAGGCTTTCACCTTTGAGATAGCTATAGGCCTCTTTCCCGCCGCTGGTCGGGACCAGTTGCATCAGTCCCAAGGCATTGGCATGGGAACGGGCGCGCGGATTAAACGAACTTTCATTTTTGATCATGGACAGCAGAAGGGAGCGCGGCAAGGCATAGGTCAGCGCGGCTTCATCCAGCGAGGGGCGCAAGGTTTCCGCCGTGAGATGGTCACGGTCTTTGCGCAGCTTGATGCTGAGGCGATTAAGTTGTCTCGCCTTGCCTGATTTGGGCAAACTCACAAATACGGGGCGCGTGCGAGGCTCCACAAGGCGGGAGAGCTCATGGGGTTGGCGCCACTTGATTGCGCGGCGTTTTGTGTTTTGGCTATGTTCAGGACGGGAAGGCGTAAAGCGGGGCGAAGGCGCGGGGGCTTTGGAAAATGTTCTGGTTTTCTGGATCAGGCGGTCGCGTAAGATCGCGCGCTGATTAAGGCCTTCGCTGTCTTCCAGCAGAATGTCGCTGAACTCGCGTTGCAGATCGACTTGGGATTTGTCAAACCCTTCAAGGCTCATCTCGCCTTTGTCGTAATCAACGATAATGCGGGTCTGGCGGTCCTTGCTGTAGCCGACCCATTTTTTCGGTTCTGGCAGGGCGCGGGCCTCCCCCCAGATGGCGCTGAGTTCGTGATCCAGTTCGTCAACACCGTCTTGCATGGCTTTGTCAAAGGCGGCGTCCGTTTGTTGGAAGGTTGCGTCAAATTGCGCATCCATTTGATCGAGCCAGTCAGACCGCGCCTCAGGGATGCTAAGGTGAAAACCGATCAACAGGCCAAGGGTTAGGGCTGGAAAGGTGAAACCGCCTCTCATGGCCTTAATCCAACGCCACGATGACACGGCCTTGGTGGGCGGCCTGTGTCTCGACAAAGCGTTCCCCATCGGCATTGGACAAGACGATGCGGTTGTCCTTGGTAATACGCTGGGCGCTCAGCACCAAGGGGGAATCTCCGCTGATCGCAAGCTTGCGGGCCTGTTCGACAGTTTTGGTGTAATGGATCAGGCCTTTTTCCCGCGCGGTCGCGGCGGGGACGGTATCTTGAGAATAAAGCACTGTGCCGTCTTCGTTGATAATCGACGGGGATAAAGCTGGCAGATAGAGAGCATTATCAAGATCAATGATCAACCCGTTGATGGCTTCAGGTGCAGCCGGTTTTGGGCTTTCACTTGGTGTGACAGGTGGGGTCAGGCTTGCGGTGGTTAAATTCTGCGTCGTTTCCGTACAGGTTGGCTGAGTACAAAGGCGCAGGGTGACTTCTGCAAAGACAACCTCGCCGCGTCGGCTGCTTTCATCCTTATGCCATGTCACGGTTTCTGTGACGGTGCGCGCCCCTTGTAAGGTGCCTTTGATACGGGTCGCCGCACGGGTATCGCCTTGTGCTTCTGCACCCAGTGTGGACAGGCCGGTTAGGCGCACGCCTTTGACCAGTTCCAGCAAACGGGCTTGGGCGGTGGTGCGCGCGGCTTGTTTCGCCATCAGTTCTTCCTGAATGCGGTTGCCCATATAGCGCGACGTGCCTTGGCCTGTTGCTTCCACATATCCGCCTTGCCAATCAGTTTTACCAAACGGGGTTTCTTCCACCAAGGGGGACTGGGCCGAGGCGGTGCTGTGGAGGGCGAGCGCAAAAAGTAGACTGAGCAAGGGCGTTTTCATGAGAGAACCTTTGGCGAAATCATGTGATATCGTCACTATGGACAGGCGTGGAACTTTTTTGAGATAGGAGAAGCGGATTACCACTTCTCCCCTTCATTATAGTAGCGGTTGCGGCGCTTGTTCACTTTGGACACGGTAAATTCTTTGCCCTGATAGCTGACCCGACCGGACATGCCGAGATATTCAAGGGCACGGACCAGATTGCGTTTCATCTTGCCGGTATGGAGTCGGGTTTTATAAACATATTCATGGGTGCGCCCTTGGGAAGAGGCGGGGCGATGATCCACATAACAGGAGAATTTGGCGAGGATGACATCTTCCATATCCAGCATTTCCTGTTCGGTGAAATTTTGGAAATTGAGGTATACATCCTGTACGCGACCACGGCAGCCCGCTTGATTGCCCCGGCGTGCGAGGTCAGACGTGGTGCCCGTATCGGCAGTGTTGTCAAAATCATTGCCGGTGTTATTTCCGTAGTCTACTTCATCGCCGAGTTTCTGGATCAGCACATCGGCAACGTCGCGCGCGAGCAGGCGGGCATTATTGCCGACGGTTTCGATGATACATTCGCGGTTACAGTCAACAGGGGCGCGGAAGTTGCGGGGGCTTGCCACTTCAAAGTTGCCAAGACGACGACCGGAATGCACATCCAGCAAACGACCGGATAGACGGGTGCGGACTTTGGTCGTGTAGTCCAGACGTTCTGCGCTGGCGTAAATCTCAAACAGGACCACAATGTCGATCGGTGGACGGGTGACGGAGCGTGCGATATCGATCAGTTCCGCATCACTGCGGCGTACGCGGCCTTGGGCAAAGTCATCCAATGTCACGGCGGTTTCGTCATAGACGTCGAAGCCGTCATTGTTGAGTTCTTCTGCTAACTCGTTCAACACCCGGCGAAAGACGCGGCTGTCGCGTGGGATGGCGTCTTGGTCGTTGTCTTCGCCCATGACCATCAGGTGGGGAAGTTCCGCCGCCAGGACGTGGCGCGGGGCGAAAAGGGCACTGAGGCCAAAAATGGTCAGGCAAACCAAAAAAACAGTGGCGGTTGAGCGTTTCATTATATTCCCCTAATCAAACTCAAATTCATTATTCAAACATTGGATCGTCAAACAGATAGGTGAGGCTGCGTTGACGCATATAGAAATTAAACGGTATGTCCTGTGCCTTTAACAGAGCCGAGACATGTTCGTGCAAGGCACCGGTTTCCAGCATGGACCAGTATGAAAGGCTGAGGGCATTTTTATCTTGTGCTGCCATTTTATGACGCACGTAGCCGGGAAGGCTGGACAGGTCAGCTTCCAGAAAAGACAGTGTTTTGGGATCGAATTTAAAAAAGCTCAGCTCAAAGCGTTGTCCGGTGTCGTAGATTTCGGCCGTCAGGTTTTCGACCATGGCAGCAGAGATCTGTGCGCTGGGGGCATAAACATGGTGATGCGCGGTTTCCAAGGCGTTGGCCTCTGCGGCAAAGGTGGTTTCTTCAAGGGCCAGTGTATGTCCTGTGGCGAGGTCCAGACTTTCCAGTTTTAAGGTTGCGCTTGTTTGGGTGGTTTGGACCAGTTCGACAAAGATCAGGTAATCGGCTTTGGCCTGACGGGCGCGCTTGAGATTATTTTTACGATCCGAAAAACGATAGCTGTTTTGGCTCTCCAGTCGGATGAGATCCTTGTTCAGGACTTTAAATTTAAAGTCGTCTTTCAGGATGAGCTCGACGGTATCCGTGAGTTTTTGAAAGTCAGGATTTAGGCTGGACAGGGCGTCGAAATCTTCATCAATACCTGCCACCATGACACGGGGATGGCTTGCCATTTGCATAATGGTGGAGAGGGCGCGGGTGCTGTCTTTAAGATTTGTGTCGTCTACATCGGCGTTGAGTGTAACTTCATAGAGGCCGTTTTCACTCTGGCTTTGTCTAAGAATTTCATAGCTGCGCACAAAACCGCGCGATTGTTTGAGAAGCTGTTGACGCACGACCTGAAAATTTTCGACGAGTGTATTGGCTTCAATGTCGCTACCGAACGTCATTTCGACAGCTTGGCGCAGGGCATTGTTGAGGGCCTGACGTTGTGTGGCACCTTGGGCGGTGACTTCCAGCGCATTTGCCGGCAGAAAGCTATAGGCCAACAGCAGAAGACCGGAGAGGAAAAGGCGGACAATCATTTGGAACCTTTTAGCGGCATTGTGAAACATATCTCCGGCTATGAAAGGGCTAGGCATTTTTTCATTTTAGGGAAAGTTATCACTTATATTTGCACGTTAAAAGATGTCTTTGTGTCCTTTGTGTTGTTTCTGTTGTGTTTTTTGCTTCTATAACGAAAAAAACCCCGGACAATACTGCCCGGAGCTTTTAAAACGCAAGTGCGCGAAATGCTTATTTTTGAGTTTTCAAGTAAGCAATTACGTCAGCGCGCTGGTCTTCTTTTTTCAGTTTGAAGGTCATTTTAGATTTAACCTTCTCGCCTGCCTGTTTGGACAGGTAGTCAGACGGGTCCATCAGGTATTCCATCAAAGCTGCTTCGTCCCAGTTCAGGTTCGGCGCCGCTTTCAGGTAGCCTTTGGAATATTTGTAATCAGAAGCGTGAGCGCCTGCTGCACCGTAAACACCAAACAGGTTCGGACCTACTTTGTGCTTGCCACCTTCTTCGATAGTGTGACAGGACTTACATTTTTTAAAGACTTTCTCACCTTTTGCTGCATCGCCTTCTGCAAGTGCAGAACCGCTTGCGATAGCTACGATGCCAGCAACGGCTAGAGCCAGAACCTTACGCATGCTTAATCTCCTAAGCTTTAGACTGTGAATCGATCAGCAACATTATTAACGAGGATGATCGGGTTTTGCAATAGTTTATCCCCAAAATCCTAACGGGAACAACACGTATTACCCTTTGTTAATATGCTCCTTTCCTCATATCTAGGGTTTAATTATCTTTCCTGACTTATAATATGGAGGGAGGAGAGGCGGTTTTTCTTGATGGTCATAAAAAAAATCTTTCGATATAGTCTACATTGTGAATAAATAAGATATACGCCCCATTGGTAAGGAAAGACGATTATGACCGCCTCGAAAGTGTTATCACAAAAAGATGTGTCGAACTTGCTATCGAATCCTTCCGGTGAGGCACGCATTGAAACAGCCGCCAAAGTCGCGCGTGACTTTTCCCATCACCTGAGTGATCAGGAGCGCACGCTGGCAGAAGAGATTTTTCGCCTGCTGATGCGTGATGCGGAAGTCAGGGTTCGGGAAGCCTTGTCGGAAAACTTGAAAGACAATCCTTCTTTGCCCAACGATGTGGCGTTGTCACTGGCAAAAGACGTGGAATCGGTTTCCTTGCCGGTGCTGGAATTTTCCGATGTGTTAAGCGAAGAAGATTTGCTGGAGCTGGTCCAGACACAAGGGTCGGGCAAGCAGGCCGCGATCGCTAATCGTGCCACGGTCTCTCAATCGCTGTCCGATGCGCTGGTTGCCAATGGTGATGACGAGGTGGTGGCGACGTTGGTGTCTAACGAGGGGGCGGATATTTCGGATGCGACTTTTCATAAGGTCGTCGATCAGTTTGGGAAAAGTGATCGGGTGCAGGACGGGATGGTTAATCGGTCTTACCTCCCGCTGGCAATTTCTGAACGTCTTGTTTCTGTCGTCTCGGAAAAATATCGCGAACGTCTGGTCACGAAACACGAGCTTTCCCCCCATATGGCGATGGACCTTGTGTTGCATAGCCGGGAAAAGGCCACTTTGGGCCTGTCGGAAGGATCCAGTGACGCCGATCTGGGAACTCTTGTTCACTCCATGAACCGCAATGGACGTTTGACCCTGTCAATTGTCATGCGTTCTCTTTGTATTGGGGATGTGGCATTCTTTGAAGCGGCGTTGGTTGAACTGGCGTCGATCCCCGCTGAGAATGCGCGCATCCTGTTGCGTGATGGCGGCATGAAAGGGGTAGAAGGGGTGTACCGCACAACCGGTCTGCCGGAAAACGTCTTCCCCTTGATCCGAGTTGCTTTGGATGTGGCCTATGAAAACGAATATGACGGCGAGGAAAACGACCGCGAACGCTATATGCGCCGGATGATTGAACGGATCATGACCCAGTATGAAGAACTGGGCGTCGAGATCGACTCCGACGACCTTGATTATTTATTGGGGAAGGTCAACGAATTGCCGGGCGCCTTGGCGTTGGATCCTCGCGTTTAATAATCACGTTCCAGAATTTTAACGCGGCTGATCTCGGTCCATGTTTTTCTGTTTTTGATGAAGCTGTTCAGATCTTCCCATGTTTCGCGGAAGGTCTGATTGCGGCGTGCTTCTTCTGCAAGGACGCCCAGCCATTCTTTCTCCAAACGATCAACCACAAAGGTTGGCATGCGACGCAAGGCGACTTGCTGTTTGGCAATGTCGCTTAGCCCTTGCACCTGTAGTGCGGCGGTGCGGGCGTGGCTGAGGGTGGTTTGTTGATCACAGGTCGCTTTCAATAAAGTTTGTCGGGCCTGATCCAGACGTTTCCAAGCGCGTGCGTTGACCAGCAGCAGCAGCGGCTGCCCCTGATTTTGCCATCCCGGATAGTAATAGTTTTTGGCAAACTTTGCGAAACCGGCTTTTGCGTCAACAGCAGGGGTGGAAAAGACCGCTGCGTCCAATTGGTCCTGATCAAACGCGGCCATAATTTCTTCAGAAGAAAGCCGGGAAACTTCAGCGCCCACCTTTTCCCAAACCTTGGCCCCCAGACCATTGATGCGGATGCGCAGGCCCTTCATATCTTCGGTGCCTCTGATTTCATTTACGAACCAGCCGCCAGCTTCAGGCGCCAGATACCCACAGACAAGGGCTTGGATATTGTGTCCGCTAAACAGGTCTTGCAGGGTCTTTTCCCCATTGCCGACTTGCAGCCATGCCAGTGTGTCTTGCGGGCTTGGACCAAAGGGAAGGGCGGAAAAGACTTTCAGGGCAGGTTCTTTGTGAATGGCGATATCGGCTGTGGAAAACAGCGCATCAATCCGACCGGAAGCAAGGGCGGCAAACAGACTATCGGCGGCAATCACTTCTTTTGCAGGCAGGACGGGCAGGATCATTTTATCGCCGGACACCAGGGCCAATTGTTTGGCATATTGATGAGCCTGTGTCGCCACATTCGGGCGGTCCGACGGGAAAGGGGGAGCCGAGCGCCAATGGATCGCATCCCCGTCTTGCAAAGCAGAGAGGACAGTGGCGGTTTCCACCGGGACATCTTTTTTCAGATCCCGTTCATTGAGAACGGATTTAGAAGCGGCATGCGTCTTCAATTGCGGGGTCAATATGGTAACGCCAAGGACGATACCCACCACCAGACCGATGATTACCCCGATCAATGCATTGCGCATCTTAGGCTCCTGCTTGGTTTCTGCAAAATTGGACACAGAAGGTAGCCCAATTCCCCTCTATCGGCAAGGGCATGAATGAGGGGACCTGAAACCAGTGAGCGTGAACAGGCGGTTGTTAAGTTTTTCACAGAAAAGTCAGGACAAGTTCGCTATAAAGGTCGATCACATTATTATAAAGGAAGATTTCTGTGGCTCCCAACCCCCGAACGGCCGATCGACCCAAAAGTAAAAACCTGCATGTGCTGGTTCGCCTTTTCTCGTTTTTAAAGCCCTATCGTTTGCGAGTTCTGATCGCTTTTGTGGCCCTGACATTGACCGTATTGGCGACATTGGGGTTGGGGCAAGGTCTAAAACAACTGATTGATGCAGGCTTTAGTGCACAAAATCCGCAGGCCCTTGATCAGGCGTTGCTGGTGCTGCTTGGGGTGGCGGTGTTGATGGCGCTCGGTACTTTTGTACGTTTTTATATGGTGTCGTGGATCGGGGAGCGTGCGGTCGCGGATATTCGCGAGGCGGTGTTTAAACGGATTCTGTCCCTGCATGCCAGCTTCTTTGAAGTCACCAAGACCGGCGAAATCCTGTCGCGCCTGACCACCGATACGACCCTGTTACAGTCCGTTATTGGCTCCAGCGTGTCTATGGCGTTGCGCAACGGGATGAACTTGGTGGGCGGGATCATCATGCTGTTTATCACCAACGTCAAATTGACCGGACTGGTGCTGCTGGTTGTGCCGATTGTGGTTGTGCCGATCATCGTCTATGGACGTCGTGTGCGCAAACTGTCGAAGGAAAGTCAGGACAAAATCGCCGATGTCGGTGCCTTTGCGGAAGAAACCATCAATGCCATCAGTACCGTGCAAGCCTTCACCCACGAACAGGTGGATCAAAACCGCTTTGGCGCGGAAGTCACAGGCGCGTTTGACGCTGCCGTGCGGCGCATTCAGGCACGCAGTGTCTTAACGGCAACTGTTATCCTGTTGGTGTTCGGCGCTATCGGTGGGGTGTTATGGGTCGGTGGGCGTGATGTGATGGATGGGACCATCACAGGCGGTGAACTGGCGGCCTTTTTGTTTTACGCGACCATGGTTGCGTTTAACGTGGGCGTGATCTCCGAAGTGATGGGTGAATTACAACGCGCGGCAGGCGCAACCGAGCGATTGGTGGAACTGCTGGATACGGATATTGAAATTAAAGCGCCTGAAAACCCCAAGGCACTTCCGGTCCCGCATCAAGGTCATGTGGCCTTTGAAAAGGTGAGCTTTAGATATCCGTCCCGACCGGATCAACTGGCGCTAAAAGATATTACGCTGGAGATCAAACCGGGCGAAACGGTTGCCCTTGTCGGGCCAAGCGGCGCGGGAAAAACCACCATCATGCAGTTGCTGTTACGCTTCTTTGATGTGGAAAGGGGACATTTGAAAGTCGATGGCGTGGATGTGGCAGAGGCAGACCCGCTTGAAGTCCGACGACGCATGGCATTGGTGCCGCAAGATCCGATGATTTTTTCCGCAAATGCGTGGGAGAATATTCGCTACGGTCGCCCCGATGCCACGGATGAGGAAGTCCGTGCCGCAGCCGATGCCGCACAGGCAACGGAGTTTCTGGAGAAATTGCCGGACGGGTTTGGCACGTTTTTGGGCGAGAAAGGGACGCGCTTGTCTGGCGGCCAACGTCAACGCTTGTCTATTGCGCGGGCCTTGTTGCGGGATCCGGCGATTCTGTTGTTGGACGAAGCAACCAGTGCGTTGGATTCTGAGAATGAACGCATTGTGCAGGAAGCGCTGGATCGTCTGATGGTCGGGCGTACCACTTTGATTATCGCGCACCGTCTGGCAACGGTTGTGGGGGCGGATCGGATTTGTGTCGTCGCGGATGGTGAAATTCAGGCCATCGGCACCCATGCCAGCCTTTTGGAGACAAATGCGCTTTATACCCGTTTGGCAAAGTTGCAGTTTTCAGCGGATGTGCCACAATAGGGCCAACAGTTAAAAATGATATGGGGGTCCTATGAAGTGGTTTTTTATCCTGATGACAATGCTGTGGACAGGCACAGCACAGGCAGAACAACAAACCGTCAATCTGGACAACCTGATTAAACATTTTAACGCAGTCGTCTTTATTCATGAAGAAGGCAAGCAGGGACGCGAACCTAAACCGTTGGTTAAATGGCAGGGACCGATTGTCTTTGCCGTCACCAATTCGGGCAGCAAGGAAAATTTAAAGCAGCTGGGCTCGGTTCTGACTAAAATCAAAAAGATGACCAAGCTGGATATGCGCCAAGCCAAAAAGGGCGATAAGGTCAATCTGCACATCAGCTTTCATCCGCAGGCCGAGCTGGCTAAAAAATTGAAAAAGGGCATTAACTGCCAAGGCACCATGAAAGGCAGTTCAAAGACACATGCCATTACCTTTGCCCAAGCCTTGATCCCGTCAGATCGTGAAGATAAGACAATGCATTGTATTGTGGAAGAAACGGTGCAGCTGTTTGGCCTGACCAATGACAGCAATATCATTGAAAACTCGATCTTTAATGAGCAGTCGGACCGGACCAGCATGTCGGTTTCAGACCTGATTCTGTTGAAAGCTTTGTATGACCCGCGTATGCGCCCGGGCCTGAAGGTCGAGGAGGCGCAACCGATCCTGCGCGATGTCATGCGCGATATCTTGGAGGGGATCTCCAAAAAGAAGTCACAACGCGAATGAGAGATTTTCTGACAGCGTTATTTAATGAGTCGGTGCGTCTGGCGGATGCGGATGTTGTGCTGGATCGTCATTTGCCACAGGACCGCACGCAAAAAGTTACCGTCATCGGTGCGGGAAAAGGGGCGGCAAAGATGGCCCGTGCCCTTGAGAATTTATGGGAAGGTCCGGTTAGCGGTCTTGTGATTACCCGTTATGGTCATAACGTCCCAACCCGATTTATCGAGGTGGTGGAAGCTGCCCATCCCGTACCCGATGCCGCAGGGCAAGCGGGCGCGGCTCGGATGAAGGAGATGGTAGAGGGGCTAGGGGCTGATGATCTGGTCATCGCCCTGATCTCTGGCGGGGGATCGGCCCTCCTGAGCTTACCGCTGGACGGCGTGAGCCTTGAAGAAAAGCAAGCCGTCAATAAGGCATTGCTCCATAGCGGAGCAACGATTGACGAGATCAACTGCGTGCGCAAACATCTGAGTGCCATCAAGGGCGGGCGATTGGCAAAGGCCTGTTATCCGGCACGGGTGTTAAGCCTTGCGATCTCTGATGTGCCGGGGGATGACCCGAGTGTGATTGCGTCTGGCCCGACCGTGGCGGATGGCACAAGTGTTGCCGATGCAACGGCAATTTTGCAGCGCTATGGCATCAAAGGCTATGACGACAAATTACAGGAAAGCGTCAAACCGGATGATCCCTGTTGGGAGAATATGACCTACCGGCTGATTGCGACCCCGCAGACATCCCTGCAAGGGGCGGCTGATTTGGCGGTGCAACAAGCTATCCCTGCGATGATCCTGAGCGATCGCATAGAAGGTGAAGCGCGCGAAGTTGCCAAGGTCCATGCGGCAATTGTGCGCCAAATTCAGGATCACGGGCAGCCGATCAAACCGCCATGTCTGCTCCTAAGCGGTGGGGAAGCAACGGTGACGATTAAAAATCCTCAGGGGCGCGGCGGGCCAAATGCGGAGTTTATACTGGCGCTGTGTGATCAGTTGCGCGGTGTGCACGGTGTTTATGCCTTGGCGGCGGATACGGACGGGATTGATGGGTCCGAAGACAATGCGGGCGCGTGGTTTGATCCGACCAGCCTTGAACGTATGGAAAAACGGGGGCTGGACCTTCATCATCATCTGGACGAAAACCTGTCTTATGATTTTTTTAAAGCCTTGGATGATCTATTTATTCCGGGGCCAACTTTGACAAATGTGAATGATTTTCGCGCGATCTATATTGCCCCTAAAAAATAAAGGTCGGTATGAATTCACTAATATGATGAAATTTATTGGTTATTTGTTTTCTTAAAATTTAACTTTTGATAATTACGTATTTTCCCTTGGCAGGGTGTGGGAATGGCGATACAGTTTTTGAAAAGGCTGGCGTTGAACCATCCAAAAATGGCCTTTCAGGGGGCTAACTCGTTAGGTTGACAGAACGTCAAAGGAGTTATCGAGATGCTAGACGAAAAATACGTTCAGGCTGATTTGAGGCAAAATCCCGGTGTGATCATTGGTCGTGAAGAAATGGTCAAATTTCTGGAATTTGTGAAAACGATCCCGCAACATTTTCTGCTGATCCCGAAGGAAGAAAACCTGCACCAGCGCTAGCGTCATTGACGCCGGGGTCCTCATTTACCGGGGGGCGGGTAAAATCATTGCATATCTTTGACAGCATTGCTTAAATGCATCACCGAATTTGTGTGGATGTATCAATGCTTGATCCAATTCTCCTGACGATAAAACTGGCGGGGCTAACAACGCTGATCCTGTTGTTGATCGGCACGCCTTTGGCGTGGTGGCTGGCACGCACCCATAGTGTTTTCAAAGAACCCATCGGCGCGATCGTGGCATTGCCGCTGGTGCTGCCACCAACCGTGTTGGGGTTTTATCTGTTGATTGCTTTGGGACCGCAAAGTCCCTTGGGGCAATGGGCGGTGAGTGTGTTTGGTCAGGCGTTGCCGTTTAGTTTTGCCGGACTTGTGGTCGGGTCTGTGGTTTATTCCCTGCCGTTTGTGGTGCAGCCCGTGCGCAATGCCTTTGAAGCCATTGGTAATAAACCCTTGGAGGCCGCAGCGACCTTGCGTGCAGGCCCGTTGGATGCGTTTTTTAATGTGGCGCTGCCGTTGGCACGGCCCGGATTGATGACGGGTGCTGTGTTGGGTTTTGCTCATACGGTCGGGGAATTTGGCGTGGTCTTGATGATTGGCGGCAATATCCCCAGTGAAACCAAAGTGCTGTCCATCGCCATTTATGATCATGTGGAAAATCTGGAATGGACGCAGGCCCATATCCTGTCTGCTGGGATGCTGGGCTTTAGTTTTGTTGTGATTTTGGTGATGATGGTCCTTGAAAAACGCCTGCGTGCGGTCCGGAGGGGTGCATGATCACCGCACGGTTTAAAGGGCAGTTTGACGATTTTCATCTGGATGCAGAATTTAGTCTGAACATGCAAGGCGTCAGTGCCTTGTTTGGACAATCCGGCTGCGGCAAAACCACCGTGCTGCGCTGTCTCGCCGGGTTGGAACGGGTGGCTGACGGGCATCTGTTGGTTGATGGCGAGGTCTGGCAGGATGACCGGACGTTTTTACCGCCCCACAAACGACCCATTGGCTATGTTTTTCAGGATGCCAATCTGTTTGATCATTTGGACGTGAAAGGCAATGTGCTGTTTGCGCAAAAACGCACGCGCGATCAGCGCGGGCCGCAATTGTCCGATATTTCCGGTTTGATGGGAATCGATCACTTGCTGGATCGTCCTGTGCGGACTTTATCCGGGGGGGAACGTCAACGCGTGGCGATTGCACGGGCGTTATTGTCCAGTCCGCGCCTGCTGTTGATGGATGAACCACTCAGTGCGCTGGATCGGTTTAGCAAGGATGAGATCATCCCCTATCTGGAAAAAATGCACGAAGCCTTGTCCATTCCCGTTGTTTATATCTCCCACGATAGTCAGGAGGTGGAGCGGCTCGCGGATTACATGCTGTTGATGGAAAAAGGGCGGGTGACTCAAAGCGGCCCTTTACTGGACATGCTGGCGGACCCGAAATTGTTTATCGCCAAAAGCTCCAAAACCGCGAGTGTGCTGGAAGCAGAGGTTGCGGCCTTTGATGACGCAGATCATCTCAGCACGTTGCAGGTTGCGGACAAAACCTTGTATGTCCCCGGTTTTGTCGCCCCGATCGGGGAGCGCCGTCGGGTGCGGATTTTGGCAACGGATGTCAGTCTTGCGCGGGAAAAACCGTCGCAAACCACGATTTTGAACGTGTTTGATAGCAAGATTGTAGAGATCGCCGCCATTGATGAAGCCCGCGTCAACGTGGTGTTGGAAATGGGGCAGGCAAAACTGATCGCACGGATTACCACCCGATCTTTGCGCAAGTTTGATTTTCAGGTCGGGCAGACGGTCTATGCGCAGGTCAAAGGTGTCTCCATGGTGGAGCGTAGGAAAAAATGAGGGAACAAATCGGATGCGTCCTGTTAGCTGGTGGATTAGCCACCCGCATGGGCGGCGGGGATAAAGGATTTAAGTGCATTGACGGACAGCCGATCATTGAGCGGGTGATCGCCTGTGTTGCCCCGCAAGTGGACAAGCTGGTGATTAACGCCAATGGTGACGCATCACGTTTTGATCATTTGGGGTTTCCCGTTATATCCGATCCGGTGGCAGGCCATGTGGGGCCGCTTGCCGGGATCCTGGCGGGGATGCAGGCGTTAAAGGCATATGACTATATATTGTCAGTCCCCACGGACACACCCTTTTTGCCCCATGATTTGGTTGAGCGCCTGATGGCACCGATTAAAGAGGGAACTGGCGAAATCGTCATTGCCCGTTCGGGTGGGTTTGATCATCCGGTGGTGGGGATATGGCCCACGTCATTGTCTGGGGCGTTGGAACGGGCGCTGGTTCAAGAAGATGTGCGCAAGATGAAAAAATGGATCGCACGGTACCGATACCAGACGGTGGAATGGGCGGTGGAGGAGAAAGACCCTTTCTTTAACGCCAACCATCCGGAAGATTTGGTGTCGTCAACCGTTGCGGAGGTGAAAGAAGGTGCGCAAAGCAATGTCGGGCGATCCCAGCAGGTTTTGACGGCCTCGGATGAGTTGCAGACACAGGCGGAAAGACTGGATCGTCAACTCAGTGAGTTTGTGCAAAACCTGCGCAAAGGGTAGGAAGAACATCAGGCTTATTTGATCTCAATCTCGATCAGGGTGACGTCAAAGTCATTGGGGTTATAGACGTTATGTTCCACGCCCTGATCGCGGTAATAACATTGCCCACGGCTCAGCTTGGCATCTTTGACGCCATCGGTACTTTCCATTTTTAAGATGGCATCTTCCATGGGGACGATCACGTAGTCGCGTTCATGGCGGTGCCATTTGGTCTGAGCCTTGGCGGGGAAGAACAGGTGATTGACACTGACCCGATCATTTTCGATCTGGTTTGTCAGGATAAAATCAATATCTGTATCAAACATGGTATTTCCTCTTTGTAATTTGTCGATCCTGATTTAAGATTCTTGGATAAATGAGACTTAAAGCATCGATCATTTGGTTTGTTAGTGTTTAAAAAATCAGCACATCAAGTGTGCAGTTGCACAACGTCTAAGCTTTCTTACAGCTTTTGGCTGTGAATTTTCTGTTGCAGTGCAGAAAGACAAAATTATTACACGAAAATGATAATTTTGTATTGAAATAATAAACATTGCGTGTACCCTTTTGCAAAATTATTAAACAAACGGCCTGTACGAACTAAAATATGTATGGGTAGGCAATAGGGGTTTTCATTTATGACTGTGACAGTCAACGATCCATTGGTGAGATTTGTGGATGTTCAAAAAACCTATGATGGTGAACATCTGGTCGTTAAAAAGCTTAACCTAGACATTCAGCGCGGTGAATTCCTGACGCTCCTTGGCCCGAGTGGGTCCGGCAAAAGTACCTGCCTGATGATGCTGGCAGGGTTTGAAACGCCGACCCATGGTGACATCCTGTTAAACGGGCAGGCGATTAATAATGTGCCGCCGCATAAACGTGACATTGGTGTGGTGTTCCAAAATTATGCTCTGTTCCCACATATGAGCGTTGCTGAAAACGTCGCTTTTCCGCTGACCGTGCGTAAGATCAATAAGACAGATGCGAAGAAGCAAGCCATCCGCGCGCTGGAAATGGTGCAGCTGGGCAGCTTTGCGGATCGTCGTCCCGGTCAGTTGTCCGGCGGTCAGCAGCAACGGGTTGCCTTGGCGCGCTCGTTGGTGTTCGAGCCGCAGCTGGTCTTGATGGATGAACCACTGGGCGCGTTGGATAAGAAATTACGTGAACAGATGCAGATTGAAATCAAGCATATCCATGAAAATCTGGGTGTTACGATGGTTTTTGTTACGCACGATCAAGACGAGGCTTTGACCATGTCTGATCGTGTTGCTGTTTTTAATGACGGCATCATCCAGCAGATCGAGCCACCGGCAGAACTTTATGAACGCCCTGCCAACAGTTTCGTGGCGAATTTCATCGGGGAGACAAATACCCTGTGTGGTGAAGTTTTACGCGCAGAAGGTCGGGAATGTGCGGTCAAGCTGCCCAACGGTGCGGAGATCACGGCACAAAATGTGATTGCCGGTCAATCAGGGGCGAGAACCTCTGTGTCGATCCGCCCGGAACGTGTGCAGCTGAGCGAGGAGCGCCCAACGGCGACCAATGTGTTTGAAGCCACAGTTATTGAAACAATTTATCACGGCAACCACGTGCGTGTGTCACTGGATGTTGCCGGTCAAAAGGATTTCAGAGCGATGATTCGTTCTGGGAACATTCATGCTGATCTAAATCCCGGGCATAAGATTTTCGTCGGGTTTTCAGAGAATGACTGCCGGGCATTGGACCCAATCTCGGCATAAGGCAAAAGGCGGGACAAACCTGCCCAAAGACTAACTATCTTTAACTTAACTTTATCATGGGAAAGTTCATGTCAATGAAGAAACTTTTATCTTTGACGATTGCGACGGGGGCACTTTTGGCGTCTGCGTCTATGACGGCACAAGCGCGCGATTTAACTGTTGTTGGTTGGGGCGGCGCGTCTCAGGAAGTACATAGCAATGTTTACTTCAAACCGTTTTCCGAAAAAAGCGGTGCGCCTGTAATTGAAGATAGCTACAACGGTGGTCTGGCGAAAATCAAGGCGATGGTCGACACAAACTCCGTCACTTGGGACGCTATTTTGGTAGAAGCACCGGACCTGTTGCGCGGTTGTGAAAACGGTCTGTTCGAGCCGATCGCTTGGGACAAAGTGGGCGATAAAGCTGAATTTATCGGTCCGGCTGTTAGCGAATGTGGTGTTGGTTCCTACGTATGGTCCGTTGCTTTGGCATATGACGGCGATGCGTTGAAAGACGGCCCGAAAAACTGGGCGGACTTCTGGGATGTGAAAAAATATCCGGGCAAACGTGGTCTGCGTAAAGGCGCGAAATTCAACCTCGAAATCGCGTTGATGGCGGACGGTGTGGCACCGGGTGACGTTTATTCTGTACTGGAAACAGCAGAAGGTCAGGCCCGTGCATTTGCGAAACTGGACGAGTTGAAAGCCAACATCCAGTGGTGGGAAGCTGGTGCGCAGCCGCCGGAATGGCTGGCGTCTGGTGACGTTGTGATGACAACGGCTTACAACGGCCGTATCACAAACGCCAACAAAGAAGGCAAAAACTTCAAAATCTCTTGGGATGGTCAAATCTACGCGGTTGACTCCTGGGCTGTTGTTGCCGGTTCTGAGAATAAAGATAAAGCGATGGATTTCGTTGCATTTGCATCTCAGGCTGAAAATCAGGTCAAATTCCCGGAAGGTATTCCTTACGGTGTGACAAACACAAAAGCGATTGCCCAAATTCCGGCAGCGTTGAGTGCTGATTTGCCGACAGACAAAGCAAACCTTGAAAACGCTTTGGCGAACGACACGTCATTCTGGCTTGATTTCGAACAGGAACTGAACGAACGCTTCAATTCCTGGGCTGCGAAATAATCCAGAATATACAGGTGCGGGGAAGACTGGTTCCTTCCCCGCCTCCCTTTACCCTATTTTGAGTGTTGATGGATAATGGAACAAGTTTCGACAAATAATAACAATCAGTCGGAAGGTTTAGCTCAAGGGGAAGATGAAATTCCTCTTAAGCTAAAGCTCAAGCGCGCGGAGCGCATGCGCAAATATCGTGCGATGGCCCTGATCGCGCCGTTGTTTCTATTTATTCTTGGCGTCTTTGCTATCCCGATCGCCATTATGATGTGGCGTGCCATTGATAACCCGGAAGTGGTGGATAACCTGCCGCAAACGGCGATTGAACTGAGCAATTGGGATGGGGAAAGCACGCCGACGACAGCGTTGACTACCGCCTTTGCATCCGATTTGGTCAAAGCCTATGAAGATAAGACGGCCTCTACCGTTGCAAAGCGTCTGAACTATGATGTGTCGGGCATGCGTTCTCTCGTAACGCGGACGGCCCGTAAGTTTAACAGCACGCAGCCAGCAATGGCGACGATGGATGACTTTATCAAGGCGGATAAACGTTGGGCCGATCTACGCTATTGGCAGGCGTTAAAGCGCGCCTCCAGCTCCCTCACGCCATTTTATGTGCTCAATGCCTTTGATATGAAGATCAATGACGAAGGGCAGATTACAAGTGTGCCGGAAGGTCAGGCGATTTATACCAACATCTTCTGGCGTACCATGTGGATTGCAGGGGTTGTGACTGTTGGCAGTCTGCTGATCGGTTTTCCGATTGCCTATCTGCTGGCAAATACCTCTTCCAAAGTATCCAACCTGTTGATGTTTTGCGTGTTGTTGCCGTTCTGGACGTCCTTGTTGGTGCGCACAAGTGCGTGGGTTGTCTTGTTACAAAAGAACGGGGTGGTGAATAGCACGCTGATTAATTTGGGCTTGATTAACGAACCGATGACGCTCTTGTTTGCGCGCCCCGGTGTCTATATCGCCTTTTTGCATCTGCTGGTGCCGTTCGTGGTCCTGCCGCTTTATAGTGTGATGACATCCATTTCACCGGCTTATATGCGGGCGGCCGAAAGTCTGGGTGCCCATCCGGCGATTGCGTTTGTGCGTGTTTATCTGCCGCAAACCCTGCCGGGGATCGGGGCGGGTGGTATTCTCGCGTTTATTCTGGCGATTGGGTATTACATCACACCGGCGTTGATCGGTGGCCCGCAAGATCAGATGCTCAGCTATTTCATCGCAAACCATGCAAACAGCACCCTGAACTGGGGTCTGGCGTCCGCATTGGGGATGGTCCTGCTGGTGACAACCATGATCTTGTTCTCGATTTACAACCGACTGACCGGTGCATCCGGCGTGAAAATGGGATAATCCAATGAAGCTACAACCATACGCCACATTCGGACAAAAAGTCTGGTTCTATACCTTCCTGACGATTGCGGGTGGGGGGCTGTTGTTCCTCGTCCTCCCGATCCTCGTCATTATGCCGCTGTCGTTTAATGGATCCAGCTTCTTAAGCTATCCGCTCGATGGGTTCTCACTTCGCTGGTACGCAGAAGTTTTCCAGTCGGAAGTCTGGGTACGGGCCATTAAAAACAGTCTGATCATCGGTTCGGCCTCGGCTTTCCTTGCGACTGTTTTAGGGACTATGGCGGCCATGGGTTTGACGCAGGCGAACTTCCGTGGCAAAGGGGCGGTCAACGCGTTGTTGGTGTCCCCGATGATTGTGCCCATCGTGATCTCTGCTTTGGGCCTGTATTTCTTCTTTGCGGAAATCGGCCTGAACGCGACTTACACGGGGTTGATCCTTGCGCACACTGCCTTGGGCGCGCCATTTGTTGTGATTACCGTGACGGCAACGCTTCAAGGGTTTGACAATACGTTGATGCGCGCCGCGTCCAGCTTGGGCGCCAATCCGGTGAAGGTCTTTTTTGCCGTGGTCTTGCCGTTGATCCTGCCGGGTGTTGTATCAGGCGCTTTGTTTGCCTTTGCCACATCGTTTGATGAAGTGGTTGTGGTGCTGTTTTCTGCAGGGCCGGAACAACGCACCCTGCCGCGCCAGATGTTTGACGGGATCAAAGAGAATATCACGCCTGCGATTATGGCGGCGGCAACTTTGCTGATTGCCTTTGCTCTGGCGCTGTTGAGTGTGTTGGAATATCTGCGCAGACGTAGTGAAAAGCTAAACAGCCCGTCTTAAGGGCTGGTTAGACATAAGGAGGGGTGCAAGCGCTGATCATTTCGCAATTTTCGTCGCTTGTATTTCTGAAACGGTGGGGGATGGTACTGTCAAACAGGTAACATTCCCCTTCTTTTAAAATCTGGGTGTGATCACCAACGGTCAGTTCAATACAGCCTTTGATGACGACACCGCCTTCTGTGGAGAGGTGACGCAACATCACTTTGCCGGTATCAGCACCGGGCTTATAGGTCTCTTTGAGGATTTGCAGATTGTGATGTTTCGCATCACCGACTTGCAGGAAAGAGAGACGAGAATCGTTGCTGAGTTCTGTCAGTTCCTCATGGGTGAAAAAGACTTTATCTTTTTCATGTTCGATAGAGGAAAAGAACGAGGACAGGTCCATGGGCACCCCTTCAAGGATTTTGCGCAGCATGGCGATGGACGGACTATTCTGGTTTTTCTCAATTAACGAGATTGTCCCGTTTGTAACGCCAGCCCGTCTGGCAAGTTCCCGCTGGGATAAGTTATGCTCCTTGCGGACTTGTTTCAGGCGTGCGCCTACATTGAAGTCTTCCATCGTTTAACCTTTGGTTTCGTACTCTTTTCGAAATGTGGCAGGACTTTGATTATAAAGCGCAAAAAAATAAAATAAACGATATTGTTTAAAAAATTAAACATGATAGTATCTTGTTTAATATTTCACCAATAAAGGCCGTTTATGTCTTGTAAAGTTAAACGCATATGGTGATTTACGTTCAGGGAGTTTACGCGATGATGTGGCTCCCCCTTATAACTTTTTCAATGTGATAAGAGGCATATAATGGCTACTAACAAGGCTCTTTTTGATCGTCGTGTCGATGCAATTTCCCGCGGTGTGGGTTTTTTGACAGACTTTTTTGCAGAACGTGCTGAAGGCGCAGAAATCTGGGACGTTGAAGGACGTCGCTTTATCGATTTTGCCGCCGGTATCGGGGTCTGTAACACCGGTCACCGTCACCCGAAAGTGGTTGCGGCTGTTGAGAAGCAGGTTGCGTCTTTCTTCCACACCTGCCACCAAGTCACACCGTATGAAAACTATGTGGAATTGGCAGAAAAACTGAACGCAGCTGTCCCCGGCACCAGCAAAAAGAAAACCGCATTTGTCACAACAGGTGCAGAAGCTGTTGAGAACGCGATCAAGATTGCACGGGCGCACACAGGGCGCACGGGTGTTATTGCGTGCGGCGGGGCCTTCCACGGTCGCACGTTCATGGGCATGAGCCTGACAGGTAAAGTTGTTCCTTACAAAGCCGAGTTCGGCACGATGATGAACGAAGTCTATCACTTCCCTTTCCCTAATGAAGTACACGGCGTCACGGTGGATGATGCAATGGCGGGGCTTGAAAAGTTGTTTAAATCCGATATCGCACCAAACCGTGTTGCGGCCATTATCTTTGAGCCGACACAAGGGGAAGGCGGCTTTTATGTCGCTCCGAAAGAGTTTGTTGAGCGGATCCGCGCCCTTTGTGACGAACATGGTATTGTCATGATTGCCGATGAAGTTCAGTCCGGTTTTGGTCGTACAGGTAAAATGTTTGCGATGGAACATTATGGCGTCGAGCCTGACCTGACAACTTCCGCCAAAGGCTTGGGCGGCGGTCTGCCGATCTCTGCGGTCATTGGTAAAGCCGAGATCATGGATGCACCGAACCCAGGCGGTCTGGGTGGCACCTATGCCGGTAACGCAATTGCTGTTGCGGCTGCTAACGCTGTTTGTGAGATCATGGCCGAAGATGGTTTCCATGAGCGTACAACAGCGCTTGGCGTGAAGTTAAAAGACATGCTGAATGGCCTGAAAGCAGACGTGCCACAAATCGCAGACGTTCGTGGTCAAGGTCTGATGGTTGCGGTCGAGTTTATGGAAAATGGTAAGCCGCGCGCGGACATGGTTCCGGCGGTTATTTCTTCCGCGAAAGAAAATGGATTGATTCTAATTTCTTGTGGAGTTTACGGAAACTGCATCCGCTTCTTGCCGCCGCTGACAATTGAAGATAGTGTCTTTGACGAAGCGCTTGAGATAATTTCTGCTGCGATCAAGAATGCAGCTTCCACTGCACAAGCAGCCGAGTAAAAGGAGTTTAGATGTTTAATCTTTCAAACACAAACCTGTTGAAAGAACAGGCCTATATCAACGGTGAATGGGTTGATGCAGACAGCGGTGAAACGCTGGAAGTCAACAACCCTGCAACTGGTGAGGTCATCGCAACCGTGCCTTTGATGGGCACAGCGGAAACCAAACGCGCGATCGCAGCGGCTGAAGTGGCACAAAAGTCATGGAAGAAACGTCCTGCAAAGGAACGCTGTAACATTTTGCGTAAATGGTACAATCTGATTATGGAAAATCAGGAAGATCTCGCCCGTATCATCACGGCTGAGATGGGCAAACCGTTGGCGGAAGCCCGTGGCGAAGTCGCTTATGGCGCAAGCTATATCGAATGGTATGCTGAAGAAGCCAAGCGCGTCTATGGCTCCACTATTCCTGCGCCAAGTGATGATAAACGTGTACTGGTGATGAAGCAGCCGATCGGGGTTATCGCCTCCATCACGCCGTGGAACTTCCCGAACGCTATGATCACACGCAAAATTGCACCAGCTTTGGCTGTTGGTTGTTCATCTGTCATGAAACCGGCAGAACAAACACCGCTTTCAGCATTGGCTTTGTGTGTCTTGGCTGAAGAAGCGGGCATTCCGGCGGGTCTGATCAACTGCATCACGGGGAATCCGGTTGAAATCGGCGGGGAAATGACGTCCAATGATATCATCCGCAAAGTCACCTTTACAGGGTCCACAGGCGTCGGTCGCCTGTTGATGAGCCAGTCTGCACAGTCCATCAAGAAAATGGGTCTGGAACTGGGCGGCAACGCACCGTTTATCGTCTTTGATGATGCGGATCTGGATGCAGCGGTTGAAGGGGCGATGATCTCCAAATACCGTAACGCGGGTCAGACTTGTGTCTGTGCCAACCGCATCTACGTTCAAGCGGGTGTCTATGACGAATTTGCCGACAAACTGGCGGCAAAGGTCAAAGAACTGAAAGTCGGTAACGGCTTTGAAGATGGTGTGTCCCAAGGTCCGCTGATCGACGATAAAGCGGTTGCCAAAGTGGAAGACCATTTGAAAGACGCTGTTGAAAAAGGTGGCGAGATCTTGTGTGGCGGTAAACGTCACGCCTTGGGTCATAGCTTCTTTGAACCGACCATCATCAAAAACGTCACAAAGGACATGAAGGTTTCTCGCGAAGAAACATTCGGTCCGATTGCACCTTTGTTTAAGTTTGAAGATGCAGAAGACGTGATTGCGCAAGCCAATGATACAGAGTTTGGTTTGGCGTCTTACTTCTATTCCAAAGACATGAGCAACATCTTCCGTGTTGCTGAGGAACTGGAATACGGTATGGTGGGCGTCAACACAGGCATTCTGTCTAACGAAGCTGCGCCATTTGGGGGCATCAAGCAATCCGGTCTGGGCCGTGAAGGCTCCGTCTACGGGTTGGATGATTACCTTGAACTGAAATACGTTCTTCTGGCTGAAATTTAAGCCGCCAGAAAATATCACAATAAAAAAGGAGGGATGCTGGTTGGCATCCCTCCTTTTTTTGTGTCAGTCGACAAGCTGGTTTAGCTTTTGACTTCAGCTTCGACATCGTCGAACAGTTTTTGAATGCTGTCAGACGGGGCAGCTGTGACTTTGGAAGCGACAACGATCGCGATGGTGGAGAAGATGATCCCCGGAATGATCTCATAGAGATCGAACCAGCCACCGGACAGTTGTTTCCAGACCACAACGGTGACGCCACCGACGATGATACCGGCAAGCGCACCCGCTTTATTCATATTCTTCCAATAAAGCGACAGGACGAGCGCTGGGCCGAAGGCAGCACCGAAGCCTGCCCACGCGTAGGACACAAGGCTCAGTACCTTGGAATCTTTGTCCATGGCAAGGATGGTGGCGATGACCGCAATCCCGACCACAGCCAAGCGACCGACGTTGACCAGCTTTTCCTGTGAGGCTTCTTTGTTGAACAGGGCTTTGTAGAAATCTTCAGCAAGGGCAGAAGACGACACCAACAACTGAGAATCCGCTGTACTCATGATCGCCGCCAAAATCGCTGCAAGCAGGATACCGGCGATGACCGGATGGAACAAGGCGTCCACCATCACGATAAAGACGGTTTCATTATCGCCCAGACCTTCCGGCAGGTAGCCGATGGCGCTCAGGCCGATGAACAAGGCACCCAGCATGGATACACCTGTCCACAACACCGCAATGCGACGTGCAGAGGGGACAGCGTCTTTACTCTCAATGCCTTTGAAACGCGCGAGAATGTGCGGCTGACCAAAGTAACCCAGACCCCAGCCGACCAGCGACAAAGTGCCGATCAGTGTGATGGTTTTACCATCTGCATCGGTAAACAGGTTTAACAGTTCAGGGTTTTTCGCTTCAATGGCAGACAATGTACCGCCAAGGCCACCGATTTCCCCCATTGCCATCAATGGAACCAGAACGAGCGCGCCAACCATCAGCAGGCCTTGTACAACGTCTGTCCAGGATACGGCAAGGAAGCCACCGAACATGGTGTAGGAGATAACGGCAACCGCGCCAACGATGACGGCGATTTCGTAATCAAAACCAAAGACGGTTTCAAACAGTTTACCACCCGCAACAAGACCGGAGCTGGTGTAGAACAGGAAGAAGATCAAAACAAAGATCGCAGAGATCACGCGCAGCGCGTGGCTTTTGTCTTCAAAACGGTTTTCAAAGAAAGCCGGCAGTGTCAAAGAGTTATCTGCGCGGTAAGAGTAAACCCGCAGGCGTTGGGCAACCAACAGCCAGTTCAGCCATGTGCCGACCAGCAGACCACCGGCCAGCCAGAAAGCGCCGTAACCGGCAGCCATTGCATAGCCCGGCAGGCCCATCAGCAACCAGCCACTCATATCTGAGGCACCGGCGCTCAAAGCGCTGGGAAGGGGGCCGAGGTGACGGCCGCCAAGAATATAATCGGATAAATCCTGAGTACGTTTGTAGGCGTATAAGCCAATCCCTAACATTAGAACCAGGTAGACAATAAAAGTCGTCGTAATCATTAGATGAGAATACCTTTATGATAAATTGACCCGTCTTCGCGCTTATTAAGCTGCGCGTATGTTGTTTAAGAAGCCGGGCACGTCATGTGCTTTGGACGTGAAGAGGTCGCGTCTGTGCCTAGGGTAGCGAACTGGCCTAGGGTAAAGCTTCTTATTTTCGAAAATCGAAAGTCAAATGACCTTTAATTTTCAGACTTAACGGGAGAATGTTGTTTTAGCTATTCTATCTCTGCAATGCAGCATTGATGTTTTTAAATATGGCAGGGGATCGGGCAAAGAAAAAGCCTGCCGCCCTAGGGGAGGCGGCAGGCAAGTAAACTCTCTAGGGAGATTGGGTCGAGAGTTAGTAAAAACGTTCAATCAGATTTGGATAATGCCTTCAGCATCCAATGCTTCCAGATCACTATCCGATAGGTTCAAGATGTCACGCAGGACATTTTGAGTGTGTTGCGCCAGAACCGGTGGGGCCGATTCGTAGGCAACGGGCGTGCCGGACAGTTTCAAGGGGGAACCTACGCTAGGGACGCGGCCCGCCTTGGGGTGATCCAGTTCCATTTTCATGCCACGGTCCAAGACCTGCGGGTCTTCAAACACACGATCAATTGTGTTGATCGGACCGCATGGCACGTGAGCAGCTTCGAGATTTTGAATCCACCAATCAAGGGATTTGGCTTTGATGGCGTCTTGTAAAATCGGCACCAATGCCTCGCGGTTTTCAACCCGTGCGGTATTGGTGGTGAAGCGGGCGTCATCTGCAAGTCCATCGAGACCTGCAACCTGACAGAATTTCGCAAACTGTCCATCGTTCCCGACCGCAAGGATCATGTGACCATCGCTGGTGGCAAAGGCCTGATAAGGGACGATGTTGGGGTGGGAATTCCCCAGACGTTGCGGCACCTTCTGGCTGGCAAGATAGTTCAGTGCCTGGTTGGCAAGGGTTGCGACCTGAACGTCCAGAAGGGAAATGTCGATGTGTTGGCCTTCACCGGTGCGATCACGGTGTGCAAGCGCGGCTTGCACACCAATGACAGCGTACAGTCCGGTCAGGACGTCGGACAAAGCCACGCCGACCTTTACCGGACCAGCCTCAGGCCCATCGCCAGGGTGACCGGTCACACTCATGAGACCAGACATACCCTGAATTAGAAAATCATAGCCTGCGCGATTGGCATAAGGACCTGTTTGTCCAAAGCCGGTGATCGAGCAGTAAACGATGTCGGATTTGATCGCCTTCAAGCTGTCGTAATCAAGGCCGTATTTTTTAAGGCCGCCGACTTTGAAGTTTTCAATAACGACATCACATTCCTTGACCAGTTCTTTGATCAGGGCTTGACCCTTTTCACTGGCCATATCAATGGCAACCGACTGCTTATTGCGGTTGGCACACATGAAATAGGCCGCATCATCCGTGTCCTGACCGTTTTGGTCCTTCACGTAGGGAGGGCCCCAGTGACGGGTGTCGTCACCAGCTTTGGGTCGTTCGATCTTGATGATTTCTGCGCCGAGATCGCCGAGCGTCTGACTGGCCCAAGGGCCAGCCAGAATGCGCGATAGATCCAGAACGCGAATATGTGAAAGGGCGCCTGACATGATCATTTCACCTTAAAAGAATGCCTGCAGGCCAGTTTGGGCACGGCCCAGGATCAGACGGTGAATGTCATACGTACCTTCGTATGTGTTCACAGTTTCAAGGTTGACCATATGACGGATCACGTGGAATTCGTCGGAGATGCCGTTGCCGCCGTGCATGTCACGGGCCATACGGGCGATTTCCAGAGATTTGTTTACGTTGTTGCTCTTGATGATAGAGATGTTTTCAACAGCGCAGTTATCTTCGTCCATCAAACGACCAACACGCAGGGCCGCTTGCAGGCCAAGGGTGATTTCAACTTGCATGGTCGCAAGTTTGTTTTGGTACAGTTGGTTTTGTGCCAGCGGACGGTTGAACTGTTTGCGGTCCAGACCGTACTGACGTGCTGCGTGCCAGCAATATTCAGCCGCACCCAAAGCACCCCATGCAATACCGTAACGGGCTTTGTTCAAGCAACCGAACGGGCCAGCAAGACCTTGAACGTTTGGCAGCAGGTTTTCTTCTGGAACAAAAGCTTTATCCAGAACGATTTCACCTGTGATGGAAGCGCGCAGGCTCATTTTGCCTTCGATCTTCGGTGTGGAGAAACCTTCTGTGCCGCGCTCAACGATGAAGCCGCGGATCACGCCGTCCAGCTTGCCCCAAACAACCGCAATGTCAGCGATCGGGGAGTTGGTGATCCACATTTTGTTACCTGTCAGCAGGTAGCCGCCGTCAACTTTTTCAGCGCGTGTTTTCATGCTGCCCGGGTCAGAACCGTGATCCGGCTCTGTCAAACCGAAACAACCGACCATTTCGCCTGTTGCCAGTTTCGGCAGGTATTTTTTGCGTTGCTCTTCGTTACCGTAAGCGTAGATCGGGTGCATAACCAAAGAAGATTGAACACTCATGGCAGAACGGTAGCCAGAATCGACGCGCTCAACTTCACGACCGATCAGGCCGTAAGAAACGTTGCTCATGCCTGCACAGCCATACTCTTCCGGGATTGTACAACCCAGCAGACCCAGCTCACCGAATTCGTTCATGATTTCACGATCAAAAACTTCGTTACGGTTGGCGTCCAGAATACGCGGCATCAGTTTGTCCTGACAGAATGCATAGGCACTCTCGCGGACCATACGCTCGTCTTCAGTCAATTGATCGTCAAAAAGAAACGGGTCTTCCCATTTAAAAGCAACTTTAGCAGCCATGATTTTTCCTTAGATATACAGATATTAATCCTTAATCATTCATTTAAATGATGATAAAACGGATTTAAAGCGATGATTTTTCATTAATTCATTCATTTTTTGAATGAAGTGGGGTTTTTATGAGACGGCACCTACCTACTTTCACCTCCTTATTGTGTTTTGATGCGTCCGCACGCCACTTAAACTTTACGCGCGCGGCAGAAGAATTGAATTTAACCCAAAGTGCAGTCAGTCGTCAGGTGCGAAATCTGGAAGAATTTGTCAAAACCGATTTGTTTGAACGGGTAAAGAAGCGACTCGTGTTGACTGTGGAGGGGGAAAGTTATGCCCGCGTGGTATCGGATCATCTAAGTGGTCTGGAAAATGAGACTTTAAAACTGATTACCAAGGATCAGGATGACGCGCGTTTGAATGTGGGGACATTCCCCGCGATCGGGTCGCGTTGGCTGATCCCGAAGCTGCATGATTTTACCCGCAAGCATCCGGATATTCAGTTTAACATGGTGACAGGTCTGGGGCCGTTTGATTTTAAGGCGCAGGACATTGACGTTGCGATTCAACATGGTCAAGGCGACTGGCCCGATGTGGTGACTAAAAAGCTGGTAGATGAAACGGTGGTCGCCGCCTGCATTCCGTCCCTGATTGAGGGGCGTGAATCTGTGGGGGCAGAAACTGTCCTGGATTATCCGCTGTTGAACTTGCAGACCCGGCGCTATGCGTGGCCGGAATGGTTGCGCGCCCAAGGCGTGGAATATACGGGGAAGATCAGCGGGCCGAATTTTGAGAACTTTTCCATGATGACGCGCGCGGCCTTGTCCGGGTTGGGAATCGCCATCATCCCGGAAATGTTTATTGAAGATGAGTTGAAGTCGGGTGCCTTGATCTCGCCTTTTGGGGAAGCTGTGCGCAGTAAGCGGGGGTATTATCTCGTGACCACACCGCGCAAACAGGCGCTTGAAAAGGTGAAAGCCTTTAGCCATTGGATTGAGCAGTTTTAGCACTGGGACAGAAAAAAGGCACCCTCTGTAAAACAAAGGGTACCTGTGTAAGTATGACAGGAAAGAAAGTGTAAAGCTTAGGAAGACGTAGCAAGCAATGCTGCGTTACCGCCTGCGGCTGTGGTGTCGATACAGACGTGACGTTCCAGATGACAACGTGCAGCCATATCTTTTTCTGTGATCAGGGGCAGGATCGCGCCGTCGCGGGCCGCAAGGGCTTTACGAATTGCGCGTAAGTCATCGTCGTCACCCCAACAAGCGACAGCTTGGAAGCCGGTTAGGGTTTTTAAGGCCTCGCGATTTAGTACACCATTGAGGGTGTAATCCCCCGATGCATCTGGCGCGATCACCAAGGTTGAACAGCCTTGGGCTTGGGCGATGTCGGCCTGTTGTTGCGCAGCCTCAAGGGTTGGGCCAAGACAGAGAACCACACCGCGGGGGAAGAAGGACAGGACGTTGCTTTCCCCGGTTGGTCCGGGCAGGGTGACAGAGGACAGCTTTTCGGCTGACGCTGCGGGCAAAGCGTCGATCGCTTTTTGTGCCGCCGCACCGTCAATTGAGGTGCCTTTTTCTGCGGCCAGTTTCACTTCTTCATCTTGAGTGAAACGACGCACATAGTTGGGGCCACCGGCTTTTGGACCCGTACCGGACAGACCTTCGCCGCCGAACGGTTGGGAGCCGACAATCGCACCGATCTGGTTGCGATTGACGTACATGTTGCCCACTTTCAGCTTGGAGGTGATGGTTTGAACGCGATCATCAATGCGGGTGTGTAGGCCAAAGGTCAGGCCAAAGCCGCAGGAATTGATGTCGTTGACAATCTTGTCCAAATCTCTGGCACGGTAGGTTGCCACATGCAGAACGGGGCCGAAGATCTCTTCTTCCAGATCAAGGATACTGGATACTTTCAAGACCGTTGGGGCAATAAAGGTGCCTTCGTTCGGGCGTGAGAGTTGTTTCAGCAGGCGTCCTTCTGTGCGGGCCTTTTCGATATAGCCGTCGATCTTTGTTTTGGCGTTGATATCAATGACCGGACCAATATCGGTTGCGAGATCCCACGGGTTATCCAGAATCAGTTCGTCCATCGCACCATAGAGCATTTCCATAAAGGTTTCGGCGATATCTTGTTGCAGGTACAACACGCGAAGGGCAGAGCAACGTTGCCCCGCAGATTGGAAGGAAGACGCGATAATATCTTTGACTGCTTGTTCCGGCAGGGCTGTCGAATCGACGATCATGGCGTTCAGGCCGCCTGTTTCGGCAATCAGTGGTGCGTTCGGGTGGGCGTGGTCTGCCATGCCTGCGTGGATACGCTGGGCGGTCAGGGTGGAGCCTGTAAAACATACGCCATTGATGCGCGGGTTCGCCGACAGTTTCGCGCCAACAACGGAGCCTTTCCCATGCAGCAATTGCAGGGCGGAGGCAGGCACACCGGCTTTGTGCAGCAATTGGGTTGCCAGCGTTGCCGTGATGGAAGTGGCTTCGGCAGGTTTTGCCAGCACGCCGTTCCCTGCGGCGAGGGCAGCGGCAATTTGTCCGGTAAAGATCGCCAGCGGGAAGTTCCAAGGCGAAATACAGGTGAAGATGCCACGGGCCTGACGGCTTTCCAGCTCTTGGCCACGTGCGGCATAATAGCGCAGGAAGTCCACAGCTTCGCGCAATTCCCCGATACAGTCGGCGGAGATTTTACCTGCTTCACGGGTCAGGATGGCAAACAGTTCCCCGAAGTTTTCTTCATAAAGGTCAGCCGCTTTGTTCAGGATACGGGCGCGTTCGTCAGCACTGGCTTGGGACCAGTCGGTTGCGTTGGCAATGGCGGCGTCCACATCTGCGTCATTGGCTTCGCTGACGATCCCGACAAGGTCAGTGTGGTCAGCCGGGTTTAAGACGCGTACGGTTTCTGTCCCTGTCGGGGCAGATACGGTTTGGGACACCACATTCCACTGATGGGTTTTAAATGGGCTGCGCGCCGCTTCGATAGCCTCAAGGTCATCGTCGTTGTGCAAGTCCCAACCTTTGGAGTTGGAACGTTCCGTGCCGAACAGGTTTTTCGGGCGGGTGATCTGGGCTTTGTCTGCTTTATATTCCCCATCGATGATGGCAATGGGATCGACCGCAATGTCGCGTGCGGGAACCGATGTGTCGACAATCTGGTTCACGAAAGAAGAGTTCGCGCCGTTTTCCAGCAAGCGGCGCACCAGATAGGCGAGCAGGTCGCGGTGTGGACCAACGGGGGCGTAGATACGACAGCGCACGTTTTCGCGCTGTTTGGTCAGACGGTGCAGGGCTTCGCCCATGCCGTGCAGACGTTGGAATTCAAAGCGCGCGTCTTTCTGTGCGATCTCAAGGATCATGGCAACGCTGTTGGCGTTGTGGGTGGCGAACTGCGGATAGATCCGGTCGTTTTTCTCCAGTAGCTTTTCTGCACAGTAAATATAAGAACAATCGGTCGCGTTTTTCTTGGTGTAGACGGGGAAGTCGGACAGACCTTCGGTTTGGGCGCGTTTGATCTCTGTATCCCAATAGGCGCCTTTGACCAGACGGACCATGATTTTGCGGTCATATTTTTCGGCGATGGCATAGAGCCAGTCGATGACGAAGCTTGCGCGTTTGCCGTAAGCTTGCACCACGATGCCAAAGCCGTCCCAGCCCGCAAGGCGATCATCGCTTAAGACGGCTTCGATCACATCGAGGGAGAGATCAAGGCGGTCGGCTTCTTCCGCATCGATGTTCAGGCCCATATTGGCGTTTTTGGCCAACAGCGTCAGCGCCAATGTGCTGTCCACCAGCTCTTTCATCACGCGGTCTTTTTGCCCGACTTCATAGCGTGGGTGGAGCGCAGAGAGTTTGATGGAAATGCCGGGGTTTTCCGCAACGCTATCGGATTTGCACTGTTCGGCCAGCACTTCGATGGAGTTTTTGTAAGCGGCAAAGAACTTGTTGGCATCTTTTTGTGTGAGGGCAGCTTCTCCAAGCATATCGTAGGAGAAGGTGTAGCCCGCTTTGGCTTTTTCCGCCCCGCGCTTGATCGCGTCCTGAATGGTTTCCCCCAGCACAAACTGACCGCCCAGTTCTTTCATGGCGCGTTTGACGGCGGTACGGATGACCGGTTCGCCCAGTCGTTTGACCAGATTGTGGAGGACGTTGACGATACCTTCGCTTTTATCAGCATCCAGCACTTTACCTGTCAGCATTAACCCCCATGTGGAGGCGTTGACGAGCAGGGATGTGGAATGGCCACGGTGATCAGACCAGGAAGACGGCGCGATCTTATCTTCGATCAGTTCGTCCATGGTTTCCGCATCGGGCACGCGCATCAGGGCTTCTGCCAGACACATCAGAGCAACGCCTTCATCTGTGGACAGACCGTATTCCGCAAGAAAGACTTCCAACAATGCAGGTTTATCGTCGCTACGGATTTCTTCGATCAACTTAACGGCCCGTTCGGTGATCCGTTGTCGAACCTCCGGCTGGATGCGGGCTTTGGCGGCCAGCTGTTTCAGCAGAACCTGTTCATCGATCAAATGCGCAGCACGAATTTCTTTTCTGATTGTGGAGATGCTTTCCATATCCGTCCCTTTCAAATGTGTTTCGCCCATTCTACCATTGAGTCACAGGTAGATTTGCTTTATTATTTAATAATTCAAGTTTTATTGACTTTAAAAATGTCATTCAAAGGGACGTTGTATGGTTAAATCTTTGAAACAAAGTGATTTGGACCAGTTCGATGCAAAAATCCTATCTATTCTCTCCAGAGAAGGGCGCTTGACGGTTACTGAATTGGCTAATCGGGTCGGCTTATCCAAAAGCCCGTGTCAGGTCCGGCTTAAACGGTTGATCGAGGAAGAATATATCCTCGGTTTTCAAGCGATCCTGAATCCCAAAAAGCTGGGACTGGAACATATCGCCTTTGCCACTGTCACTCTGTCCAACACGACGGAAAAAGGCCTGAAGGAATTTAACGACGCTGTGGTGAAAATCCCCGAAGTGGAAATGTGCCATATGATCGCAGGCTCATTTGACTATCTGATTAAGGTCAGGACCACGGATATCCAGTCTTATCGGCAGGTGATGGGGGAATGCATTTCTACACTGCCTTATGTGGCAAGTACCTCGACCTATGTGGCAATGGAAGCGATCAAGGATAGTTTCTCCGAAGCTTTGTAATAAAAAACGCCTGAAGGATGATCCCTCAGGCGTTTTTTTGTGGAGCGTTTTTTGGACTATTCCGCCGCGTAGACATCCGGCGTGTCGTCCGGTGTGTCTGTGGTGGTGTAGCCGTCTTGCGATTTGGTGTCGAAAGCGACCTCATTCCAGTCAGACTGGCTGCCATCTTCAAAGGTAACTGTCCCGCCTTTTAGGACGGTGTTGCCGTTGACGTCTTCTCTGGTGCTGTCGTAATCCAGTTGGATGGAGGTGATCCCGCGTTCGGCCAAGCCAAGCAATTCTCCTTCATCGGTGATGCCGTTCTGGTTGGCGTCCTGCCAGATGGAGAGTTGATCAAAGATGCTGTCTTGGGAATCAATGACCCCATCATAATTGTCATCAAACAGCGCCAGCACCTCAAGGGAGGATTGCGGCATGTCTGAGTCTGCCAGATCAGGATGGTCAAGGTGAGCTGAGACCACTTCGGACATATCATTGATGATGCCATCGCCATTGACGTCAATGGTCAACAGGCCGTCATTACTATCGGCCCAGCCGGTTTGTTCCAGTTCACCATCATTGTCGGTGTCAAACTGCACACCGTTATCTGCATCCACAAGGCCAACGCCATCGCCGTTCAGGTCAATGACCAGCGGGTCTGTGTTGACGAGATCGACTGAGCGGCTGATCGTCGCTGTCGCCCCATGTTCATCGGTAATTTCAATGACGATCGTTCTGGACCCTGTTGACGCCCCTGTGTTTTCGAAAGTGAGAGAACGCAGAATGGTTTCATAGGTGGTCGTCATATCGGTGCCTGACAAGGTCATGATCCCTGTCATGGGATCATAACTCCCTGAGACCTGTCCAGCACTGGTAATGCTGAGAACGTCCCCTGCTTCGAAGCCGCTAATTGAAATCGTTGCCGAAACAATATCGTCAGCAGGCGCGTCGATATCTGTGATCGTTAGCAGGTTGAAAGGGTTTACAGGCGTATCCGTGGCAACACAATATTCAGCGTTGCCAAGCGTAGGGTTATCAAGTGTGGGGTCATCGTTGACATTGGTGACTTCAAAAAAGGCGCCTTGAGCGGTTAATGTGGTTGTCCCGTCGCTGATGTCATAGCTAACAGAAACAGACCCATGCCAGTTGGCTGGCGGGGTGTAGGTCCAGGTGCCGTCGCCATTGTCAACAAGGGTGCCATTGGATGTGGTGACATTGCTGAGTGTCAGCGTGTCGTTGTCCACGTTGGTGACGTTAGAAACCAGCTGTGCTTTGGTGAAGGTCAGGCTGGTGTCTTCAGCGATGGTGGTCATTTCAACCGAACCGGAGTTTGTGATCGGGTCATCGACCGGTGCGACATCGATATTGACCGTACTTGAAATTTGTTTGCCGCCGTCTTCTACGGTGTAGCTGAAACTCTCAACCCCGTTCCAGTCTGCATTTGGCGTGTAGGTGAAGGAATAGCCATCAAAATAAAGGGAGCCATTTGCCATGGCGAGCGTTTCTCCCCAACTTACTTCGGGTGTTACCGCAACGCCATCGATGCTCACGAGATCATCACCAGTCATAGGATCTGATGAATTTTTGACCATGGCGACGATGTCACTAGGAGAAAAAGTGATATATTGATCATCTTCATTCCCGTTGACGGTAAAGGGGTTTGCAGTCAATTCCTTCGGGAGTTCTGGTTCGTCGATGACAGAATCGTCGACTTCACCATCACCGTTATCTTCACCGTTTCCGGTGGGCTCTTGATTCCCTTTATTACCGATAGCGATTACGTCCTTGATGATATTAACGATATCGTCCGTAATGTCTCTGCCGTTATTGGTTGGGGGCGTTTCAGGGTTTGGAACATTTCCGTTACCGGTATTCTGGTTTTGTGGGTCGTTTTGGTTATTTTGGTTATTATTGTCGCCAATGATTTCATCGTTCCCAACCTCGTTGGCGTAATCAACGATGGCGTCTTTGGCTTCCTGTTCGGCTTGATCCTGTTGGGCTTGGGCGTCCTGCAGTTCTTGCTCTGCCTCTTGAGCTTCTTGCTCAGCTTGCTGGGCTTGCTGTTCAAGGGCGGCTTTTTCTTCCGCCGATTGCGCTTGCTCGGATTGCGCGCGCAGGCTGTCCGCACGATTGCGCGCGTCATCGACTTTCGCTTGGGCCTCTTCTTCCTTACGTTCGGCCTGAATTTGCTGAACGACTTTACGGGTTACATCAACCAGTTTGTCTGGCATGGCGTTCTGGTTCGGGTTATTCAGGATCGAATTCCCGAAGATTCGTCCCACATCTGCCAGTGTGACATAGGCAACAGGTGACGGACCCGTATTCGGGTCTGTCACTTGGCTATATTGGAAGCTACCGCTCAGGATTTGGGTGCCGCCGGGGGTGATGATTGCAATCTCGCCGACAAATGGCGTTCCACCCGGACCGTTTTCGGGCAAGATACCAACGTTGGTTTGGCCTGTGCCGCCTGGGGTGGTCGGGGGTTGTGTTTCAATGAGAGCAGATGTCCCACGGATACCGATGGTCGCAACCGGTGTTTCAATGGTCATGGCATCGGGGTTTACTTTCGCCAATTGACCGGAAACAAAGCTCATCGCGCCTTGCAGCACGAACAGGGAGGCAGAACCGTCCTGTGCGCCCGGGTCATAGACCATCTCGTCAATGACCATGCGTCCATTTTCCGCAAGGGATAAGGTGCTGTCGTCAGCAAAGGTGATGCCGACAACACCATCTTCGCCCGTTTCCAGCGTGTCGCCCTGATAGATCGGGTCGCCTTGTTTCAGTTCTACGCGTGTGCCGTCTACGCGCACGGCAAAGACGCTGCCCTCTGCGGTTTCAATCTGGCCGATAGGTTCACCCAGTTGTAACTCGCCTGTTTGCGCGGTTTGTTGTGGTGCGCGCTGACCTGCCATCACGTTGATGACATTAGCCGGGATGGTCATATCGCCTGACCCAGTCAGGGACGGGAGGGGAGACATATTAAAATAGCCAACCAGCACAATTTCCTGTCCGTCCGGTCCTGTAATGACCAGATCGGGACCTTGACGGTCAAAATCTGCGGAAGTGAGCCAGTAGATATCTGGAAGGTCAACGTCTGTTTGCGTTGATGTGCGCAGGTCAATGTAATTGGCATTGTCTGCGAAACCGTTTTGGTCTGTATGATTAGTCAGCATAAGTATGTCTCAATTGTAAGCACCCCTTTTTATCCCTCAAGGCTTTGTGCTTTGCTTCGTTCTTTTTGCGAACTGTAAGCACTAACCACCCTGCCAGATCGGACGAAGGGTTGGCAAGTCTTTTATGGAATTATACGGGAGTATATCAATTAAAGGTTTTTTAATGTCGCACATATGATTTTTTACGATTGAAAACAGTGACAAAAAGAAGCGGTGCCAGACGTGCTGGCACCGAATCTAGGTAAGGTAGTATCGTTTAGAAGCTGCGCAGGACAAAATTCAGGATGCCGCCGTGATCGAAATAGTCCATCTCATCCACTGTATCGATACGGGAGCGTACGTTTAGACGGGCTTTGAGCGTTTTATTTTCCTCGATACACAACTCATAGATCGTTCGTGGTTTGGTGCTGTCCTTAATTCCTGTAATCGTAATGACTTCATTACCGTTTAAGGTCAGCCCTTCAACGGTTTGACCGTCCATCAGCTCAAGAGGTAAGACACCCATACAGACAAGGTTGGTCCGGTGGATCCGCTCGAAACTTTCTGCAATGACGGCTTTGACCCCTAAAAGGCTGGTCCCTTTGGCTGCCCAGTCGCGTGATGATCCTGTGCCATATTCTTTACCGGCAAAGACAACCAGAGGGACGTCTGCCTGTTTGTAGCGCATGGCGGTGTCATAGATGCTGTCCACATCTTCGGAAGGGTAGTGAACGCTGATCCCGCCTTCGCTGCCCGGCACCATCTTGTTGCGAATACGGATATTGGCAAAGGTGCCGCGCATCATGACTTCATGGTTGCCGCGTCGTGCGCCGTAACTGTTGAAGTCGGCACGGTTGACGCCATGTTCCTTCAGGTATTTGCCTGCGGGCGAGTCTTCCTTGATCGCGCCGGCGGGGGAAATATGGTCCGTTGTGACACTGTCGCCAAATATCCCAAGGATACGTGCGCCTAAAATATCTTGTGACGGGGTAAGCGTTGGTGTCAGCCCGTCAAAGAAGGGGGGATTGCGCACATAAAGGGAGCTTTCGTTCCATTCATAGAGGGAGCCTTCGGGACTGTTCAGGTCTTTCCAGGCTTGCGGGCCGCTAAAGACATCGGCGTAACGTTCTTCATACATGCCTGCGCTCAGGGTTTTGCCGACAATCTCGGCAATCTCCTGATTGCTGGGCCAGATATCCTTTAGATAGACCGGATGACCGTCTTTATCATTGCCCAGCGGATCGTTTACCAGATCAATCTTCATGGTGCCGGCCAAGGCATAGGCGACGACCAATGGCGGGGAGGCAAGGAAGTTTGCTTTGACCTGCTGAGAGATGCGCCCTTCAAAGTTCCGGTTGCCGGAGAGGACGGACGCGACCAGCATGTCGTTATCTTCCACCGTTTTGGCAATGTGGGGCGGCAGCGGGCCGGAGTTGCCGATACAGGTGGTGCAGCCAAAGCCAACGATGCTAAAGCCCAAGGCGTCCAGATCATCCTGCAGGCCGCTTTTTTCCAGATAGTTGGACACGACTTGAGAGCCGGGGGCGAGGGAGGTTTTCACCCATGGCTTGGTGGTCAGGCCTTTTTCAAGGGCACGTTTGGCAAGCAGACCCGCCCCGATCAGCACATCCGGGTTGGAGGTATTGGTACAGGATGTAATGGCGGCAATGACAATATCGCCATCAGAGAGGGTATAGTCATGGCCTTCCACGCTGGCTTCGCGTTCAGGCAGGTTATTTTCTGCCAGCAAATTCGCAATAGCAGGCTTGGCTTCGCTTAACGAAATACGATCCTGTGGGCGTTTGGGGCCGGCAACGCTGGGCACCACGCTGGACAGGTCCAACTCGATCACATGGCTGAAGGTCGGATCTGCTGATTGTTCATCGTACCACATCATATTTTCACGGGCGTAGGCTTCGACCAAGGCGCCATCGCGGTTGGTGAAGTTCAGGTAACGCACGGTTTCTTTATCGATGGGGAAGATGCCGCAGGTCGCGCCAAATTCCGGGGCCATGTTGGCGATGGTGGCGCGGTTGGGCAAAGATAGTTCGTGCAAAGCAGGGCCGAAAAATTCAACGAACTTGCCGACAACACCCAGTTTTCGTAGGTTTTCAACGATGGTCAGCACAAGGTCGGTTGCGGTCACGCCTTCTTTTAGTTTACCCGTCAGCTTATAGCCGACAACTTCCGGGATCATCATGGAGACGGGACGGCCCAGCATCACGGCTTCGGCCTCGATACCGCCGACGCCCCAGCCCAGAACGCCAAGGCCATTGATCATGGTGGTGTGACTGTCTGTGCCGACGCAGGTGTCAGGATGTAGCAAGGCCTTTTTGCTGGTGTCGGCATTGTTAAAGATGACGGGGGCGAGATGTTCCAGATTGACCTGATGACAAATGCCTGTGCCCGGCGGGACAACACGGAAGTTGTTGAAGGCCTGTTGCCCCCAACGCAGGAACTCATAGCGTTCCTTATTTCGTTTAAACTCGATCTCCATATTTTTTTCAAAGGCATCGTCCGTGCCGAAAAAATCAACCATGACGGAATGGTCGATCACCAGATCGACAGGCGTTAGGGGGTTAATCTTGTTGGGATCACCACCCAGATTGACCATACTGTCGCGCATGGCGGCAAGGTCAACCACGGCAGGCACACCGGTAAAATCCTGCATGAGCACACGGGCCGGGCGAAAGGCGATCTCGTGATCACTGGAGGCGGTGACCAGCCATTTTACGATTTCGGCGATATCTTCTTTTGTAACGGATGTGCCGTCTTCGGAACGGAGCAGGTTTTCCAGAACAACTTTTAAAGAGAAGGGGAGTTTGGAAAGATCGCCGAGCTTCTTTTGTGCATCGGGCAGGGAGTAGTACTGATACTCCGTCCCGTCATGGGTTAGGGTTTGCAAGGCGTTAAATGAATTTTGTGACTGTGTCATGAAGAACCTGCATCTGTGTTGGTTGTCGGGAAAGGGTGAAGCATTTGATCAGCGCGCACATGGGCGTCAAAGTCTTGCTCGCTGATATAACCGAGGCTGAGGGCCGCTTGTTTTAGCGTTGTGTTTTCACTGTGGGCCTTGCGGGCAATCTCGGCACATTTATCATAACCAATGATCGGGGCAAGGGCAGTGACCAGCATCAAGGAACGGTCCTGTACCTCAAGCAAATGGTCTTTGTCATAGTCAAGGCCGGACAAAAGATGGTCTGTAAAGCACATGAGGCCGTCGCTGACGATTTCAACGCTTTTAATCAGGTTAAAGATAATCACCGGCTTAAAGACGTTGAGCTGCAACTGACCTTGCGATCCGGCAATGCTGACGGTGTGATGGTTGCCCATGACCTGACAGGCGATCATGGCGATGGCTTCTGCCTGCGTGGGGTTGACCTTGCCGGGCATGATGGAGGAACCGGGCTCGTTTGCCGGAATAATCAGTTCTGCCAATCCGGCGCGCGGGCCGGAACACAGCGTCTTGATGTCGTTGGAAATTTTAAGCAAGGCGACCGCTAATTGGTTGAGGTCGCCTGAGGCTCCAACCAGCACATCGTGGGCAGCAAGACCTGAAAACTTGTCGGCTACAGGCTTAAAGGGCAGGCGGGTCAGTTCGGCAATTTCAGTGCAGACGGCTTCGTCAAATCCATCGGGGGTGTTGAGGCCGGTGCCGATGGCTGTGCCGCCTTGGGCCAGTTCAAAGACATCATCAAGGCCGCGAAGGATGCGTTTTTTAACGGCTTCCAACTGACTGGCCCAGGCGCCCAGTTCCTGTCCGGCAAGCATGGGGGTTGCGTCCTGAAAATGGGTGCGACCCAGTTTGATCACATCCTGATAGGCTGTTTGCTTTTGGCGCAGGCAGGCAATGGTGTGATCAAGGGCGGGGATCAGCTTGTCACAAACGTCCATGGCATAGGCAATATGCATGGCGCTGGGAAACGTGTCGTTGGAGGATTGCGACAGGTTCACATGGTCGTTGGGGTGAACCGGATGTTTTTTACCGATTTCAAAACCAAGACTGCGGTTGGCAAGGTTGGCGATGACTTCGTTCGCGTTCATGTTCGCTTGGGTGCCGGAGCCGGTCTGCCAAGGTGGCAAGGGAAATTCGCGATTGTGTTTGCCGTCAATCACTTCTTGTGCGGCTTTGGAAATGGCTTCAGCGGTGGTCTGATCCAGCTGGCCCAGTTTGTGATTGGCCCAAGCGGCTGATTTTTTGATGATCGCCAAGGCTCTGATCACGGAAAAAGGCAGGGTATCCGTGCCGATGTCAAAGTTATTTAAGCAGCGCTGGGTTTGTGCGCCCCAAAGCCGGTCTGCGGGGACGGCGACCTCGCCCAAGACATCTTTTTCGTTGCGCATTTCCATTTTGGCCTCTCTAATGATTTACAGTAAAAACAACTGATTATTGAATGGGCTCCCTTTTATAGATAGGCAGTTCGCCTAAATTCGAAATGAGTAAATGCTAAAAAAAAGATAAAGGTTTTTTTATATGTCCTTTCCACCTCTTCCTGATCCGCACGGTATTGCCGTCCTCGCCCTGGTTGGACTGGCTCTTGTTCTCTTCACCAGTAAGCACTTAAAACTGGAAACCTCCAGCTTGATGGTGTTGGTGATTTTGCTGATCGGCTTTGAGCTTTTCCCCTATGAGGCAAATGGCGAGCAGCTCCGAGGTGATGACTTCTTCAGTGGTTTTGGACATGAAGCCTTAATTGCCGTGTGTGCCTTGATGATTGTGGGCAACGGCTTGGTCAGGACCGGTGCGCTGGAACCGTTGGGCCGTCTGTTGGCGACCCTGTGGAAATATAGTCCGTCTTTATCTCTTTTGTTGACGTTGGTGATCAGTGGGTTGTTGAGTGCCTTTGTCAACAATGTACCGATTGTGGTGCTGCTGCTGCCGATCTTGGTCAGCGTGGCGCATCGCACCTCACAGAAAGCTTCCGGTCTGTTAATGCCCATGGGGTTTGCCACCATTGTGGGCGGCATGAGCACGACCATTGGCACCTCGACAAATTTGCTGGTGGTGACAATTGCAAGTGATCTCGGCATGGAACGTTTCGGCATGTTTGACTTTTTTCTGCCAGCGGTGATCGCGGCTAGTGTGGCAGTGATTTATCTGTGGTTGGTGGCACCGCGCTTGTTGGGGGATCGCGATACGCCCCTTGGCAACTTTTCGCCACGTGTGTTTGTCGGACACCTGCATGTGGAGGAAGAAAGCTTCGCCAATGGCAAAACGGTTACAGAGGTGATCGAAAAATCCGGTGGCAACATGACGGTTGCGCAGATTTTTCGTGGCGAAGATCGTCGTATTGTGCCCTTGCCGGATATGATCTTGAAAGAAGGGGACCGGATCGCGGTGCGGGACACACCGGAAAACCTCAAGGAATATGAAGAAACGCTCGGTACTAAACTTTACAACGAAGATAACGTGCGTTTGGATGAAGATATTGAACTGCGCGCGGAAGGTCAGCAGATTGCGGAGATCGTGGTCACGCAAGGATCGCCCTTGCAGGGGCGCACGCTGTCCAACACCCGCTTTGATGAGACACACCATCTGGTGGTCTTGGCCCTGCATCGTGAGGGGCAGGTGAAATATATCTCGCAAAAAGACATGAGTAATGTGGTCCTGCGCACCGGGGATGTGCTGTTGGTGCAGGGGACGGAAGAAAATATTACAGAGTTAAAAAAGGCTGCCGAAGTCTTGGTGCTGGATGCGACCGAAGATTTGCCCCATACCAAGAAAGCGCCTGTTGCCTTGTCCATTATGGCGGGGGTGGTGCTGGTTGCTGCGGTCGGCATTGTCCCGATTACCATCAGTGCGGTCTGTGGCGTGCTGTTGATGGTCATGACAGGGTGTTTGAACTGGCGGGATGCCGCAGGCTCGTTAAACGCCCAAGTGATCCTGATCGTGACGGCGAGTTTGGCGCTGGGGTCTTCTTTGTTGCAAACCGGTGGGGCGGATTATCTTGCCGAAGTTTTCTTGGCCCTGACCTATGGTGCCTCGCCTGCCTTTGTGTTGGCGGGACTGATGATCGTCATGGCGGTGCTGACCAATATTGTGTCGAACAATGCCGCTGCCGTGATCGGTACGCCGATTGCGATTACCATTGCCAACCGTTTGGGCTTGCCGCCGGAAGCGTTCGTGCTGGCCGTTCTGTTTGGTGCGAACATGAGTTACGCAACACCGATGGCCTATAAAACAAACCTGCTGGTGATGAACGCAGGGGGCTATCATTTTATCGATTTTACAAAGGTCGGGGTGCCGTTGATTGTCCTGTTGTTGGCTGTTTTTAGTTTTATTCTCCCGATGATTTACGGATTCTAGGGGAGATACAATCCGGCATAAAAAAACGGCTGAGGAAGATACATCCTCAGCCGTTTTTTGTAGATCGTTTGATCCGACAGCAGTGAGTTATGCTGAAGGTACCGTCGTCATTTTCAGACCGGCGATTTCCTGCATCATGCGGATCACCTGTGCGCTGTAGCCTGACTCGTTATCGTACCAGACATAGAGAACCAGACGGTTGCCATCAACGATGGTCGCTTGGCTGTCAACCACACCGGCGTGAACAGACCCCACCATGTCGGTAGAAACCAGCTCTGTAGAAGCGGTGTAATCGATCTGATCCTGCATGGAAGAATACAAGGACACGTCACGCAGATAGTTGTTCATTTCTTCTTTGTTTGTGTCGCGTTTCAGGTTCAGGTTCAGGATCGCCATGGACACGTTTGGTGTCGGGACGCGAACCGCGTTGCCTGTCAATTTGCCCGCCATTTCCGGCAGACATTTTGCAACGGCACTTGCCGCGCCTGTGCTGGTCAGAACCATGTTCAACGCCGCCCCACGGCCACGACGGTCACCTTTGTGGTAGTTGTCGATCAGGTTTTGGTCGTTGGTGTAAGAGTGAATGGTTTCAACGTGACCGTTTTCAATGCCGAATTCGTCGTTGATGGCTTTGAGAACCGGTGTAATTGCGTTTGTTGTACAAGACGCAGCCGACAGGATGGTGTCGTCGTCGTTGATATCTTCGTGGTTTACACCATAAACGATGTTTTTGATGTTGCCTTTACCCGGCGCTGTCAGAAGGGCTTTTGCCGCACCCGGACATTTCAGGTGTTGGCCGAGACCTTCTTCGTCACGCCACAGGCCAGTGTTGTCCACGACCAATGCATTTTTGATGCCGTATTTGGTGTAGTCAACTTCAGCAGGGGAGTTGGCATAGATCACTTTGATGTAAACGCCGTTTGCGATGATCGCGTTTTCTTTTTCATCCACGTTGATGGACCCGTTGAAAGCCCCATGGACGGAGTCACGACGCAAGAGGCTGGCACGTTTTGCCAGATCGCCTTCTTTGCCGCCGCGAACAACGATGGCACGCAGACGCATTTTGTTACCCGCGCCCACGCGTTCGATCATCATGCGGGCCAGCAGACGACCGATACGACCGAAACCGTAAAGAACAACGTCTTGCGGTTCTTGCAGGATCGTGCCTTTACCCGTGTTGATGCTGGACAGTTCTTCTGCGAGGAATTGAGTAGCGTCGCCGCCTTCGTTCATGAATTTGTAGCACAGCTTGCCGATATCGACACGTGCCGGTGCCAGATCCATGTTGATCATGACTTGCAGCAGCTCAAGGCTTTTGCGCACGTCCAGATGCTCGCCAACCATTTGGTTGGAGTAACGGTGGGCTTTCAGGATATCGATGGTAGAGTGGTTTTGGATGCGGCGTCCAAAGACGCGGATTGTAACCCCGTTGTCGCGGTATAATTGGCCAACCAGCGGGATCATTTGTTCAGCAGCACTTTGTTGCTCTTTCCACTTATCAAAGTGTGCAGCGCTCGAATCCGTCATACTCATATTCCTCATACAATATAAAAAAGCAGGAATAGCCATATTGCAGATTCAAGACAGGAACGCCCGTGTCACGTTGTCCAGAATCCAGTTTCTCAACATGGCCCCCAAATTCTGTGCCCGTAGATAGCAAAACTGGTTGCAAAAGAAAACCCTAAACTGACTCTGAAAGGCGCATGTTTACAGACAAACAGAAAAGTCTGGGCCTAATGAATAGACCCAGATTATCCTATCCCCCGATCGGTAAATCGGAAGCGTGCAGAGTCAAGAGGTTAAGCTTGTTCTGACAATCAGACTTTGATGTTGATACCGCCACTTGCGGCAGCCGCGGCTGCTTTGGCTTGATCGGCAACTTGCTCACTCAGCATTTGTGCGGCGGCAGTGTTGCTTTCGATTGCCTGTTTTGTCATGGCAACGTTGGCTTCTTGTTTTTGCATGCCCTGCGCCATTCCGACGCTGTAGGCTGCGAGTGTCGAGATATCCATTCTGGATCTCCTTTCATATTGACCAATTTTGACCCTATCACAGGCCTTGAAAAATTGCAAACGAACCTGCACGACACGCGCCCAAAGACTAGTGAATGATCTTACTGATTTCGTGGGTGAGCTTTTCAAATATCACAGGTTTTGTAATAATGCCGTTGACACCGGCTTCACGGAAAGAGTCGTGGTGTAAGGCGATGGCATCTGCGGTAAAGGCGATGATCGGCGTCCCTCGATTGGGGCCATCGTTTTGGCGGATTGTGCGTGTGGCTTCGACCCCGTCCATCTCCGGCATGTGCATATCCATCAAAATCAGGTCGAAGGGGCGCGCCTGTGCTTGTTCCTCCGCTTGTAGCCCATCAGGGGCGATCGAAACCTCGTGCCCGTATTGCATCAACATGCGTGAAACGACCTTTTGGTTAATGGTATTGTCTTCGGCCAAGAGAATCGACATGGGTGGGAGGCTCAGGCTTTTTGCTGTGTTATCGCTTTTATCTGCGGGTAGGACGGGGAGTTGTAGCGTGAAAGTCGTGCCGACCCCTGGTGTACTTTCGACTTCTAATGTCCCCTTGAACAGGGCGGTCAGCTCATTGGAAATGGCCAGACCTAGTCCGGTGCCGCCATATTTGCGTGTGGTCCCGCCTTCAGCCTGTTTAAAGCGTTCAAAGATTTTGGCTTGTTCTGTTTCTGACATGCCGATCCCGGTGTCGGTGACGCGGATGCACAGCGTGTCGTGGTTGGTATGGGAGGTCAGCGCCATACCCACATGAATTTCACCTTCACTGGTGAACTTGACCGCGTTGTTGAGGAGGTTCGCGAGAATCTGGCGAAAACGCAGTTCGTCCAACGCACAACAATAAGTGTCGTATGTGTCGGCATTGGTTGAAATGAGAATGCCTTTTTGCGAGGAACTGGTGGCGAAAATATTGACGAGACTTTTGACGATGATTGCGGGTTCACAAGGCGTCGGATGGAGGCTGAGTTTACCCGCTTCAATCTTGGAGAGATCGAGAATGTCGTCAAGCAAGGCCATCAGTGATTTGCTGGAGACATCAAGACTGTCCAGCAAATCACTGGCGCTTTTTGTAACGCTTTCATCATTGCGCAAAAGGTCTAGAACACCCCGTATCCCCATCATGGGAGTCCGAAGTTCGTGGCTCATATTGGCGAGAAACTCGCTTTTGGCAAGGTTGGCGGCGTCAGCCTCTTTTTTTGCCTGCGTCAGTTGCTGGGCCATTTCTTTGTGATAGGTGATGTCGGTGTGGGTGCCGGCCATGCGCAGTGGCTTGCCGTCTTCTGTCCATTCCACGACCTTGCCGCGATCCAGAACCCAGATCCAGCGGCCATCCTTATGGCGCATGCGACATTCGCAATTGTAATGGTCGTGGGTACGTGTAAAGCAGGCATCGAGCTTTGCTTGAGAGTCCGGCAAGTCATCGGGGTGAACGAATTGCGTCCACGTCTCAATGGTGGTGGGCGCGAGTTCTGAGAGGCTGTACCCGAGCAACTCTGCCCATATGTCGTTAAAGACGGTTTTACCCGTTACAATATTCCATTCCCATGTCCCGACATTGGTGCCCCAGATAATTTCTTCCAGTTTTTGGCGCTCTGATCGAACAAGGGTATTGGCGCTTTTTAAATCGCGGTTTTTCTTGATGGCATAGCTCAGGAGAAAGAACGTCAGGATGATTCCGCTGCTTAACAGAAAAATGATGGCTTTCGTTCGACTTTCCAGCGCTTGGGCCTGTTGGGCAAGGGAGGCTTCGAGCTTATCCTGATATTGGGTCAGGCTGGTTTGTTCTTGCTGATTTTCTGCCAGAGGATGGATGGTGGAGTAGAGCAAAAGCCGCCCGTCGATTGAAATGGGCCTGGAGTGGACTTCCACCGTTTTAACTGTGCCATCTGCCATTTTGTGCGGGAAGATAAAATAGGATCGGCTTTGTTCTTTCGCGAGTTGGCGTTCTTCGGCGACCTGTTCGGCAGTGAGCTGGTTAATGTCCTGGATCTTGCTGCGCTCCAACTTGGAGAGGGGGTAGCCGTAAAAATCGGCGGCGGCCTTGTTGGCTTTGACGATTTGCCCATCCGCAGGGTCGATCAAGAGCATGACCGCAGCGTGGTCGCTAAAAAAATCCTCCGTCAACGCCTGTGCTGGTTCGTTGAGGGTGGCTGTAAGCAGAATCGCAAGAAGTACAAAGTAAAAGCGCGTTAGCATGACATAACTCCCGCGCGAAGGGTACCACGATTTTACGATAACTCTAAGTATATTCTTTTAGTTGAAGGTTGTGTTAGAGGGACGTGCTTTTGTCATTGTAAAACAGGCTTGATACATGGCGACCCCGAGAGGATTCGAACCTCCGACCTACGGATTAGGAATCCGTTGCTCTATCCTGCTGAGCTACGGGGTCGCATGGGGGCAAACTATCAAGCCTGTTTGAAAAATCAAGCGTCTTAGTGCTGGTTGAAGATGCTCATGTTGTCTTTGTCGAACAAGACTGACACATAGCGATCTTTCTGGTCGCCCTGTTCCATACCGGGGGAGCCCATGGGCATGCCGGGGACGGATAGACCCGCGGCTTTGGGACGTTCTTGCAACAGTTTACGTATATCACTTGCCGGGACGTGACCTTCAATGACATAGCCGTCAATGCTGGCGGTATGACAGGATTCCAGCTTGGCGGGGACACCCAGTTGGTTTTTGACAGCAACCATATCGTCGCGTTTGATTTCTGTCACATCAAAGCCGTTTTCGCGCATATGGTCACTCCAGGCGGTGCAGCAGCCACAGTAAGGCGATTTGTAAACGGTGATCTTTTCGCCTTCTGCATGGGCGTCTGGCGTCAGGAGGAAGAGGCTTAGGAATGCAAAAACATATTTCATTTTAGATGTCCTTCAATCTGTTTGATCTTTTTTTACGCCTGAAATAAGACCGGATTGTGTCTTTCTAGTTGGTGGAAGGCCGAAAAAAAATTATAAAGCCTGCATGATTACGCTTCGACCGGTTGTGCTGGCGGGAACGGACGGATTGCGCGCGCATCCTCTTTCCACTGCTGAATGCCCCCAAAAGTTTCTTTCGTTTTTAGGCATGGATTCTTCCTTTCAGGATACGCTGGAACGGGTCAGTGATCCGGAATTTTTGTTGCCGTTGATCGTCACAACACCTGCATTGAAGGATATCGTGCAGGATCAATGCGACGATATCGCCTACGAATATGAAGAAATTTTATTATTGGATGAAACCGCGGGCGAGGCAATGGCGGCCTTGGTGGCAGCAGAGTGGGCGATGGCGCGTAAGGAGACTTATCCTTTGCTGGTGATCCCCTCCGATCATTTTGTCGCAGACCAAGGGGCTTTTATGCGTGCGGTGACGGATGCTTGTTTGACCGCAGAAAAAGGCTACATGGTGTCTTTTGGCGTGGTGGCGGATCGCCTGTCCAGCGAGCACAGCTATTTGGAAGTCGGGGCCAGACTGGATACGCGCTATAGCGGGCATCATGTCCCATCGATCCATCAACGCCCCAGCCGTGAGCTGGTGGAGCAAACGTTGCAACACGGCCCTTATGTATGGAATGCGGGACTGTTGTGCGCATGCCCCGACCCGTTGATTGCCGAATTAAAACGCCAACATGGCGCCCTGTCCGGACGGGTAAACCTGTCCTTGGAGGAGGGCGTGTTGGTCAAGAGTGAGAAACGCTGCGTGGTGTCCTTGCTGACCACATGGGCGGACCTGACCACCTGGCCCGGTATCTGGAAAGCGCTTACTTTGATAGAGACTTAAAGGTCTCAGTCGCATTGACCAACCCGGCGCGGATGCCGGGTTCTAGCGCGGAATGTCCGGCATCGGGGACGACGACATATTGCGCTTTTGCCCAGTTACGTGCCAGCTTTTCTGCCGTCATGGGGGGGCAAACCACATCGTAGCGCCCTTGCACGATGATGCAGGGCAGGTGGAGGATGCGATGAAGTTTCTTTAACAGATGGCCTTCCTCCATGAAGAAGTTGTTCTTAAAATAATGCGCCTCCAGACGGGCAAGGCACAGGGTGCTATGCGGGTCTGGATGGCTTGCCGGTGTGTTCGGATAAAGGGTCGCGCAGGCTTCCTCATAGGATGACCACGCGATGGCGGCAGGCATGTGGACTGTCGGGTCATCATCATTGAGGCGGGCGACATAATTATCTAACAGATTGGCGCGTTCCTCAACGGGGAGGAATTCTTGGAATTTGCGCGCGGCTTCCGGCTCAAACGTGCCCATGCGGTTGATAAACCAGTCGCGCTCACATTCCCGCCCCATAAAGATGCCGCGCAGGATAAAGCCAAGGCACCGATCAGGATGGGCAATGCCATAGGCAAGTGCAAGTGTACTGCCCCATGACCCGCCAAAGACAAACCAGCGATCAATTTTGCGCAGTTCCCGCAATTGTTCCAAATCTGCGATCAGGTGATCAGTCGTGTTTGCATGGATAGAGGCGGCAGGGGTGGAACGTCCACAGCCGCGCTGGTCCAGCAAAACGATGCGGTAATAGGCCGGATCAAAAAAACGCCGATGGATAGAAGAGGTCCCGGCCCCCGGTCCACCATGTAAAAAGAGGATGGGCACACCTTCTGGGTTGCCACATTCTTCCCAATAAATCAGATGCCCGTCGCCCACATCCAGTTGACCGGATGTGTAAGGTGTCAGGGCGGGGAACAGGTCTGTGGTGTGGGTGTAGGGCATCAGGGTTTGATCACTTCTATCTGTGTGGGATGTCGAGCCTCTATCATAGGCCCATTTTGTTTGGAAACCCACCCTCTTATTTGGAGGGTCTGTCCTTTGAGGGTGTCCAGGTTGAAGCCGAAACGTTTGAAGAACCTATGATTTTGCTTGACGACTTTGACGGTGAAGTCGGTGCGCCAGTTTTCTCCAAAGTTTAGATATGTTGTGTTTTTCACATGGGCAACATCGCGCACAGTCCCTTTCACAATCGCAAAACTGTTCAGCGGAATGTTATCTTTAAGGGCATCATGGCTGGCAGGGTGTTCAAGGGTATAGAGATCACGGATATTGTCTTCTTCGTCTTCGTATGGGTACGGGGTGGCATGGGCATCACGAACCAGTTCACCCTGAAGCCAGCGTTTGTCCGCAAGATAGACATGGGCGGGCTTTCGTCCATAGCGATCGGGCTGGTCACTGAGCAGGCGCACCCGCACTTTATCACCGGCTTTGACGTAGCTGTTTAAGGCGGTTGCGTCTTTGTCATACAGCAATCCGGCGAGGCGCACGGGGCCGCTTTTTTTCAAGTGAAGTTCAAAGGGCAGGGTGAGGCTGACGACTTCATCGCGTGAAGTTTGTGCTGCTGAAGGCTTGACCTCAACAAGGAGAAGTCCCACAAACGCACAGACGATAAATTTTATAATCGAGGCGTCGATGAATCGATTTACGCTGCTTGCTATCATGATCACGTTGGGGTTGCTTCTTGTCTTAGGGCAGATGAGCCGCATGGGATTGTTGGGTGACTGAAAGAAGAAAATGACATGAGCCAATCATACACACAATTGGAAAAACAGTTCAAACGGATCCATGTACTGGGCGATGCCTCGTCCATTTTACATTGGGATATGGCCGCGATGATGCCTAAAGGCGGCGCGGAGTCCCGTATGGAGCAAATGGCCTTATTGGCAACGCTCAGCCATTCCATGATGTGTGAGGATCGCTTATCCGACCTGTTGGATGAGGCAGAACAGGAAGGTGGTTTAACCGATTGGCAAGCGGCAAACCTGCGCGAGATGCGCCGCGCCCATACCCACGCCACTGCGCTGGATGAAGTCTTGGTCGAAGCCCTGAGCCGCACCACATCCGCCTGTGAGCAGGTCTGGCGTGAGGCACGTGCCGAAGGGGATTTCGCCAAGGTCGCCCCGCAGTTGAAGGAAGTGCTTAATCTGACCCGCCAAGCCGCAGCGGCGAAGGCCGATAAGCTGGGGTGTTCCCTGTATGATGCGTTGCTGGATCAGTATGAACCTGATGGCAAAGCGAGCGAGATTGATCCGATCTTTGAAAAACTGGAAGGTTTCCTGCCAGACTTTTTACAGACCGTGCAGGATCAGCAGAAGGACGTGACGGTGCAGATGCCCCAAGGTCCGTTTGCCATTGAAAAACAAAAAGAGCTGGGTGCTTTGTTTATGGCGGCCTTGGGGTTTGATTTTGACCATGGACGCCTTGATGTCAGCATGCATCCGTTTTGCGGCGGGACAGCCGATGATGTGCGCCTGACCACCCGCTATGATGAAAGCGATTTCACCTCCGCCTTGATGGGGGTGCTGCACGAAACAGGACATGCGCTTTACGAACGGGGCTTGCCGCAAGATTGGCGCAATCAGCCCGTAGGACAAGCCCGCGGCATGAGTGTGCACGAAAGCCAGTCTTTGCTGGTGGAGATGCAGGTGTGCCGGTCCGATGCGTTTTTGACTTACGCGCATCCACACATGCAACAGACCTTTGAGGGGATAGGGGCTGCGTGGTCCTTGGAAAATATGACCAACCTTTATCGTCAGGTGAAACCGGGTTTTATCCGTGTGGATGCCGATGAGGTGACCTATCCGGCCCATGTGATCCTGCGCTATAAGCTGGAACGCGCTTTGATCGAAGGACACATGCAGATCGAGGAGATCCCCGAGCGCTGGAATAGCATGATGAAAGATATGTTGGGCGTCACAGTTGAGAATGACCGCGATGGCTGTTTGCAGGATATCCACTGGTATGACGGGGCGTGGGGATACTTCCCGACCTATACGCTGGGGGCTATGACGGCGGCACAGATTTTCGATGCGATCAAAAAGGCCGTGCCGGATGTGGAAGGCGAGATCGCAAAAGGCAATTTTGCCCCCTTGATGGGATGGTTGCGCGAAAACATTCACGCCAAAGGGTCGAGCTTGTCCACCAAAGACCTGTTGATCCAAGCGACCGGAAAGCCCCTTGATCCAGAAGTGTTTATCGCGCATCTTAAAGGTAGATATTCGTCTTAAGGGAGCAACCTATGCATAAAAGAATTGTTGAAAAAGCACTTAAGACACTGGATGCGGAACGGGCAAACTACTTTAATGATGTGGTCGGCTATCTGGAAGAATTGCCGCAAACGGCGAGCTTTCCTAACCTTGTCTATCTGTCCTTGAAGGACATTCTCGATATCGCGCCGATCTATATTGAAAAGAAAGCTTTTGCGCTGTTGTTGCTTAAGTTCGTGACCCATCATCAGGTTCAGCTGCAAAAGATCATTTTTGACAAAGAATATCTCTATGATCCCAATTGTCTGCGTAAAGTCACCAAACTGTTGATCGATGCGATTGTGGATCAGACCATTCAGGGCTATGAAGACGGGCAAATCGATACGGGGGAACCATTGGTTCAAAAATACACCTACCCCTATCGTGCGACCGACCTTGTGGACCCCGATGATGACGAAGCCGTGGAAAAGGCAATGGAAGAAGAGCGAAGACGTCAGGCTGCCTATACGGGGCCGGAACGGCGTAGACGATGATAAAAGTTGTTATTTTTTCCAAAGCACACTTGTCCTGCCTTGCTTAAGAGTTCTATAGTAGGGGCAATTCTGACACTTCCTTTCGGTGAAGGCCTTTATGGATAATATGGAAACCCTACGTTACGACCGCTGGATCGAAGACGCGCTTAAAAGTGTCGTCCGCAAGGCGCTGAGCTATTGTCAGCAAAACGGCTTGCCGGGTGAGCATCACTTTTACGTCACTTTTGCGACAGACCATCCCGCAGTGATCATGCCAGATAGCCTGCGCGATCAGTATCCGGAAGAAATCACGATTGTGATTGAACATGAATACTGGGACCTTGAAGTGACGGACGAGTATTTTGATATCGTGCTCAGCTTCAATGATATCAAAACACCGATCCATGTGCCGTTCGAAGCCATTACCGGTTTTGCGGACCCCAGCGTCAAATTTGGCCTCCAGTTCAAAATGGAACTGCTGGATGATTCTGATGATCTGGACGACGATGACGATCCTGATGATGATCCCGTTGCCGATGACTTTTCGGCGGAGAAGGACGAGGATGAGAATAAAGATAACGTCGTTGCGCTGGATGCGTTTCGAAAGAAGAAGTAATTCTATTTTCTAAAGGGCCATTTTCGGCCCTTTACTTTGTTTCACAGTCTATAAAAAAGAGTATTTGAGATGAGCGACACCGTTTATCATGACATGTTTCCTTTGGGGGAAGACACAACAGATTATCGCAAACTGACGTCTGATTTTGTTTCGACAATTGAAGTGGATGGCAAAGAAGTCCTGAAAGTGGACCCGGAAGCGATCCGCCTTCTGACCAAAGAAGCGTTTAAGGAAATCTCCCATAAATTGCGCCCGGCTCACATGAAGCAGGTGGCTGCGATTTTGGATGACCCGGAAGCGTCCGATAATGACCGTTTTGTCGCCTTGGAAATGATCAAAAACGCGGTGATCTCCGCCGATGGTATTTTGCCTTTGTGTCAGGATACCGGCACCGCCATCGTCATGGGCAAACGTGGCAAATATTGCTGGGTGGACGGCCAGGACGAAGAAGCAATTTCCAAAGGTGTTTCCGAAGCCTATACGGATTTGAACCTGCGCTATTCGCAAGTGTCCCCTGTTGATATGTATGAAGAAGTCAATACCGGCAACAACCTGCCCGCACAGATTGACCTCTATGCGACAGAAGGCAACGCGTATAAATTTATGTTCATGGCGAAAGGTGGCGGGTCTGCGAACAAGACGTTCCTGTACCAACAGACCAAAGCGTTGCTGAACCCAAAATCCTTGCTCGCGTTTTTGGATGAGAAAATCCGCACCTTGGGCACAGCGGCTTGTCCGCCGTATCACCTTGCCATCACCATTGGCGGCACTTCTGCGGAAACCAACCTGAAGACGACCAAGCTTGCGTCTGCAAAATATCTCGATAACCTGCCGACCAAAGGCGGGGATAAAGGCCAAGCCTTCCGTGATGTGGCGTTTGAACAAGAAGTTCTTAAACTGTCACAAGAATTGGGCATGGGCGCGCAGTTTGGCGGCAAATACTTCTGTCACGATGTGCGTGTGATCCGCTTGCCGCGTCACGGTGCAAGCTGCCCGGTGTCCATCGGTGTGTCTTGTTCCGCGGACCGTCAGTTGTTTGCCAAGATCACCAAAGACGGTGTGTTTATTGAAAAGCTGTGTGATAATCCGGCAGATTATCTGCCAACAGCGGATGAAGCCGAAGCGCAGGAAGTGGCGATCGATTTGAACCAGCCGATGGATGAAATCCGTAAAACCCTGTCACAATATCCGGTGAAAACCCGCGTTAAAATGACAGGCACCATGATTGTTGCGCGTGATATTGCCCACGCCAAGCTGAAAGAGCTGTTGGATGAAGGCAAAGAACTGCCGCAATATTTTAAAGACCATCCGGTTTATTACGCCGGTCCGGCAAAAACACCGGAAGGGTATGCGTCCGGTTCCTTCGGTCCGACAACCGCGGGTCGTATGGACGCTTATGTTGATTTGTTCCAATCCCATGGCGGGTCCATGTTGATGGTGGCAAAAGGCAACCGTTCCAAAGCGGTGACAGATGCATGTAACAAATATGGTGGTTTCTATCTTGGGTCCATCGGTGGGGTTGCTGCTGAATTGACGCAAAAATCCATCAAACATATGGAATGTCTGGAATATCCAGAGCTGGGTATGGAAGCGATTTGGAAAATCGAAGTCGAAGATTTCCCCGCCTTCATCATCGTGGATGACAAAGGCAACGACTTCTTTAAAGAATTCGTCTGATCCTCGCGATCTTTTGAACACAGAAAACCCCGCTTGGAGCACTGCTTCAGGCGGGGTTTTTATTTTTTGGGTGAGGCGAAAAATGATTAGACCCCCAAGAAAGCCTTTTCATGTTTTTTAAGTTCTAAGGTCGCAAAGCGCATAAAGGTCTTAATGCGTGCGACATCTTTCAAATCGGGATGGGTGAGAATCCAGAGATCATGATAAGGTGCCCTTTCAATATTGGGTACGCGCACAAAATCCGTTTGGGAATCACCGATAAAACAGGGCATACGGGCAATCCCCATACCGGCGCGCACGGCACCCAGGACCGCGATCATGTCGTCAAACTTTGCAATGACCTGGGCGTTTGGATAGGCTTTCAGGACTTCGCCCGCTGGTTCATCCCCACGCCATAAAAAGTTGATACAGTCCAGCTTGCTGTTGTCTTTGTGGTTCTCCATATATTCTCGTGACGCATAATACATACAGTTTTGCGAGAAAGCTTTGCGCCCCCACAAGGTACTTTCCGGCTCATTTACCACGCGTAGGGAAACATCGGCTTCACGTCGATAAAGGTTGATTGCATCCGTGGTGGCAATCAGGGTCAAGTCTATTTGGGGATATTGTTTTTTGAACTTGAGAACAATCTCAGCGAGGAGAAGTTGAAAAAGCAATTGGGGGGCGGAAACTTTAAGCGGTCCTGCCAAATCTTGATCTTTCGCAGCGATGGATAAATCCAAATCTAGGGTCTGTTTTTCTATCACCTGTGCGGCTTCCAGACAGCGTTCCCCATGCATGGTTATCTTTAAGCCGCCCGGCAGTCGATCAAAAAGGCGCACGCCCATCTGATCTTCAAGGGTGGTTAGGCGCCGGGACACCGTGGTGTGGTTGACACCCAGTGCACGTGCAGCCCCGCTCAAGCCTCCGTGACGATGGACATAGAGTACGTATTTTAGATCATCCCAGCTTTTCATATCTGCATTATTGCACAAGAGGATTGAAGATTTACATAATTTTCGCACAGCCTGACCTGCGCTAGTCTCTGTTTATTGTTTCATAACCCGTTTAATGGAGAGAGAAAATGACGGTTTATTGTGTTGCATTGGCAAAGAATATCGATCTTGAAGCATTGGGAAAATACCGGGAGCATGCACCGACTGCCCTTAAAAAGCACGATGGTGCGTTGGTGTCTTCCAGCCTCGATCTGACAAAATTGGAAGGCGCAGACGGGCAGGCTGAGATGGCGGTGATTTTATCTTTTCCTACTATCGAAGCGGCAAAAGCATGGCGTTATGATGAAGACCTTGCTCATGTTCATGACTTGCGCATGAAGGCGGCAAATTGGTCTATTCATCTGTTAGGCTGATCTGAATTTGCGATTGGAAAAGGGGTGTTTATTCATCCACCCCTTTTTTCCTCGCGACCAATCGTGTCACCTTTCCGACACCGCCACTATGAAAACTTGAGGGTGCAACCGTCCTTTCGGTTTCTTCCAGTAACAGAATCTCGGCAATGTCCTGAAAGTCTGCTTGCAGCATATCCGCACTGTAACAAAGCTCACGTAATTTTGGCCCGCCGCAATTTCGCCCCACATTGTCGGGGTGAAAGACTTCCAGTATAAAAAGCCCCCCATCCTTTAAAGACGAAATCATTTTGTGATGGAGCGCGGTCCGCTCATCAGGCATAAAGTAAAGATGCAGGCAGGCCACACCGTCATACTGATCAACTGGCCAGTCCCATTGGGTGAGATCCGCACATTCACCTGTAAACAGATCCGCAACGCCGCGTTGCTCGGCTTGTGCACGAGCTTTCGTCACCCCGTTGATGGCACCATCGACGGAATGCACCTTGAAACCTTGCGCCGCCAACCACACCCCATTGCGACCTTCCCCGTCGCCAACGCACAGGATATGGCCGCCTTTTTTAAGGTGGGGCGCTTGTGTGGTCAAAAACCCGTTGGGGGTTGATCCAAAGACCAGATCGTCCCCGTCATATTTCTCATTCCACTGCTGGATGACTTTGTTCATGTCCTCTCCTTCTTCCTGTTGAGCGAGAGTTTGAAACAGTTTTTACAATTGTCAAAAGAGTTTCTTTTTGCAGTTGCGAAAGGATCGGTTATGTTGTTCTAATAACAAGATAACGCGGATATGACGAAGGGGGACCCCGTGTCACTTTATACTGACCTATACGAATCTAAAAAAATGTCGGCCCATGATGCTGTTGCCAGCATTGCTGATCGCTCCAACCTGATCTTGGGGATGAGCGTGGCAATGCCGCCGGCGATCATGGAAGCCGTTGCGAGTCGTGCGAAACAGAAATGGTTCACCCGTCTGAACGTCTATTACATGCATGCGAGTGCTGCTGCGATCGAATCATTGTTTGTGCCGGAATTGATGGATGTGATTAAACCGCACCCGTTGTTCATGAGTGGGCATGACCGCCAGTTGGCGAAACAAGGGTATGATCAGGGCGAAGAATGGGTGCATTTCGTCCCGTGTCTGTTCCATCAGGCAGGCCGTTTGCTGACAGAATCTATTTCACCGGACTGTTTTGTGGTCACGGTTTCAAAAATGGATAAAGCGGGGTATTTCTCCTTGGGGACAAACCCGGACTACGGTGCAACGGTTGTACGCAAAGCCAAAAAAATCATTGTTGAGGTCAACGAAAATATGCCGCGTACCTTTGGGGAATGTCTGCTGCATATTACTGACGTTGATATGATTGTGGAAAATAGCCCGCCTTTGATGGAAACGATTATTGGCGGCGGCAGCATCGAAGACGAAAAAATCGGCCATTACATTGCCGAACGTATTCCCGATGGGGCGACTCTGCAAATGGGGATCGGTGCAGTGCCGAACTCTGTAATGGGTCAATTGGATAGCCATAAAGACCTTGGCCTTCATTCGGAGCTGTTCTCTCCTCCCATGGTCGATCTGATCAAAAAGGGTGTCTTGAATGGTCGTCAAAAAACACTGCTGCCTTATAAGCATGTTTATACATTGGCCCTTGGGGATCGGGCGATGTTTGATTTTATGGATGATAACCCGTCCATCGTCGGTTATCCGGTGGCTTATGTGAACAATCCATCCGTGATTCGCAAAAACCACAATATGATTTCCGTCAATGCGGCGATCGAAGTTGATTTCACCGGGCAGGTGAACTCGGAAAGTATCGGCGGGCATCAGTTCTCCGGGACGGGCGGACAGCTTGACTTTGTGCGTGGGGCCTATGCGTCACCGGGCGGCAAATCGTTTATCGCGCTTCATTCGACGGCGAAAAAAGGCACTGTCTCGCGAATCACCCCCCATATTACGGGTGGGGCCGTGACTGATCCCCGTATGGATGTCCAGTATATTGTGACGGAATACGGGATTGCGGACATGAAAGGCCGTTCTTTGCAGGAACGTGCCCGTGCCTTAATCGATATCGCGCATCCAAATTTCCGTGAAGAGCTGGAAAAAGAAGCTCATGAAATGGGAATGATGTAAATCGATTCCGAGTGCGCAGTGACTAAAGAAAAAGCCTTTCCTCTTATGCAGGGGAAAGGCTTCAGATCTCTGACAAACCCCGTCAATTTTGGCGGGGTTTGTTATTTTCTATAAGGTTGTGTTTTTTTGTTCTGTTGGACATTTCTTTAAGCAGGTTGCTCCACTGCTTCATTTTCAGGCATATGTGGGCGTTCCAGTGGGTAAATATCGCCATAAAAACCTGAGACGGGCTAAGATGAGGGCGATTTTCTTGATGTTTTGGGCGGTGGCTGCCATCAAGCATTGCTCTTTCACTTTAGTCAGGCCTCTCAGACGGGCATAGCGGTGCCCATGTAGTTGTTTGGCATCAGCAAAACTGCGTTCCACAGTTTCCTT
>NZ_JHYO01000012.1 GCF_000688235.1 Terasakiella pusilla DSM 6293 | reverse complement strand
GGCCACATTGACCTCAATCTCGCGCACCAACTGACGCTCGGAGCGAATGCCAAAGAGATAACCGACCAGTAAAGCCTTAAACAACATAGTCGGATCAAGCGGAGGTCGACCATTATCGGCGCAATATAAAGGCGCCACTTTGTCGTGAATGAAACTGAAATCAATATGCGCATCAATTTTGCGCAAAAGATGGTTGGACGGAACCAGACTATCCAGACTGACCATCTCAAGTTCCGTTTGTTGAGGACCGCGTTTTTTAAGCATTCCTCATTGAATCACAAAGGCCTCGCCAAGGCGAGACCTTTGTCAGCAATCTGAGCGTCCCAGTATTTTAGGACGCTTTTTTTTAGGCGCGTTTGCGTAAGCTTGCGAGGGAATGGAGAGCAAGGGTGCCGACCACGATGGCCCCACCGATCAGTGCATTGTCTGACGGGACTTCTTGCAGGATAAACCAGACCCAGATCGGGCCAATGATGGTTTCCAGCAACATCAACAGGCTGACTTCGGGCGACGGGATGCGTTTGGCACCTGCCCCGATCAAGACAAAAGCAAGGGCGTTTAAGCCGCCCATGGCAATCAAAGTGATGGTGGATTGTGTCTGTAGCGCAAGGCTGGGGGCGAAATAAAGCGCAGGAATTGTGCTGAAAAAGCCACCCCATGCAAAAACAGTTGGCAGGTTGATGCCTTTTTCGCTGCGAATCAGGGTCATGTTGCCAGCGGTGACAAACGCACAGGTCAGGGCAATCAGTTTACCCAGCATGTCATCACCACTTAAGTCATCTATAAAGACAATGACGATCCCGCAGATGGCAAATGCCATGGCAACCCATGTTCGCAGTGCGATACGCTCTTTCAAAAAGATCATACTGAAAAAGGCGGCGAACAAAGACATGGTGGATAAAATGACCAAGGTATTGGCAACGGTGGTGTGCTTGATCGCCATCACAAAGGTCAGCGTGCCGATCGCGGCTAATCCGGTGGAGCACCATTCTTTTATGCTGCTGGGCGGAAATTTTTTAAAGACGGATTTTTTATGAAGAATGATCTGCCAGATCAGCAGACCAAGACCGATAAACAAGCCGCGCCAAAAGACGGTGGACCATTCGCTGGTCCCGGCAAGACGGACAAGCAGACCGTCTGGCGTCAGGGTAAGGGCGCCAAGGGTGGCAAAGATCAGACCTTGAATATGGTCAGGACGTTGGTGCATGTTAGGGGGCCAAATATAACTGAGGTAAAAATCATGGGCTTCATAGATCATATTCATGCCTGTAACAATCACGATCTGACCAAGTTTGTGCCTTTTTGTGCACCGGACAACACGCACATCGGCTGGATTGCCAAAATCAATCTGGAAGCACTGCAGGCTTACGTTGATGTGTTTTCGTTGACGCAAGAAAAAGTGACGTTGAAGCCGCAAACGGACTTAAGTGTGGCGATGAGGGCGGTTACCCTAGATATGCGCGAGAAAGGGTATTTCGAACATTGGCGCGATGAGCCCTATAAAGTTGCCCCGCGTTTTTTAGATACCCCCTTGTTTGTGTTGGAACGTGCCGCAACCCCGTTTTTTGGCATACGGGCGTTTGGGGTGCACATTAATGGCTATGTCCGCACGGCGGACGGCTTGAAACTGTGGATTGGTAAACGGGCGCAGGATCGCGCCATTTGTCCCGGCATGTTTGATAATATGGTCGCAGGCGGTCAGCCCGCTGATCTGGGTTTGATGGAAAATCTGATCAAGGAATGTGGGGAAGAAGCAAATATCCCCGAAGACTTGGCCCGTAAAGCGCAGAGTGTGGGGACCATCAGTTATATTATGGAAACGGATGGCGGCTTAAAGCCGGATGTCATGTTCTGTTATGATCTGGAATTGCCTGCGGATTTTATCCCCGTCAACACCGATGGGGAAACCGAGGAATTCTCCCTCTGGCCTGTAGCAGAGGTCGCGGCCCATATTAAAGAGGGCGGCAATTTCAAGTTCAATTGCAATCTGGTGATTATTGACTTTTTGATCCGTCATGGGCTGATCAATCCCGATAGTGAACCGGACTATGAAGACCTTGTGCGGGGGCTGAGGCGTTAAAGGTAGGTCTTGATCAACTCGTCTGCGCTGAGCCCCTGTTCGCGCAAGGATCGCAAGGTTAGGGACTTGTCGCGTTTAGCATAGCGCTTACCGTCTTTGCCAACCAGCAGGCCGTGATGGTGATAGGCGGGGGTGTCCAAGTTCAGCAAGGCTTGTAGGAGCCTGTGTACGTGGCTCGCCTGAAACAGGTCTTCCCCACGGGTGACAAGGGTGACACCTTGCAGGTGGTCGTCAAGGGTGACGGACAAGTGATAGCTGGTTGGGGTATCCTTGCGTGCAAGGACCACATCGCCAAAAATCTCGGGTGTTGCCTGTTGTTTGCCTTTTTCCGCATCCTGCCAGTATAGCGGGCCAGCTTGTGCCAGGGCTTTGGTCATGTCCAGCCGCAAGGCATAGGGGATGCCAGATGCGATCTTGTCGGCACGTTCCGTGACGCTGAGGTGGCGGCAGGTGCCGGGGTATAGTTGCCCGTCCGGTCCGTGGGGGGCACCGCCTGCGCGTTCAATCTCGTTTTGAATATCCTTACGGGTGCAGAAACAGGGATAGAGCAGCCCTTGATCCTGTAGGGTATCAACCGCCTGTTGGTACTCATCAAGATGCCGGGATTGGATACGTACAGGCATTTCCCAGTTTAGGCCCAGCCAGCATAAATCTTCATAGATGGCGTCGATATATTCCGGGCGGCAACGGCCTTGGTCGATATCTTCAATGCGCAGCAAAAACCGGCGCCCGTGTTCTGCAGCAAACAGAGCGCTATAGGCGTGACCGAGATGCAAATATCCGGTCGGACTGGGGGCAAAACGGGTGATATGGTCTGTCATGGCAATCTTTATAGGGGCTGTAACTTCTTTGTCATAGGGATTTGTTAGGCTATACTAACGCAACGACAGGAGTTTACCCACATGCTGGCTGGCCATGCACATTATCCTGCCCTTGTCCTCAATGCGGACTATCGCCCGTTGAGTTACTATCCCCTGTCGCTCTGGTCCTGGCAAGATGCCATTCGTAACGTCTTTATCGGACGGGTGCAGGTGGTGTCGGAATATGAGCAGGTTGCCCATTCTCCCAGCTTTGAAATGAGACTGCCAAGCGTTATTGCGCTTAAAGAATATGCCAAACCAGCCCCGCGCGCGGCCTTTACACGCTTTAACTTGTTTTTACGCGACATGTTTTCCTGCCAGTATTGCGGTATCCAGCTTCCCGCAACGGATTTGACGTTTGATCATGTGATCCCGCGTTGCCGCGGCGGGCGGACGAATTGGGAAAATATCGTAACTGCATGCAGGCCGTGTAATACCCAAAAAGGACACCTGAGCCTGAAAGCGGCAAGGATGCATCTGTCCACACCCCCTTATATGCCGAGTGCGTTCGAGCTACAGGAATGCGGCCGTTTCTTCCCGCCCAACCATCTGCACGAAAGTTGGCGGGATTTTCTCTATTGGGATACGGAACTGGAAGATTAGAGCGGCTGCACGGATGGCCGTTTGGAAGGTGGCAAAGCCGTAAGCGGCGGTGCCGCCTTTTTTTATGATCTTTATTTTTCAGCTTTTATCTATGACGCAGTCCTGACGGGAAGGGGGCTGAGTCTGGGCTATTGTTACTTTAAAAGGAGACCGACTATGTGGGTTCAAATTATTATGATGGTGATCCAGATGGCTGTTTCAATGAAACAGGCAGCGGATCAGAAAAAGGCGGCGCAGAAGGCTGCACAGCAACAAGCAGATCGGCAGGCCAAGGCCCAATGGGATGACTATGAGCGCAAAGAGAAAGTGCGCAAGGATCAGTTGAACAAGGCTGTTGCACAAAGACGTGCGAGGATGGGGGCGCAAGGGCTGTCGTCGGCGGATGGGTCTGCAGGGGCGATCATGCAAGGGTTGCGCACGGATGCGGCAGAAGCTAGCCATGAGGATTTTACGACACGTCGCGATAGCTTAAACCAAAGTATGTCGGATATTCAAAGCAACCTCCTGGAACAGTCGGATGCACAAAATCGAAAACTCTATCAACAGGCAGGGTCCAGTCTTGGGGGGATTGCTGGCGGCCTGATTGGTGGTGATACAACCTCCATGCAGATGGGGCAGCAAATGGGTGGTAGCGCTGGTGGTCTTATGGGCTAGGAGATTCCTTTTGACAAAGGCGCGGAAATTCATATAATCCGCGCCTTACATATTCCCGAGAATGTTGATCTGTATGGATCACGTTGCCGTTGGCAACCTATCGGGACAAGAAAAATGGTTTAAAATAAGGATTTAACCAATGTCAAAGCGTATTAACGCAAAATACAAAATTGACCGTCGCTTGGGTGTAAACCTGTGGGGTCGCGCTAAATCTCCGATCAACCGTCGCGATTCTCGCCCGGGTCAACATGGTCAGCGTCGTCGTAAAGTATCTGATTACGGCATGCAGCTCATGGGTAAGCAGAAGCTGAAAGGCTACTATGCGAACGTGAGCGAGAAGCAATTCCACCGTTATTACAAAGAAGCCGTTCGTCGTGTTGGCGATACTGGCGAGAACCTGATCGGTCTGTTGGAAACACGTCTTGACGCCGTTGTTTACCGCATGAAATTTGTACCGACAATGTTTGCTGCACGTCAGTTCGTAAGCCACGGCCACGTTCTGGTAAACGGCAAGCGTGTGAACATTTCTTCTTACCTTGTTAAAGAAGGTGACACTGTCGAAGTTCGCGCGAAATCTCGCGAAATCCCGATGGTTCTGGAAGCGGTTGCCTCTGGTGAGCGCGACGTTCCTGAATACCTCGACGTAGACCACAAGAAAATGACTGGCACGTTCGTCCGCGTACCGAAGCTGGAAGACGTACCGTACCCGGTTCAAATGGAACCGAACTTGGTTATCGAATATTACTCTCGTTAATTTTTACGAGACGAAACCAACGAAAGACACCCGGCCATTTGGTCGGGTGTCTTTTTTTTGCGTTCTGGCCATAGTTGTGATCACGATTTCGTATCTACTTGAGTTTTCAGCCGATTTTTGAAAAGGCCGTAAATTATAGGTTTAATAGGGTTGAGTTTTGTCCTATTCTATATAGAAGAATATACCTGTTCTAAGTTTTGAGCTTTGGGAAACTATGATGAATTTGATTGTTCAGAATAGTCGGCTGATTAAGAGAATGACCCTTGTGTTGTCTGCTCTCATCGTGTTGCTTCTCGGGTTTTACATTGTGCATCTGGAACGGAAGTTTGACGATGTCTCGCAGGTGCTACGTGAGCGCCTTGAGGTGGTCGAGGATGTACAAAGTAGTTTGGCTAAATTGAATGCGGATATCGGCTATGGCGGATTTATTCATAATTTCAAAAATTATGTGCTGCGCCGTGATGACGTTTACAGACAGAATCTTCTCAAAAATTATGAGAACGCCCTCACCGATCTCTCTATCTTGAGAAAACAGCTGTCCGCCCCGATAGAGCTGCAGGCGTTGGATGCCATTGAAGCGGTGTTGGGCAGCTATAAAGAGAAGCTTACGGATCTTCCCCGTGTGCGGACTTTGAGCCGCCTTTCCAAAGATGATGCGCAGGTCAAAGTGGACGATGCCCCGGCATTGGAAGCATTTAACATCCTTTATCAAAGTGTAGCGTCCCATACAGTGAGGGTGTTAACGGAGGTCAGGGCCAAAGAAGACGGAATATCCATTTATATTAAGCTCGGGTACTTGATGGTGCTTTTGGTCATCGTTATGACCCTCTTTACTTTGATTCTTGTGGATCAGGTTACTTCCAGATATCGCGATGCACAGCGCGCGAGCGAAGTGAAATCAGAGTTTCTGTCGGCGATGAGCCATGAGATTAGAACACCCTTGAATGGTATTCTTGGTCTAGTGCAATTATTGGACATTAATAAATTTACAAAGGAAGAACGTTATCACCTGACGCTGATCCAGTCTTCGGGGCAACTGTTGTTAAGCATGCTCAATAATGTGCTTGATCTTACAAAGATTGAAGCCGGTCAGGTGGAGTTGGAGGTTGTCCCTGTCGATGTGTATTACACCCTGAGCATGACCACGGATTTTTATAATAACCTGGGGAGTGAAAAGGGTGTTTTGGTTAATTACCACAGCACGCTGGAGGCGGGTAGTTACTGGATGTGTGACCCGACCAAGCTCCGTCAGATTGTTTCCAACCTTCTCAGCAATGCGATCAAGTTTACCCATGAAGGTCAAGTTGACGTCAATGTCTTTGAACTCGCGAAAAAAGGTGATGATGAGGAGGGGGTAAGCCGGATTTGCATTGAAGTGTCGGATACAGGGATCGGCATGACGGTTGAAGCTTTGGCGCAAGTTTTTGAAAAATTTAAACAGGCAGATAGTTCGACGACCCGTCATTATGGCGGCTCCGGTCTGGGGCTTTCCATCGTTAAGGAAATTAGTACGTTGATGGGCGGTGATATACAGGCAGACAGCCGATGGGGCAAAGGGTCCGTCTTTCGGGTGATGCTGCCCTTGAAACGTGCCCAATTGCAGGACCTGGAGGTCGAGGAAATCTCAGGGACAAATGGGATTTTGCCGTTGGAGGGCCTGCGAGTATTGATTGCAGAGGATAATATCGTCAACAGTGCGGTTGCGAAAGGCTTTGTTGAAAATTTGGGGATGAAGGTAACCATTGCCCATGACGGGGTCGAGGCCTTGCAATTGTTTGACAAGGTTCAGCCTGATTTGATTTTGATGGATGTAAATATGCCGAATATGGATGGGTTGGAAGCAACTTATAATATACGGCAAAAGGAAGACGGTAAAAATGTGCCGATTCTGGGGCTGACGGCAGATGCGTTTGCGCATACGAAGCAAAGATGTTTGGAAGCCGGGATGAACGGCGTTGTGCACAAACCCTTCTCGTTCAATCTCTTGAAAAAGCATATCTACGATCACATGCGTTGAACCTACTTCGAAAGAAAAGGGGGGAGGATTTATATGAACAGGTTGCTTGGAATATTCGTTGTTTTGCTTGGTGCAAGTGCTGTTTTGTCCTCGTCAATGGCGGATGAGGCTTTGGACTCGTCGCATAGTGAAATTGAAGTTTATGGAAATGTTCAATTTCTTTTGCGGATCACGAAGGATGAAAAGCTGGGGATCAATGTTCATGAGGGGGACGGCGAGACATGTACGATCAAGGCGGACAATAGTCGCGAGGTTGTTGAAGGCGTCCTCGCACGTCATCACCGGTTGGTTGAGAGCGAAAAAATCTATCACTTTAGAATAGATGTGGATCATTTCGCAGCTTTGGACGAAAGTGGGCACTGCCTTGTGAGCTATGAGGTCTATATCACCCAAAACGTGTTAAGAGAGGCCGCTTTTGCAAAGATGCTGGAAGAGGATTTCGGCTATGAATATGAAAACAGCACGCCTCTCCTTAAGATAAATGGGATGTTACATGTGGAGGCCCCTCAGCTGGAGAAGGTTTTTGTAACGGAGTTGGGCGTGGTAACCGAGAAGCTGTTGACCGCACTAGAAGATTTGCAGGAGCAAGTCCGGCGGGATTTACCGAAATAAAAAAAAGCCTCCCGATCAAAGGAGGCTTTTTTATATCTATCAGGCGAGAGGCGCGTTAAGCAGCTTCGATGCCTTTGTCTTTCAACAGTTGTGCCAATTCGCCATTGTCGAACATTTCGCGCACGATATCACAGCCACCGATAAATTCACCTTTAACGTAAAGCTGAGGAATCGTCGGCCAGCTGGAAAACTGTTTGATGCCTTCGCGGATTTCCGGATCGGTCAGAACGTCAACGCCTTTAAACTTAACGCCGAGATGCGTCAGAACCTGAACAACCGCTGCAGAAAAGCCACATTGCGGGAACATCGGCGAGCCCTTCATGAAGAGCATGACGTCGTTGTCGTTGATGTCTTGTTGGATACGATCGAAAACCGGATTGTCACTCATGACATACAATTCCTTATTAAAAAGCATTTTAAGTTGCTACCGATATGGCTTACCTGAGCCCGTTTGTCAAGAATTTGCCCTCTTGTTTCTGCGGGACTGGGCATAACTATTCTGTGAATAGAGCAAAAGTGCTGCCCAGATGCAGGCAAAGGTAATTAGGGTGTGAAGCGTAAAGGCTTCCCCAAAAATAAAGACAGCGATGAGGAACTGGGCCGATGGGTTGATGTACTGGATAATCCCAACGGTAGAATAGCGCAAATGTCGCGCGCCATAGGCAAACAGCACCAGCGGGAAGGTGGTGACGACGCCTGCAAACATCAGCAGTGCCTTAAAGTCCCAACCGGCGGTGAGGTAGAACAGCTCGCCCTGATGGGCGGCATATGCCATGAAGCCGAGGGCAAGGGGGCTGATCAGCAAGGTTTCGAGAAACAGGCCGGAGATGGCATCGGCTTCTGCCTTTTTGCGGATCATGCCGTAAAACCCAAAAGAAAACGCAAGACACAGGGCAATCCATGGCGGACTGCCATAAAAAACAACCTGATAGATCACGCCGACGACGGCAAGCGCGATGGCGGCAAGTTGCGGTTTGGAAAAACGTTCAGCAAAAAAGATCCCGCCCAGCATAACCGCTACCAGTGGCATGATAAAATAACCCATGCTCGCTTCAAGGGCCTGTCCACTTGTCACCGCATAGATATACATGCCCCAGTTAACTGAAATCAGCAGGGCGCTCAGGGCGTAAATGGCGAGTCTTTTGGGACTGCGTAAAATGGGGATAATTTCCGGCCATTTGTTCAGGACCGTTATTAAAATCGCTAATAAACCCACGGACCAAAGGATCCGGTGGGAAAGAATTTCAAGAGGGGAGACTTGGTCCAGTATCTTGAAATACAGGCCAAACATCCCCCAAGAAATGCAGGCGATGACCGCCGCCAGTGTGGCAAGTTGGGTCTGATCTAAGCCTTGACGTTGCGGCACGTGGGGGGAGGACAACGCGGTGCGCTTTATTCAGGAATACTGGTCTGTAAGGCAAGAGCGTGCAGTTCACCGCCCATTTTACCTTGCAGGGCATTATATACCATTTGGTGCTGCTGCACGCGTGATTTGCCTTCAAAGGATTTGGACACAACATAGGCCGCATAATGGTCGCCATCGCCGCGCAAATCTTCAATGCGCACCTCAGCATCCGGTAGTCCGTCTTTGATCAGTTTTTCGATTTCGTGGGCTTCCATAGCCATGGCGGCAACTCCGTTTTTGATAAATCTTACCTATTGGATATAAGGGGCCAGCAAGGGGCTGTCAATTTTAGTGTAAGCCCCTCATGAAAAAAGGCCAAGGGGGGGAACCCCAAGGCCTGTTTTCTAGCGGAGTGTTTAGTCAGCTTAGATGCGGCGCTCGATATGGCGGGACTGTTTTTTGAGCTGCTTGAAGCGAGCCAGATAGGTCGGCAGGATCACATCTGCCAATGTCGGTTCCACGCCCAGATCCTTCAGTGTCAAAGCGCCGTCGCTGACCACATTGTCGGTTTCCAGCATGGTGACTTGATCGCGTGTCAGGATTGGGTTGGGCAAAAAGCCGATGATCCCACCGAGGATCTTTGCAAAAGGGATCGCAACAGGGACGAGGAAACGCTTACGTTCCGTCTGTTTCAAGATGCGTTTCATCACGCCCATAAAGGTCATGACTTCCGGGCCACCCAGTTCAAAGATTTTGCCTTTGGCTGCGTCATTGTCAATTGCGTTGACCGCGGCTTGCGCCACATCGCCCACATAAACCGGCTGGAGTTTCGCCCCACCATCACCGTAAAGGTTGATGTCCAGTTCGCCGTTTTCAAATTTCACTTCGGGGAACAGGGGTGCGCCGATGACGGGCAGGGCGGGGGTAAAGCGCATCAGGCCGGCAAACAGGTTAAAGAACCCGTCTTCGGGGCCAAAGACAACGCTGGGGCGCAAGATGGTTGCGTTCGGGTAAGCTTTTAAGACTTCAGCTTCGCCAACACCTTTGGTGCGGGCATATTCAGCTTCGGCGTTTACGTCTGCGCCAATGGCAGACAAATGGATCAGATTGGCAACACCTGCTTTCGTACAGGCCTTTGCGATATTTGCCGCCCCATCCACATGGACTTTGCCGAAAGACTGTTTGCCCCAAGGGGACAACAGGCCAACGAGGTTAAAGACGACATCTGCGCCCTGAACGCTGCGTTCCACCATATCATATTTACGGATGTTGCAGGCTTGCAGGATAATCTGACCCGGATCGCCGTAGGGTTTAACGCACATGGCGGATTCCACATCGCGAACTGCAACCCGAACGGTATATCCTTTTTCTGCCAGACGTTTGACGATGTGACGACCCAGAAAACCTGACCCACCGAACACTGTTGCAATACGACGCCCCATAGACCTTCTCCTTAAAGCTCTGTTCCATGCCTGTATATTTAACGTACTTATGCGGTTATATACCCCTTAATGGCAAGCGACAACCTTATGATTTGGCTAGGTGAAAAATGTTTTTAAAAATATTTCACAATTTGTGTTGACTTCTCATCTGAACGGCCTTAAAACCCGCCTCGTCCTCGGCGGTTAAACGCTAGAGACTGTGCCCAGGTGGCGGAATTGGTAGACGCGCTGGCTTCAGGTGCCAGTGGCCGCAAGGCCGTGGAAGTTCGAGTCTTCTCCTGGGCACCATTTACTTTTGTAGATGATGCCTTCTACCAAATAGAATGCCTTCGTTCCTTATCGGAAACGAAGGTTTTTTTATGTCTGAAATTTGCCTTTTTTAGATTTATTTTTACCTCAATTTCCTCAACGCGGGTCTTCTCTTTTGTTTCATAAACACATATAAGGAACAGAACTGAATTATTGCAGAGTATTAAAGAGGGATTATCATGGCAATCGAAGTGCATTACGGGGATTTACCCGCCGGTCTGGATTTTGGAAAATCTGTTGCCATTGATAGCGAGACACTGGGCTTAAACCCGCATCGTGACCGTTTGTGTGTGGTGCAACTGTCCAGCGGGGACGGCAATGCGCATCTGGTGCATTTTAAAGAGCCTGTGTATGACGCACCGAATCTTAAAAAACTGCTGGCTGATCAATCGGTCGAAAAGCTCTTTCACTTTGCCCGTTTTGATGTGGCGATCATTGAAAAATATCTCGGTGTGACCTGTACACCGGTTTATTGCACTAAAATCGCTTCCAAGTTAGTCCGTACTTACACGGATCGTCATGGACTGAAAGCACTCTGTCAGGAATTGCTGGGCATTGATTTGTCAAAGCAGCAACAATCCTCTTACTGGGGGACAGAAGAGTTGAGCCCGGCACAAGTAGAATATGCAGCCTCTGATGTGCTTTACCTTCATCAGTTGCAGGAAATTCTGGAGCATATGTTACAGCGTGAGGGCCGTAAGGAAATCGCACAAGCCTGTTTTGACTTCTTGCCGACACGGGCGCGTCTTGATCTGGGCGGATGGCCGGAAGTGGATATTTTCTCTCATTAATCGAGAGAGACCTATACGAAAGATACACGCTCAGGCATTGACGTCATAAGCGTTTGACGCCTATATCTAAATGCACATTCAACCCCGTTAAGTTTGTAGAGTTATGACCACCCATTCCCGTATCGCAAAACCCCGTCCCGTTGAACAGGATTTGGCTTCGGCCAAAAATGTTTTGAAGCTGGAATCTGACGGCTTGCTCGCACTGGCGGATAGTTTGGATGAACGGTTCGCAAAAGCGGTGGATATTCTAGCAGCGGTTAAAGGGCGGATTGTTGTGACAGGGATGGGCAAAAGCGGTCACATCGGTCGCAAGATTGCTGCAACTCTCGCCTCTACGGGGGCGCCTGCCTTCTTTGTCCATCCGGGGGAAGCCAGTCATGGCGATTTGGGGATGGTCACGCAAGATGATGCGATCCTTGGCTTGTCAAATTCAGGGGAAACAGCCGAATTATCGGACTTTATCGCCTATAGCCGTCGTTTTTCCATTCCGTTGATTTCGATTACATCGCGCAAAGGGAGCACACTGTCGGAAGCGTCAGATGTCAGCTTGGTTTTGCCAGCGGTGAAAGAAGCTTGCCCTTTGGGATTGGCGCCGACCACGTCAACGACCCTGACGTTAGCGCTTGGTGATGCGTTGGCGGTTGCCTTACTGGAACGTCGCGGCTTTTCAGCAGATGATTTTCAGCAGTTTCACCCCGGCGGTAGTCTGGGTAATCAGTTGATGAAGGTGAAAGACTTGATGCATTCGGGAGACGCCTTGCCCGTGGTGCGTCCGACAGACCCGATGAGTAATACTCTGCTGGAAATTACCGCCAAGCATTTTGGCTGTGTTGCGGTGACAGATGAACAGACAAAGCTGGTAGGGATCATTACAGATGGCGATTTGCGCCGTCATATGACAGATGATTTGATTAAAAAGTCTGCGGGCGATATTATGACTGTTGGTGCCAAGACAATTGGCGCGCGGGCGCTTGCTGTGGAAGCGCTTGCGATTATGAATTCTAAATCCATCACAAGTCTTTTTGTCGTGGACGAGGCAGAGACTGTGATCGGTATCATCCATATCCATGACTGTCTGCGCGCAGGTATTGCATAACCTTTTAGGGTAGGGAACGGCTTTATGGCCTTGGCTGAAACACCACTGCGGCAAACGCCCAAATCGCGCACGGATTACCGTGATCTGCACGCGATTAGCCTGTCGCAGCCTTCCAGTTTTAGTCGTGCCTACAGCCGCTTTGTCCAGACGCTGAAGCTTCTGTTCCCTTTGCTTGCGGTTCTGTTGGTGGTCATGATTGTTATCTGGCCTCATTTACGTGCCGATTCCAAACGGTTTTCCATCGGTTTTTCAAACATTGAACTCTCGGAGGCCAAAGACCCCTCCATGATCAATGCGCGCTACACGGGAACGGATAATGAAAATCAGCCGTTTGCGGTAACGGCGGATATTGCCCGTCGTATAAATGGCGATACCCAAAGTATTCTGCTGGAGCTCCCCAAGGCGGACGTGACCTTAAATGACGGTTCATGGCTGGTTTTGACTGCTGAAAACGGGATTTACGATCGCCCGACCCAGTACCTTGAACTGGATGGCGCGGTAAACCTGTTCCATGATTCCGGCTATGAGATGCACACCCAGACAACGGGCATTGATCTGGCTAACGGGTCGGCGGAAGGCCATAATCCCGTGGTCGGACAAGGCCCATTCGGTCGCATTGAAGCAGAAGGTTTTCGCTTGATTGATAAAGGGAAAACGATCATCTTCACGGGTAAAACAAGCGCAAAACTCTATTTGAACCGGATAAATAACACCCAATGATTAAACGTATTGCTTCATTTGCACTGGTTTTTAGTCTGTTGAGCGGGCAAGCATTTGCTCAGGATATCAACCTCGCCAGCGGTTCAACAAGTGCGCCTTTGGAAATTTACGCGGATAACGGGATTGAGTGGCAGCAAAACGAAAAGCTGATCATCGCGCAAGGCAATGCGGTTGCCAAACGGGCAAATGTGACCGTCAATGCGGAAGAACTGCGTGCCTATTATTTGGATGAAGCCAGCGATGCGGGCGGCAATACCAACATTCACCGTCTGGAAGCGTTGGGCGGGGTGACAATTACGTCGGATACGGAAACGGCAACCGGGGATCGTGCGGTCTATGACTTAAAACGCGCCATCATGGTGATGTCCGGCGGGCGTCCGACGTTAAGAACACCTGATGATACCATCAGCGCCGACGGCACGCTGGAATATTGGGAAGAACGCGCGCAAGCCGTCGCCCGTGGCAATGCAACCGCCGTGCGCGAAGGTCGCGAGATTAAGGCGGATGTGATTGCTGCCCTGTTTCGTAAAAACAAACAGGGCCAAAGTGAGGTCCACCGCGTCAACGCCTTTGGCAATGTGGTGATTATCACGAAGACGGAGCATGTGACGGCAGACAAGGGCGTTTATAACGTGAACAGCGGGGTTGCAACCCTGACCGGTTCTGTCAAGATCAAGCGCGGCGGCAATATCCTGAATGGCTGTTCCGCCACCGTGAATTTGAAGACAAATGTGAGCCGTTTGAAAGCTTGTGCTGGCACAAATGACAACCGTGTGCGCGGGTTGGTCTTGCCAACAACAAAATCTGTGCAATAATGGTGCCAACCCTAACCAAGATTGGCGTATCCTATGACCAAAGAAATACCGATTCCAACAAAGTCTAAACCAGAACTGGTGACCAATAACCAGGGGCTGGTTGCGGATGGCTTGGGGAAACGCTTTAAAAAGCGTCCGGTTGTACGTGGGGCAAGCCTGTCCATTCAGCGCGGCGAAGTCGTCGGTCTGCTGGGGCCGAACGGGGCCGGGAAGACCACGTGCTTTTATATGATCACAGGGCTGATTGCGCCTGATTATGGCAGCATCACACTGGATGGTCAGAACATCACCGACTTACCCATGTATCGCCGTGCCCGTCTTGGGATCGGGTATTTGCCGCAGGAAGCCTCGATCTTTCGGGGCATGACCGTCGAGCAGAATATCCGTGCCGTGCTGGAAGTGGTGGAGCCAAAACGCAACCGCCGCGAAGCCCGCCTTGAAGCCTTGCTGGCGGAATTTTCCATTACCCACTTGCGCCGCGCGCCCGCCTTGGCCCTGTCCGGTGGAGAGCGTCGCCGTGTTGAGATTGCCCGTGCGCTTGCCTCACAGCCGCACTTTATCTTGCTGGACGAACCGTTTGCCGGGATCGATCCCATTGCCGTTGGTGATATCCGTGATCTGGTGAAGCATTTGAAAGACCGGGGTCTGGGTGTCTTGATTACGGACCATAACGTGCGTGAAACGCTGGATATCATTGATCGCGCTTATATTATTCACGACGGCTCTGTCCTGATGGAAGGGAGCCCGGAAGACATCGTCGGCAACGAAGATGTGCGCCGCGTCTATCTTGGCGACCGTTTCAGTTTGTAAGCGGGGGTAGGCCATGGCACTCAGCGTCAGGTTAGATTTAAAACAGTCCCAGTCCCTTGTGATGACGCCTCAGTTGCAGCAGGCGATCAAACTGTTGCAAATGTCCAACATGGAGCTTGGGGCGTTTGTGGAAGAAGAGTTGGAGAAAAACCCGCTTCTGCAACGCGATGAAAGCGAGAATGCCCCGGTGCAGGAAGCTGTGGAGGCGCTGCAAAGTGAAGACACTTCCAGTGGGGCTGATGACATTGGTGCGCCCGGCCTTGAAGATATTAACTTCAATAACGAAAGCAACAGTAGCTCAGACTCGATTGATGCCGATGTGGATAATCAATGGAGCAGCGATACACCGGGGGACCAGACCCTTGCCGGGTCGGGTGGGCTGGATACGACAAGCTATGGTGGTGCCGGTGGCGACAGCGACAGCTTTGATTGGGAACAGAATTTAAGCGCCGATATTTCTTTGCGCGACCATTTGCTGGAACAGATCAATCTGGATATCGATGATCCGATGGAACGACTGATCGGCACTCACTTGCTGGAATTTCTTGATGAAAGTGGGTACTTCACGGGCGATGTCGCAGAAATTGCGGAAAGTTTGTCGTGCAATGTGGACCGGATTGAACGGGTGCTTGATCAATTGCAAGGGCTGGACCCGATTGGGATCTTTGCCCGCAATCTGGCAGAATGTCTGGCGCTTCAGCTTAAGGACAAAAACCGCTTTGATCCGGCGATGGCAGCTTTGGTTGATAATCTGGAGTTGCTGGGTAAGCGCGACTTTCCGGCCTTGATGAAAATTTGTCGGGTCGATCAGGAAGATCTGGCTGACATGATGTCGGAAATTCAAGCCCTCGACCCTAGACCCGCCTTTGCTTTTGATACAAGTGATGCCCAAGCGATCACGCCGGATATTATCATGAAGCGCGGTCTGAAAGGTAAATGGCTGGTGGAGCTGAATAGTGATAATTTGCCTAAAGTGTTGGTGGATAATACCTATTATGCCGAAGTCACCCAAATGGGGCTGGATAAAGAGTCTAAACACTACATTAGTGAATGTTTTCAGAATGCCAACTGGCTGGTTAAATCCCTGCACCAACGCGCAACGACGATTTTGCGGGTGTCGACCGAGATTGTGCGCCAGCAGGAGATGTTCTTTAAAAAAGGGATTGAGCACCTGAAGCCGATTGTCCTGCGCGATATTGCAGAGGTGGTTGAGATGCATGAGAGTACGGTGTCGCGTGTGACCTCCAACAAATACATCTCGACACCGCGCGGGATTTTTGAGCTGAAGTATTTCTTCACCTCCGCGATCAACAGTTCAGAAGGCGGCGATGCCCATTCTGCAGAATCGGTGAAGTACCGCATAAAACGATTGATCGACGACGAACCGGCGACCAAGATACTTTCGGATGATAAACTCGTCCAATTGTTGAAAAATGATGGAATCGACATTGCCCGTAGAACTGTGGCAAAATACCGCGAAGCGTTGAATATTCCTTCATCGGTACAAAGAAGGCGAGAAAAGAAAGCTTTGATATAAGAAGAGAAATTGAATTCTCCAAAATACGACCCAAATGATTATGATGCATATCAAGGTGAGTCTAACAGGAAAGGCATAAACTAAGACTATTGACATATAGGGACTCTGCCACTAAGTTCCCGGCCTTCGCGCGATGAGAGACGCTTCATCACTTTGTATGACGTTTTTAAAATGAAAGATGCGCTTGATGGTCGGCTAATAGAGACAAGGCCAATAACAAGCAGGAAACTTCAGATATGAGAATTGCTGTACAAGGTAAACAGATGGACGTTGGCGACAGCCTGCGTTCACACATTGAAGACACGCTCAAAGCCAATACAGAAAAATACTTCGACAAAGCGGTCGAAGGCACGGCGACGATCTCCAAGGATAAACATCAGTTCAAGGCAGATATTACGGTTCATGTGGGCAAAGAAATCCATGTGCAAGGTCGTGGTTTGGCAGGTGATGCCTATGCCGCTGTTGACGAAGGGATCGAACGGATCGCCAAGCAGTTAAGACGCTACAAGCGTCGCCTGCGCGATCATCACCGCGATCAGGACCGTATCCAGATAGAACAGGCGCAACATACTGTTTTCTCCGGTCACGAAGAAGAGATCGCAGAAGAAGCAACCGCTCCGGCTATTGTGGCCGAAGTGGACACCAAAATCCACAAGCTGGCTGTAGCCGACGCGGTTATGCGTATGGACTTGGCCGACCTACCTGTACTGGTTTTCAGAAACAGTGCAAATGGTAGCGTAAATGTGGTATACCGTCGTGAGGACGGTAATATCGGCTGGATTGACCCTGCCACGGCAGAGTCAACAAGCGCGTGAAAACGTGCCGATATTTAGAGTAGGAACCAAAGAGTAGTCTATACATGGAAATCTCAGAAATTCTAACACCGGAACGTGTTGTTGCAGACTTGCGTGCGACAAGCAAAAAGCAAGCCCTGCAAGAGTTGGCACATCACGCCGCAAACATTACCGGACTGAATGAACGGGCAATCTTCGACGTGCTGCTGGAACGCGAACGCCTGGGCACCACAGGTGTCGGCAAGGGCATTGCAATCCCGCATGGCAAGCTCAATGAACTGGATGGGTTATACGGTCTTTTCGCCCGTATTGAAAAACCGATTGATTTTGATGCTATCGACGACGACCCTGTCGATCTGATTTTCTTGCTGTTGGCACCGGAAGGTGCCGGGGCAGACCATCTGAAAGCGCTGGCACGTGTCTCGCGTCTGTTGCGTGACGATAACGTGTGCGAAAAACTGCGTGGTTCTGATACCAATGACGCACTTTACGCTGTCCTGACCGAGCAATGCGAGAGTACGCAAGCTGCTTGAAAGGGTCAGGAATAAGTTTAAAAGCCGCCTCATGAAAAAGAGGCGGCTTTTTTATGCCTGGGTCTTGCGTGGTCGCCATTTTTGAATGTAAGGGGTGAGGTGGCGTTCAACTTTGTCGTGATGTTTGTTGTAGAGGATGCCGAGATATACCAGCAACAGTCCTTGTGCACTGAGCGCGATGCTGAAGGTCAGCGAGTCTTCAAATAGATGGGAAGACAGGTGATAAAGATAAATCACCACCCCAAACACGCCAAAGATTAAAAAGACTTTCCGGTCTAGGAAAAGCGATAGCGCGATTAAGCCCACATTGATGGCAAAATGGGCAAAGCGCGACAGTTCGCTATCCCCGTCTAGCAGTGTCAGGCCGCCCCAAAAGGCGATGCAGCCAAACAAATAGCCCCAGAAGGTTACGTCTTCTTTGGTGTTGCGATCAATCATATAGGATCCGGCAATCATGATTAGCCCAAAAACCAGCGACATCCATTTACGTTGTTCATAAATCGATCCTTCGCCTTGAAACAGGATCGGCGTCAGGTCCATGGACATAAACCACAGGACAAGCGCGACAGGGGCACTCATAAACGGGAACTTATAGAGTCTGAGGGCAATAAGGCCGGAGATCAGCGTCACCAGTTCCATCGCAAACCAGCCGCCATTGACCCATGAAAAGAACGAGTGATAATCCCCCGGGTTTTGATGGGGCCAGAGATGCAATGCGCGCTGCAAACTATAGATAAATAACGGCGTCAGGCAGATGGAAATGGTGATGAATAGGCCCGCCGGGATGCGATGTTGGGATTTAAACCACATCAGGTTCCCCACCAGCAAAAAGCCCAACAGGTAGCCACCGGAGACGATCAACAGAATGGACGAATGAAGCCGGTCCCATGCATCGGTGATAAACCAGCTCATGGCGCCGATAATAATCAAGGCGCCGAGATAATAAAGAACATGGGTGACGCTGAATTTGGTGTCGGGTTCCGTCCGGGTGCACAAGCCCGTCCACAAGGCATCTGCCTGTTGTGGGTTCAGGATATTTTGGGTGACGGCCCAGTCAAGGTCGCTTCTCTTGATTTTCACAGGTTTGACCCCTCATTCACAAAAAGGATCAGATGATCTTAGGCGAGGGGGGCCCACTTACCTGTGAGGCAAATCACTCTTCGCCCATCTTATCTGCGCTTTGGACGATGATTTCCCCAAATTCACGCAGGAAAACAGAGCCTTTGACTGTACGTTGGACAAGCACACTACGTCGGTCATTGTCGTCGACCTTGCGGCGCAACAGTTCCATTTGACCAAGACGATCGAGCGCCCGTGTGATGGCGGGTTTAGAGACATTGAGTGTTTGTGCCAGACCGCGCACGGTATGGGGTGGCGGTGTAAGGTAGACCGTCAGCAACAACGCCATTTGACGCGCAGACAGGTCTGGCCCATCTCTACGTACACTTTCCAGAATTGCTTTTCGCCAAAGGTCCAACGCTTGGACCGGTTCGAGTTCAACGCCCATGATTACAGCCATTTCGTTACGGTTTCGAACAGTTTTAGAGGAGCTGCCCTAGAAGGGCAACCCCTAATATCCCTAAAACCGATTTTTTATCATATGGAAGGCAGCACGTAGGCCCATGGCCTCGCCGCCTTCGGGCTTACCAGCCTGCGAAGAGGTGTTCCAGCCCATCACATCCATATGCGCCCAAGGAATGTCATGATCGACAAATTCTTCAAGGAACAGGGCGGCTGTGATCGCCCCCCCATAAGGGGCGGCAGATTCGTTGGACAGATCGCCGGTTTTGCCATCAATCAATTTACGATAGGGCTTCCACAGCGGCAGACGCCACATGTGATCATTTTCTGCCGTTCCGCCTGCCAAAAGATCATTGGCCAATTTGTCGTTGTTGCTAAACAGCGCGGGTAGTTCGGTGCCAAGGGCGACGCGGGCTGCACCGGTCAAGGTCGCAAAATCAAGGATGAGTTCGGGCTTATCTTCACAGGCCAACGCAAGACCGTCGGCCAGTACCACGCGACCTTCCGCATCGGTATGCCCAATCTCGATGGTTTTACCTTTGCGGGATTCGACCACATCCAGTGGGCGCATGGCTTTATCCGATACCGCATTTTCCACCGCTGGAATGATGACGCGCAGATTGATGGGTAGGTTGGCAGCCATGATGGCTTTGGCAAGACCCAAGACGTGGGCTGCGCCCCCCATGTCCTTTTTCATTAACTTCATAAAGGCAGCGGGTTTGATATCCAGCCCCCCTGTGTCGAAACAAACGCCTTTGCCGACCAGTGTCACTTTTGGGGCTTTTTCCTCGCCCCAGACCATATCGATCAGGCACGGGCGTCGGCCTTCCGCAGCGCCCTTACCCACCGCATAGACGGCAGGGAAGTTGTGTTCCAGCAGGTCTTGATCTTCGATTACACAACATTGCCCGCCAAACTCAGCCGCAAGGTCACGCGCGGCTTGGGCCAGTTCAACCGGCCCCATGTCAGCAGCGGGGATGTTGATCAGGTCACGGGTCAGTTCAATCCCGCCAGCAAGGGCATCCAAGCGTGTCTCATCAACATTTTTGGGGAGAACAAGAGTGGCGAATTCTTTCGTGCTTTCTTTGTACCAATCAAAGCTATAGGTGCCCAATGACCAGCCGAGGCAGGCGGCGTCAGCCTCTTCATCTTTCAGGCGGCCTTTGATCTTATAAGTTCCTTCGGGCAAAGTTGCGGGCAGGGCTGCGTAATCCCACATGGTTCGGTCTTTAGAGATGCCAACCAGCACTTGGTCGATCTCGCCTTTCTTGGAGGGGAGTAAGAGGAAGCTGCCTGCGCGCGCGCTAAAAGCATTTGCACCCACCCAGTTTTGGATGTCTTTGTTTTGCTTTTTCAACCATTTATCGAATTCCTCTGGTGCAATAGGCACAAGGGGAATAGGGTCTAAATCACTCTTTTTAATGAGATATTCTGTTGCGGCCATAGACTTTACCCTTTTTTAAAGATATGTTTTTTACACAATAACGGAGGAAATCATGTCACGCTACACTCTCGTCATGGGGAATAAAAATTATTCGTCCTGGAGCCTGCGTCCTTGGTTGGTGATGAAGCATCTTGGGCTGGAGTTTGATGAAATTGTCATTGCGTTGATGCAGGACGGTTTTAAGGATAAAATCCTTACCCATTCACCGGCGGGCAAGGTTCCTGTCTTGAAAGTGGATGATTTTTGTATCTGGGATTCGTTGGCGATTTGTGAGTATCTCAACGACAGCAATCCCGGTGCGGGGCTGTGGCCTGTTGATGTTCAGGAACGTGCACTTGCCCGTTCTGTTGCCGCGGAAATGCATTCCGGCTTTTTTACCATCCGCAATGAAATGCCGATGAATATTCGTCGCGTTGTGGACGATTTCTCCGTCACGCCGGAATGTCAGCTTGAGATCGAACGGGTCAAAGACAGTTGGCAAAACTGTCTGGCACGCAAGACGCAAGCAGGCCCGTTCCTGTTTGGTGGCTTTACCATTGCGGATGCTATGTACGCCCCGATTGTTTGGCGCTTTAACAGCTATGGCGTTGCGCTTGAAGGACCGTTGCAAGAGTATAGCGAGGCGATCCGGGATTTTGCGCCCATGCAACAGTGGGTCGAGGCTGCACAGGACGAAGCATGGGTCATTGACGAAGCGGAAGTCTAGTGCGGCTCAAAATCTCCCCCCTCTTGCTGGAACGCAAAATCCGTCAAATGTTGCTGGCGAACTTTTGTGCGTCTGCCGCGGTCGGGATCGCGTCCATCCTGATCCCGTGGCTATTTATTAAAGAATCCAGCAGCAATACCTTTACCATTCTTGCGACGATCACGATCTTTTTGATTATGTATATCATGCCGATGATCGGGCGGATTATTGATCGCGGGCAACGCACGACCGTGTTGATGACCACCTCGACCTGTGGCTGTCTTCTTTTCTGCGCCTTGGCCTTTTTGCCCATTGGCGGGATGATCTATCTGACGTCCTTGTTGGTCGCTTATGTCTTGATGCAGGTCTATTTTAATTTTTATTACACCGCACGCGGGGCCTTGGCCCAATCCCTTACGGTGCGGGAAAATTATGGCAAGCTAAACGGTTGGCTGGAAGTGGAAAACCAGATTGCGGCCTTTAGTGCGGGGACAATCGCGGTGTTGTTGCTGGATATCCTGCCGATGGAAGCGATTTTTATTGTCTGCGCCTTAAGTCTTGCCCTATCGGCCTTTTTGTTTGGGCGGATTGACGAGCCGGTGCGCCCGCTGCAGGCCAAGAAGATCACGGCCGCAAGCGATGATCTGAATTTTAACAAAGCTTTGATCTATCTGGTGACGGCGGGGAATATTCCGTTCATCTGTGTGATGCTGTTGAATATAATCAAGCCGGTTTTTGTCGCCGACGTGTTAAAGAGTGACGCGCAGTCGTTAGCGTTGGTCACCTTGTCCTACACGGTGGGCGCGATTTTAACGGGGGCTTTTTCCGGCATGTTGCTGACACGGATTGACCCTTATGTCAGCCTTGTCACCGCCGTATGTGGATTTGTGTTGGTGACAGCCTTTTTGATTTTTGAGGATGGGATCGTCAGCCTTTGTGTTGTCTCTGTCGGGTGGGGGGTATTTAACAGCCTATCACGGATTTCGCGCCAGACCATTGCGATGGAGTTGGTGTCAAACGACGTCATCGGGCGGTTTATAGCGTACACGCAACGGATCAATCTGTTTATCCGTGGAGTCGTGATTATCAGCTATACGACACTGTTCTTGTATGTAGACTATGCCTATTCTTTCTGGTTCCTGACGGTGTTTGCCGCCTTTGGTCCGATGCTTTTGCTCTATCAACAGCAAAAGCATCCGTTGGATAGAACCCCTGAGGGGCAGGCCTAGAAGTTCTTTCGCGCGTCCTGATCTGCACCGGATGGCAGGTCTTTTGCGGGGGTGTTGATCCAGCTGACGACATCTTTCCAAATGGTCGGGCCGTTGTGATCGCGTGAGAGCCAATGCCAGCCGTCGGGGTAATACGCGACCTTGACGTTGGCAGGTAGTTTTTTGACAAACTGTGCGGTGGGTTTATGGGGGATCACTTCGTCATTGGCCCCATACAGCATCAAGGTCGGGACGTCCAAATCAGGCGCGGCGTTGAGCGCATCTTCCATCAACCAGCTGACGCCCCACATGGCATCTACGCGGGTGTTGCGGATGACGAGGGGATCAAGGCTCCAGTTTTTCCAATTTTCCAGATGGTCTGTCGGCTGGACAATGCCACCACCCGACAGGGTCAGCCAAGGCATGGTGTAGCTCATGGCGTAGAGGGTGGCTTTTTGATACCACGGCCAAGAACTTGGCCCCCAGACCGCAGGGGCCGACAGGATCGCGCCTTCAATGGGCAAGGGTTTCACCTGCGTCAGGGTATTGACGACAACCGCCCCGCCCATACTTTCCCCCATCACATAAAGGGGGAGGTGTTCATAGCGGCTGTGAACCAGATGAATGATATTTGCCAGATCATTGACCAAGGCTTCTTTACCGGGCCAGAAACCACGTGTGGCAGACTTACCAAACCCGCGTTGATCATAGGTGATCAGCTTGATGGCATTGTCCTGCAGAAAGGTTTCCATCCCCGGCGTGAGAAAGTTGCCATAATCGTTAAAGCCATGGACCCCGATAAGGACGGCTTTTGCAGGTTCTTTTGGTTCCCAAATGCGCAAGGGCAGACGAACCCCGTCTTGGGCGACATAAAACGTGTCGCCGTCAAGATCAGGGACCTGTGTGCGTTTGCCCAATCCCTCAATATGAGGGGTGCAGGCCGTCAGGGTGAGGAGAACGAGTAAGGCTTTAAGCGTGTTCAGCATTATCTTGGCGTGTGAGCCTGAGGAAGAGGTCCTCAAGATCGCTTTCTTCGGTTGTGAGATCCGTAATGGTGAGCTTTGCTTCATGCACCAGTTCGAAAATCTTTGCAATCTCTACTTTACTTGGACTGTACTGGAACGACAAACGGTTGCCCGGTTGCAAAGTGACGTTATAGCCAAAGCCACGTAAAGAGGCGGGCACGTCCGTTAGTTCCTCGCTAATGGAGACGATCAGTTCTTTCGCATCCATTTTGGACAGGAGCGTGCTTGTTTCGTCGCACGCAACCAAGCGACCATGGTTGATGATGGCAACTTTGTCGCACAGTTCCTCGGCTTCTTCCAGATAGTGGGTGGTCAGAAGGACGGTTGTGCCCATGCGGTTAAGCTCGCGTACATAATCCCAAAGCTGGATGCGCAGTTCGATATCCACCCCGGCGGTTGGCTCATCCAGCACCAGAATGTGCGGGGAATGGACCATGGCCTTGGCGACCAGCAAGCGCCGGCGCATCCCGCCGGATAGGGTGCGGGCATAGGATTTGGCTTTATCACTCAGGCCCACCGCTTCTAAAATTTCGTCGGTGCGGCGCAGATGTTGTGGCACACCATAAAGACCGGCTTGGACTTCCAGCAATTCACGTGGGGTGAAAAACGGGTCGAGGTTAAGTTCCTGCGGGACAATCCCGATGGAGCGACGCGCGGCACGCATTTGATCTTCGATGTCGTAGCCCCAGATTTGGGCGTCCCCGGATGTTTTTGTCACAAGGCCCGCCAAGATGTTGATGAAGGTTGACTTGCCAGCCCCGTTTGGCCCCAACAGTGCAAAAAACGATCCGCGCGGGATTGTAAGTGAGACATCCTTCAACGCATGCTTTTCGGGCTGTCCATAAGACCCCTTGTAAATCTTGGAGAGATTTTTCACCTCAATCGCTGCATCAGGTTGAGGATTTGGGGTGCCATCGGTGTTTTTTTGCGCTATAGAAGCTGTCACGAAATTTGCTCCGGTTGTAAATTTAGTCGGCAATCGGTATCATTCAGTTAAATTTATTACAATGTTTTTAGGGGGCAATAATGAAGCCTGAAGAAATCATCGAGGTTGAAACTGCATCCGTTGCATGTGATGGGGAAGGCGGCGCAGCTGGCCACCCGCGGGTATTCCTAAGCCTGAAGCCGGAAGACGGATATAAAGTCGTCTGTCCTTATTGCTCCAAGACTTATAAATTGAAAGAAGGCGCGACCTTGCACGGGCATTAGGTCACAGCTTTCTAACAGGATTTAGTTTACGAAGGTTTCCGCGTCAAGTCATGCGGGAACCTTCTTTTTTTAAGCCTTCTACTTTCTTTCTTGTGCTTGATTAAAGCTTCGCTATAGTCAGCTTTATGACTGATACATCAAACACACCGACCAAGCCGGAACACGTTTATCTGATTGACGGGTCCAGCTTTATTTTCCGTGCGTATTTTGCCAATATGCGCAATCGTATGACCCGTAAAGACGGCACACCTGTGGGCGCGCTTTATGGATTCTGCTCCATGCTGATGAAGTTGTTGAGCGACACGGACGCGGATCATATTGCCGTGGTGTTTGATACGGCGCGAAAGACGTTCCGTAATGATATCTATCCAGAATATAAAGCCCATCGTCCGCCACCGCCGGAAGACCTGATCCCGCAGTTTGATCTGGTGCGCCAAGCCGTGGAGGCGTTTAACGTCGCGCGCGTTGAAATGGCGGGCTATGAGGCAGACGACCTGATTGCGACCTATGCCAAGCAAGCCTCCCGCATGGGGGCGCAGGTCACGATTGTGTCGATTGATAAAGACTTGATGCAGCTGGTGGATGAAAATATCTCCATGCTGGATACCATGAAAAATAAAGTCATCACCTATGACGAGGTGGTGGAAAAGTTTGGCGTGGGACCGGACCGAGTTATCGATGTGCAGGCGCTCAGCGGGGATAAATCTGATAACGTGCCGGGCGTTGAAGGTATTGGCCCGAAAACAGCCGCACAATTGATCACAGAATATGGCGATCTGGAAACGCTGCTCGAACGCGCTGGCGAGATTAAGCAGACAAAACGCCGCGAACGTTTGATCGAACAGGCAGAACAGGCACGTGTGTCTAAAGAGTTGGTGACCCTGTGTCAGGATGTGCCGGTAGAGGTGCCGCTGGAGTCTTTTGCCAATCAGCAGTTTGACGCGGAAAAACTGATTAATTTCTTTGAAGAACAATCCTTTAAATCCCTCATTCCGCGCATCGCCGCAAAATTTGGGGTGGAAGTTGAATGCAAAGAACAACATCAGGCCCGCAGTGACGGCGATGTGGCAATCCCATCGGTGGCGCAGCTGTGCCCGAGTGAGAAAAAATATGAGCTGGTCCAGACAGCGGCTGACCTGCAACGCTGGGTGGATGCGGCAATGGTTGCGGGCGTGGTTGCCGTGGATACGGAAACGGATAGCCTAAACGCCACGCGTGCGCGCTTGGTCGGTGTGTCTTTATCCTATGCAGTGGGGTCGGCCTGTTATATTCCGTTGCGCCATGTGTCGGGACAGCCGGAACAGTCATCTTTGTTTGGCGATGGGGAAGCAGAAGTCAGCGCCCCGGAACAAGTACCCTTTGATCAGGCGATCGAGATTCTAAAACCTTTGTTGGAAGCTCAGACGGTTTTGAAAGTGGGACAGAACATCAAGTATGATCTGTTGGTGCTGGCAAACCCGGATAATGGTGGCATTAAGGTCAGCCCGATTGATGACACCATGGTGCTGTCTTACATCAATGATGGCGCCATGCATAAGCATGGGATGGACGAGCTGTCGGAGCTGCATTTTGATATTACACCGATCCCGTTTAAGGATGTGTGTGGCACAGGTAAAAAACAGATTACCTTTGATCAGGTAGAACTGGATAAGGCGCTGGAGTATGCCGCGGAAGATGCGGACATCACGCTTCGCCTACATAAACTGTTAAAACCCACATTGGCGGCAGAAAAGAACGTGACGCTCTATGAAACCATGGAACGTCCGTTGATCCCGATTTTGGCTTTGATGGAAACCAATGGCATTAAGGTGGATGTGCAGGAGCTGCGCGCCATCAGTGAAGAATTTGCCACCCGCTTGGCAGAGCTGGAAGGCGAAATTCACACGCTTGCGGGTAAAGAATTTAACATCGGATCGCCCAAGCAGTTGGGGGAAGTCCTGTTTGATGATCTGGGCCTGCCCGGTGGTAAAAAGGGCAAGACAGGGGCGTATCAAACCAGTGTCACGATCCTTGAAAAATTGGCAGCTGAGGGGCACGAAATCCCGACCAAGATGATTGAATGGCGTCAGCTGTCCAAGCTGAAGAGCACCTATGCCGATGCCTTGATCGCGCAAGTCAACCCCAAGACAGGGCGGGTGCATACGTCGTTCCAGCAGGCGGTGACCTCGACCGGGCGCTTAAGTTCCAGTGATCCAAACTTGCAGAATATTCCGATCCGCAGCGAAGCAGGGCGTCGGATCCGCCATGCCTTTATTGCGGAAGAAGGCAAGATTTTGATGGCGGCTGACTATTCGCAGATTGAATTACGTCTGCTTGCCCATGTGGCGGAAATTGGCGCCTTGAAACAGGCCTTTACCGATGGGGTGGATATCCACGCCATGACCGCGTCTCAAGTGTTTGGGGTGCCGGTGGAAGGGATGGACCCGATGGTGCGCCGTAATGCCAAGGCGATCAACTTCGGGATTATTTACGGGCAATCGCAATATGGTCTGGCAAAACAGTTGGGGATCACCAATGACGAAGCCAAAGATTATATCACGGCTTACTTTGAAAAATATCCCGGTATCCGCGACTTTATGGACAATGCCAAGGAAGAGGCCAAGGAATTTGGCTATGTAAAAACCTTGTTTGGTCGCAAATGCTTTATCCCCGGTATTGATGATAAAAACGGCGCCATCCGCGCGATGGCGGAACGCGCGGCGATCAACGCCCCCATTCAGGGCGGGGCTGCTGATATTATTAAGCGCGCGATGGTGCGTCTGCCGGATGCGTTGATAGCAGCTGGTCTGTCGACAAAACTGTTGTTGCAGGTGCATGATGAATTGGTTCTGGAAGTTCTGCCTGAAGAAGAACAAAAGACCCGCGAGATTCTGAAAGACGTCATGGAAAGTGCTGCGCAGTTGAGTGTGCCGCTGGTTGTTGATATCGGCACAGGCAAAAATTGGCAGGAGGCCCATTAGGAGTCGTGGGACAGGAGGGACAGGAAAGATGGCGCAGGAAATAAGAAAGCTGGAATTTAGTCTGCCTGAAGTGGAAAACGCCTTACGGGTATTTTGTGCCAAGACAGGGCAGGGGATTCCGCAAAGCGTCCTGATCCGTATGGTGAGTGATCCGAACTCTTCCAGCCGGTTCAGTGCTTTCTTTCAAGGGGATCAGGAAATTCAATATCCTTTGCGTGATAAAGATATTCTGACAGCTTTACTGGTTTTTTGTCAGCAAAGCGAAATTCCGGTTCCCAAGAGTGGGCAAAAAATCGTAAAGGCGGAAGGTGAAAAGGTTATCCTCTATATCCGTCATGGTTAGGGTGCCTCTTAACTTTAAGTTTTAAAAGTTATATAGAGAGTAATTTCTATTTGAAATTGCTCTCTTTTTTTGTCTTTTTCTCCTCTAAATAGGGGAGGATACTTATTATCGATTTAGGGCATAACTATATCTAGATCTCCTTTATGAGAGGCATGTTATGCCAAAAGAAGTTAGACGAATAGAATATTCAGAAATTGAGCTGCGTCATGCCTTGTCGCTCTATCACTCCCGAACCACTGGGGGGGAGGCGACGGACAGTCGTGTCAGCGGCATACGGGTTATGGGCGGTGAGGATTTTAGTGTGGTTGCCAAAGTCTCCTGTCCCATGAAGGACGAGATTACCCGCCTGGTCTTTGATCATGCAACAACTGTCGCCATTATGGTTCTGTTTTCAAAACAGATCGGTATCCCGTTACCTAAAGCAGGACACAAGATGCTGTCTCCGACCAAATTCGGCGGGTTGGCAATGACGGTTAAATACCATCATAATGTCTTGAAGGGTAAAATGCCGGGCGTGACCATGGCGTTAACCGATACGGCTACGGCTGGGACGGGCGTGGTCGAGCGTACATAAACCCATAGGCGGCAAGGAAAAGCCAGCCCAGGATAAAGGACGTTCCCCCCAAGGGGGCTGAATTGCCAAACAGGCGTGTTTCAGCAAATCCAAGACTATATAAGCTTCCGCAGAAGAGCAAAATGCCAAGAGTGAACAAAGCTTGCGCCACCAACAGCAACTTGGACTTTTCTACACCGAAAGCAGCGGTCGCGACGATCGCGAGTGTATGGATAAACTGATAGAGAACGCCTTTGTCAACGAGGGTGCGCCCATACTCAGACAGGTCGGCATGGGCAGATACAGCCCCGATGGCAACGGCGCTGGCGCCAAAAAGGCCTGCAAGGATCAGGGAAAGTCTCATGCGTTTTGCATCCCCGGGCAACCGGTATTGCCGCACATGGGGGCGGAGGCACAGGCTGGTGCGCTTTGGCTGGCAGCGGCGGCGACATTGGGGGCCATGATGGTTTTTGCGACATCGTGAGATCCGCATTCAGGGCAGGTAAGTTCCCCAGCATCGCGCATGGTATCAAACGTGCCGGAGCTTTGAAACCAGTCTGTGAAAACGTGACCTTCGCCGCAGCGTAAGCTATATTTGATCATTCCCTCGTCCTTTCACTAATAATGAGGCGGCAGGTAGGGCGCATCGTCGATCTCAGCCTGAGTAAAGGTTCTGAGCCGTTGTTTCAAAGCTTCGATTTCCTTGCCTTGACGTTCGATGGTTTGCCACTGTTCAAACACGGTTTTATTGAGATCGTCAATGGTGTCCTCCTGATGGGTCAGGCGGATTTCCAGATCGGTGATCCTCTCTTCAATACTCATGTCTGCTCACGAAAAAGTTATCAAATGTTGGGGGCGCGAGATTGTTTACCATATTACAGTAGGAAGCAGCTAACCTTTTTAAAAGTGAGAGAACCTATGTTGATTAGAAATAGCATCGCCAGTGACCCGAAGTCGTTTGAGATCACCTCAAAATCAACGTACCTGAACCGACGTTCCTTCTTGCAAGGTGGTGCGGCCTTGGCGGGGGCGGCCTTGTTTCCATGGTCCGTGTCGGCGGCGATGCCCAAGAAGTTTAAAAATTTAATCAAAAGCCCGTTCAGCACCGATGAGCCTGTTAACAAATATGACGAAGTGACGGGCTATAATAATTTTTATGAATTCGGGACCGGAAAAACGGATCCGATGGATAATTCCGCGACTTTCGAGTCCCGGCCTTGGTCGGTGACTGTGGATGGGTTGTGCGACAAGCCCGGTCAGTTGGATATTGAAGACCTGCTGAGTAAGTTCCAGCAGGAAGAGCGCATCTATCGCCTGCGCTGTGTGGAAGCATGGTCCATGGTGGTGCCGTGGGTGGGGGTGCAGCTTTCCAGTATCCTTGAGAAGTTTGAGCCAAATTCAAAGGCGAAATATGTCGAATTCACGACGTTAGTGGATAAAAAACGTTTTCCGGGGCAGAACTATCCCATTGTTCCGTGGCCTTATACAGAAGGTCTGCGTATGGATGAAGCCATGCACCCGCTGACGCTGATGGCAACGGGCGTTTTTGGGGAGGAATTGCCGCCGCAGAACGGTGCGCCGTTGCGTTTGGTCGTGCCGTGGAAATATGGCTTTAAAAGCATCAAATCTATTGTCCGTATTCGTTTTACCGACCAGCAACCGACCTCCACATGGATGCAGCAAGCCCCCAATGAATATGGCTTTTACGCCAACGTGAACCCGGCGGTGGATCATCCGCGTTGGAGTCAGGCAAAAGAACGCCGCATCGGTCAATTCTTCCGTCAGCCGACCCTGCCGTTCAACGGATATGCGGATGAGGTGGCGTCCCTGTATAAAGGGATGGATTTGAAGGCGAACTTTTAATGGCCCGTCAAAAGAAGTTCCCGATTAAACCGTTCGTGTTTCTCGCCTGTCTGGGGCCAGCCTTATGGTTGGTCTATGGCACGCTGAACGGTTTGTTGGGGGCGAACCCGATTGAAACGATTTTACGCGATCTGGGAGATTGGGCCTTGCGGTTTTTACTGCTTGGCCTCGCCATCAGTCCGGCGCGTCGTGTGTTTGGCTGGGCGTGGGGGATGCGCTATCGCCGGATGATCGGTCTGTTTGCGTTCTTCTACGCGTTTCTCCATCTGTCCATCTATGTGGGGGTGGATCACTTCTTTGACTGGAATACCATCTGGAAAGATATCGTCAAACGACCCTATATCACCATTGGCATGGGGGCCTTGCTGACCTTGATTCCGCTGGCTGTCACATCCCCCAAAATTATGGTGCGCAAGCTGGGCGGGGCGCGGTGGAAAAAGCTTCATAAACTGGTTTACCCCATTGCGATTGCGGCGGTGGTTCATTTCTTCTTGTTGGTGAAGGCGGATGTGCGCGAACCACTCATTTATGCGGTGATTTTAGGAATTCTGCTCGCAGAACGGGCCTATCGCGCTTTACCACAGGCTATGTTGCGGGGCAGCGGTTCCTCCTCTTCCGGCTAGGGGGATAATATTTATTGCAAGTAGTTATTAATTGCGTTATTTAATCTTCAACCTAACAGGAGAGAATGATGCAGTTTGGAGCGCAACAGCCTTATATTGACCTTGATGAGACACTAGCACTGAGGATTTTACGATCTTGCCCGAAAGCCTTGAAGGGCAGTGGTTTGGACGATATCCATATCGCCAAACTGATGCGCCTGAAGAAAATGCTGTCCCATTGTGCCCGCAAGGCGGTGGCGCTTCATTCTCTCAATTATCCGACGATGACGCAGGATGAACGGTGTTTATTAAATATGCTGGCGGCGGCACAATTGGGCCAGTATCAGCTAATGACGCAGTTTTTGCAGTGGTTGATGCCCGCATGGGCCGCCAAGATGCTGCAGGAAGATGTGATTGAAATTGCAAATATCCTGATGCTGTCTGATATCACACTGTATGTCAGTTATGCCAAACCGCCCATCCGACGCGAACAGGCGGGGCTCTACGCGGTCATCGGGTTTGAAAAGCAGATGCTGTCAGCCGGATAAAAAAAGGGGGAACCAGATGGCTCCCCTTTTTTTTGACTTGGTCAGTGACTTAACCGTTACGAACCTGCTGGAGGAATTCGTCAACTTGCGTGCGCAGATTGCCCGCTTGGGACGATAGCGCCTCTGCCGCATGCAACACATCATTCGCCGCTTGCCCATTTTGTTCGGCACTTTGGACAACTTCAGACATGTCGCTTGACGCATCACGGGTGCTGTGTGCAGCCGATTCAACGTTGGTCGCAATCTCTTGTGTTGCGGCACCTTGTTGTTCAACCGCTGCGGCGATCGCAGAGGATACCTCGTTCATATGGTTGATCATGTTGGACACTTCATCAATGGCATCCACGGCATTGTTTGTGGTGGATTGAATGGTGTTGATCTGTGAAGAGATTTCATCGGTGGCTTTGGCCGTTTGGTTGGCAAGGTTTTTCACTTCACTTGCGACAACCGCAAAGCCTTTACCTGCTTCACCGGCACGTGCGGCCTCGATGGTGGCGTTAAGCGCCAGCAGGTTGGTCTGTTCTGCAATATCGGTAATCAGATTGATGACCTGACCGATCTTGTTGGCGGCTTCTGCCAGTTCGCGCATGGTGACATTGGTGTTTGTCGCCTGTTCCACGGCTTGGGCTGCCATGCTGGACGATTCCGCCACTTGACGAGAAATCTCGTTGATGGAATTGCTCAGCTCTTCCGCTGCGGAGGCAACGGTGTTGACGTTGGTGGTTGCCTGTGTTGCAGCTTCTGTTGCGTTGCTCGCGCGTTGTTGGTTGGTTGCTGCAATGTCGTTCATGCCTTTTGCGGTGGACTGCAATTGGTTTGAGGCACTGGCTACGGTGTTGACGATTTCCCCAACCTTGCTTTCAAAACCATCGGCCAGTTCGTTGCGCTGGGCTTGTTGTTCAGCGGCGAGCCGTTCACGTTCCTGTGCACGTTCTTCACTCACGCGGCGGGTTTCAATCAGGTTGCCTTTAAAGACTTCAAGGGCTTTTGCCATGGACCCGATTTCATCTTTCTGTTTTTGCGGAATATCCACATCCACATCCCCTTCACTCAAACGACCCATGGCATTGACCATGTTGATGAGTGGATTGGAGATTTTACGGTTGGCAAAAACGACACTGATCAGGACCAGAACCACGCAGACCGTACCTAGAATGATAAAATTCAGGGTAGAGGTTTCATTCAACTCGCCCAGGACTTTGTCTTTAAAGCTGGTACGTTTGTCGTTTGCGCTAAGGCGGATATCGTTAAGCAGGTTATCCAGAACGGAGGCCGTATGGTCCAGTGTATCCTGAATGACTTTTTGACGGCTGGCTTCTTCATAGATGAAGTTGTTTGCCGCACTATCTGCACGTCGTTTGCCTAAAAATTCAAGGCTACGTTCGTTAGATTCCAGATAGAGTTGAAACATGTTGGGCAGGGTCTTTGCGGTACGTTCCAGATATCTTAATCGCTTTTCGATCATTTTCTGGGTTTCGCTGCCGCCTTGCATCATCTCTGTTTGGTTGATGGTTTGTTTTAAGTATTCAATGGAAAAGGCGAGATCATTAAATGTATTTTCTGTCGCATCGCGTAAAGCGCGGGTTTCTTTGACCGCACGGTTATCACGTTGCAGGATGCTTTTTTGATGGAAATTGTTGAGCGTTGAAAAATGGTCGCGCACCACAACCAGTCTTTTACTGACGTCGTTGCTGGCACCAAGCAGTCGGTCGGTGTTATCCGCATTATTGTTCAACGTCATCAGGGTAGTGTCAAACAGGGTATCTGTTTTATAGCTGACCCCAAGGTTTAACACCGCCATCAACAGGACGGGGACGACGACGAGCAAGATGATCTTTGTACCCAGACCGCCTTTACTTTTGTTTTGTTGTTCTGACATGACTGGCCTCCCTTACCACTGCATTGACTGGATTTGACGATTGACCAGCCCCAAGGTGTCAAACACGGTGGAAGGGGTCTGTCCGGCGGTGGGCGGTGGGAGAACTAACGGGTCTTTTGCCCCCGCAGCCACCTTCATGGAGGAAAGTTCGGCAAGGCAATAGAGCAGGACCTGTTGGACGTCACGCGATGAAATGTCTTTTTTCAAACGTTCTGGCAGGATGACTTCGCCCGGAATTTGATATTCCGGCTTTTTGGTCAGCCCTTTGATACCTTTAAGCGCATAAAACGCCATGGAATAGGAATCTGCGGGTTGTTTGCCGATGGAAGGTGAAGGCGGATCCACGGGTTCTGTCTTGCCGCGGACTTTGCGTAAAATTTCAATTTCCTGGGTGACGGCAAGGGCGGTGTTAAACACATCGTTGGGCACCACTTCGGGAATGCCAAGCTGAATGATCATGCTTTCGGCACGCAGCAGGTTTTTATAAACGTCTGTCGGCGTTTTACCTTCTTTCAGTCTTGCCCCCGCTTTGAACGGTTCCAACCCGTAGGCGGCGTCCAGTGAGACAAGATCAGCCAGAATGTCTTTTACAACGCTGATCACATCGGCAGGCGTCACTTCACGCACCGGTGGGACAGGCAGTGTTTTTGTTTCTATGCCGTTGATCCGTTTCAGAACCTGAATTTTACCCCTTAAGTTCAGGGCTTGTTGAATCACATGCCGGGGCAGACGTTCAGGAATATCAAGTCGTGTGTTGGAAAAATCGGCAAAGGACAGGTTCGCGTCGTGCAGGCGATCCAGTTGCCATAAAATATCTTCAGTCACTTGAAACACCTGACTGGGGGTGATGGTTTCTTCTGCTCGGCTCGTATGTGTCGTGGTCAGGCTAAAACCTAGAATACCTGTAACCAGAACGAGCGATTTCACAAGAGTGCTTTTCCGCATTCTAATTCTCCGCTGTGTCATGCTCTCCCATGGCTTCTTTTGTCATTTTGACTTTTAGTTTCTAGAAGCCGGGTGAATAGACTACGCAGAATTCCGTAGTAAGGAAAGTTTCAAAGTCAGAAAATATCCTATTTTTTGCAATAAAAATAAAAATATTGCGTTCAATGCACTCTAGCAGTTGAATGTATAATGATTTTAAGAAGTATTTGGATGAAAAGGACCCGACGCGAAAATCAGGCTGTTGGCTATGTCTGGTTTGCTTCCAGAACTTCCCGGCGAATCTTGCGGGTACGGCTAAACAGTTCTTCCAGTTTGTCGCCTTCGCCCCAGCGGATGGCGCGTTGCAGGAAGGTCAGGTCTTCGCTGAAACGTTGCAGGATTTCCAGAACGGCTTCTTTGTTATTGAGGAAAACATCGCGCCACATGATCGGATCGGACGCGGCAATCCGGGTGAAATCGCGAAAACCAGAAGCTGAAAATTTGATGACTTCACGTTTCATATGTTCGCCAAGATCATCGGCGGTGCCGACGATTGTATAGGCGATGAGGTGCGGCAGGTGAGACGTGATCGCAAGCACCATATCATGATGTTTCGCGTCCATAATCTCGATTTTGGAACCGGCGCGTTCCCACATTTCCTGTACTTTGGCGATGGCGGTCTCATCGGTGCCTGCGGGCGGGGTAATGATTAACCAGCGACCGTCAAACAGTTCCGCAAAACCGGCTTCGGGGCCGGAATGTTCGGTGCCTGCAATCGGGTGGGCGGGGACAAAATGCACCCCGTTGGGTAAATGTTGGGTGACATCATGAATGATGGTCTGTTTGACAGATCCCACATCAGACACTATCGCGCCTTCTTTTAAGCCGGGGGCAAAAGCCGCAGCGGCATCTCCACATGATCCCGGTGGGGTGCAGATGATTACCAGATCTGCGTCTTTAACCGCCTCGATGTAATCCCCTGTTGCTGCATCGGCGAGGCCGAGTTCCAGAGCCTTGTCACGATGGGCTTTATTAATGTCGCATACGGTGATGTGGCGCGCCGAGTTGGTTTGGCGCACCGAACGGGCTAAAGACGAGCCGATAAGCCCGATCCCGATAAAGGTGATACGATCAAAAATAAAGCCATCGTTGGACATGATTATTGTTCCATAAATTCTTTGAGGGCAGCCATTAGGGTGGTCATTTCTTCTTCCGTGCCAATGGAAATGCGCAGGCAATCCCCCAGACCATAAGAAGCCATGGCGCGTACGATAATGCCCTTGTTGCGCAAAAAGGCATCTGCATTGGTCGAAGAATGTTTGGTGTCGTGCGGGAAACGCACAAGCGCAAAGTTTGCGTGACTGGTCGTTGTCTCCAGCCCCAGTTTGCGGCATTCTTCTTCTGTCCAACGCAGCCATTTTGTGTTGTGCGCGCGGGTCATGGCGACAAACGCGTCATCATCCAGTGCCGCTTCGCCTGCCGCTAACGCCAAGGAGGTGACGTTAAACGGGTTACGCGCCCGGTTGAGCACGTCTGCAATTTCCGCACAGCTATAGGACCAGCCCAAACGGACACCGCCCAGACCATACATTTTGGAGAAGGTGCGGGTCATGACCGTGTTGTTGGTGCTGCCTGCCAGCTCAAAGCCAGCGTCATAGTCGTCTTGGGTCATGAATTCAGCATAAGCCGCATCAATGACCAGCAGGATATCGTCGCGCAACCCATCGCGCAGACGCTTCATTTCCGTGCGCGAAATATAGGTGCCTGTCGGGTTGTTCGGGTTTGCAACGAAGACGATTTTTGTTTTATCCGTCGTGGCGGCAAGCAGGGCATCCACGTCTGTGGTCAGGTCTTTTTCCATCGCCGTAACGGGGGTTGCGCCAACGGATTTGGCGGCGATCGGATACATCAAAAAGCCGTGATCAGAATAAAGTACTTCATCGCCCGGACCGGCATAGGCGCGACATAACAAGCCCAAAAGCTCGTCAGAGCCTGCGCCACAAACGATCTGGTCGGCATCGACATTGTGTTTTTCCGCCAGTTTTTTGCGCAAGCGTGTCGCCCCCCCATCAGGGTAGCGATGCTGGATTTCGGATGTTTTCTTCATCACCTCAACAGCACGCGGGCTGGGGCCGAACGGACCTTCGTTCGAGGAAAGTTTGATAATACGATCAACGCCTTTAAGGGCAGATTCACCGCCTTTGTACGGGGTGATATCCATAATGCCGGGGCGGGGTGTCAATTGTCCCATTTTATATATTCCTGTGTAGGGGGCCGGATCAGGCCAATTCTTCAACCGTGAAGGGCAGGGCGTATGCGCCGAGTTTTTTCATCCCTTTGACGGAAACATCATTTCGTTCCAGAAGCTTTTTCATATCTGGCAGGTCGATATGCAAAACATCGTCCGCCTCTGCTAAAAAGAGCCACTGATCGCGCAGGCTTTCATCATAATACGCCCCCTGAATGGTGATGTTCAGGGCGGAGTCTTTAAAGCTTTCCGCAAGGATGCGGGTGCTGATTTCGCGATCAAATTCCAAAACGGTGTAATAGCGTTCTTCATCCGTATGGTCATCTGAAGGCAAACCGATGATCAGGGCTTCTTCAAAGCTGCCACGGACCTTTTCTGTTTGGGCCACGGGCAGACGCGAGAGAATTTGCGGTGTGTTTTCTGCGTTGGAGTATAGATGTCGCCACCAAGGGTCCGATTCGGACGGCATGGGGATCGGCAATACACCAATGGCGGCTTCCCCGCTTTGAACGGCACCAATGACGCCGCGAACGGAGGCATGAGCTGTCATCGGGGTTTGTGAGCCATATTGATCACGCGCCAAATCCCAGTAGGCCGCGCCCGGTTCCGGCATATAAACTGCCATGGCAAGGTGGCCTTGCAGTTTTAGATACGCGGACATGACTTCACGCCAAATACGCACCAAAGCGCCTTTCGGGAAAGGGCCTGAATGTCGGGCGATTAATCTGCGCAGAACTTCGGCTTCGCGCCCCGGGCGCAGCTTAATACCTTCGGCGCCTTTGGCGGCGCGTACATGTTCAACAACTTCGGCGCGCTCCATCAGCAGGTCGTGAATGGCGTTATCGATCCGGTCGATATCGTTGCGAAGTGTAGCGAGATCTTTTTTGGACATGATGATTATCTGTTTTAAAAGGTTATATCGGCCCTTAGGAATAATCCGAAAGTGCATTAAAGGCAAAGAAAACATTGACTCAATATGCCATGAAAGCATAGCTAACAGTCTTTATAGTAACGATATGCTAAAAATGCCGCCATGAGCACAGATCAGACAGTACATATAAATCCTTATTCAGACGACTTTCCCACCAAGCGCGCGATCCTTGGGAAAGACATGCCCATGCGTCTGGATTGCGGGGTGGAATTGTCGAGTTTTCCGATCGCGTATCAGACCTATGGCACGTTAAATGAAGATAAATCCAACGCGATTTTGATCACCCATGCCTTAACAGGGGATCAGTTTGCCGCCGATACCAACCCGGTGACGGGCAAGCCCGGCTGGTGGACGACCATGATCGGCCCCGGTAAGCCGATTGATACGGATCGCTATTTCATCATCGCCTCCAATGTGTTGGGCGGCTGTATGGGCTCTGCGGGTCCGGCGGCGATCAACCCTGAAACCGGCAAGGTCTGGGGACTGGATTTCCCCGTGATCACGATTTCGGACATGGTGCGCGCCCAAGCCTTATTGATGGACGAGCTGGGGATCGAGAAACTGTTTAGCGTCATCGGTGGCTCCATGGGTGGGATGCAGGCTCTGGAATGGGCGGCAGCTTATCCGGAACGCGTCTTTTCCTGTTGTCCGATTGCGTCTTCATCTTATCACCGCGCACAGAACATCGCCTTCTATGAAGTGGGGCGCCAAGCGATTATGGCAGACCCCGACTGGTGCATGGGGCGCTATCACGAAGAAGGCAAGCGCCCGCGTTCCGGCCTTGGGGTGGCACGGATGGCGGCGCATATTACTTATATGTCCGAAGCGGCTTTGACCCAAAAGTTCGGGCGGCGTTTGCAGGATCGCGAGGCGGTGACCTTTGGTTTTGAAGCTGATTTCCAGATCGAAAGCTATTTGCGCTATCAAGGTAGCACGTTTGTGGAACGGTTTGACGCGAACTCATATTTGTATGTCACCCGCGCGATGGATTACTTTGATTTGGCGAAGACCCACGGTAACGGCAAACTTGCAAAAGCCTTTCAGGGTACAGATATCCGCTTTTGCGTGGTGTCTTTTTCATCCGATTGGCACTATTTACCGGAAGACAGCCGCGAGATCGTGCGCGGCTTGACCGGGGCGGCGGCCGATGTGTCCTATGTGGATGTGGTGTCGGATAAAGGCCATGACGCCTTTTTGTTGGAAGAGCCGGAATTTACCAATGTTCTGGGCGGCTTTTTAGAAGGTAGTGCGCGTAGAAGAGGGTTGATCAGCCAATGAATACGAATAAATCCATCCGCGTAGACTTACAGGTCATTGCCGATTTGATCGAACCGGGCAGCCGTGTTTTGGACGTTGGTTGTGGCGATGGACAACTGCTGGAATATCTGGTGGAAGAAAAAAATGTGCATGGTCGCGGCCTTGAGATCAGTCAGGAAGGGGTGAACCAATGTGTCGCCAAAGGACTGTCTGTGGTGCAGGGCGATGCGGAAGAAGATTTGGGCTATTACCCCGATGATGCGTTTGACTTTGTAATCCTGAGCCAGACTTTGCAAGCGACCCATCACCCGAACCAGATCGTACAAGACCTGTTGCGCTTGGGTAAACGCGCGATTGTGTCGTTTCCCAACTTTGGGCATTGGCGGGTGCGCAGTTATCTGTTTTTCAACGGTCGTATGCCGGTAAACAAAACGTTGCCGTATCAGTGGTACAATTCACCCAACATGCATTTTTGTACCATTAAGGACTTCATCCATATGTGTGATGAGATGAATGTGACCATTGAACGTTCCATCGCGCTGGATGCGTCAGGGCAGGCTCATCGTGTGCGCACCAACCTGTTTTTTGCCAACCTGTTGGGCGAGCAGGCGGTCTTTTTGATCCATAAAAACTAGGTGCTATTGGGTGAAACCACCCATCTCGCCTTTGGCGAAATAGGCATCGTTGATAAGGCCGTGATGAAAAAGCACATCGCGCTTAATGCTTTCATAGGTGCCGTCTTGCTTGAGCTCTCTAATGGATTGGGCAAGGCGATCAACCAGATGGGCTTTGGAGTGATGCAGGTACATATACATCGGTTTGATCGCAAAAACCGGTTTGACCGGATAGACATGGATGTCGTTTTTCGCTGCGATATAGGTTCCCTTGTCCAGCGTGTGCATGGCAATATCGATGCGCCCATGTTCCACCATTTTAAACAAGGGCACCCCTGAGTTCCCCATATGGTGGGAATTATCTTCCCCAAACGCTTGGGCGTAGAGTGTCCATCCCCGCGGGTAGGAAATTTGCAAATCCCCCGTCTGGCGCCAGTCTTTGATCACCATGTCAGGGGTGGCGGCAAAGCCGACAAATTGGTCGATTACTACAGGTTCGGGGACGCGGATCAAGTTGGGATAGAGCTTCTCCAGTCCTTCAACGCGATGGAGTTCGCCTTGCGTTGTCCCTGAATCGGACGCTACAAGGCTGCGCACGGCAGGCATATGACGAAAGGAAATTTTGACGTCGATCCGCTTACCCGCTTCAACGATAATATTTTTCAGATATCCCGGTTCTGGATAGGTGCCGGACACCGGCGGGATAGCGGGGCTGGAGATTACGAGTGTTTCTATCTTATCAGCCGTTGCAGGATGAATAAAGCCGATCAGGCCGATGATGATGGTGAAAAAAGCGTGTTTCATCCTGGATTTTCCCTCCCCCAAAAGAAAAACAGGGGGCAGCATAGCCGGAAAAAACCCAAAGGTCATCTTTTTGATGATTTTTGGCGATGATTAGTGGTCCAACTCTGTCGTTGAGGCAGCGCAACCAGATTTCGGTGTTTGGATTTTACCGTCGCTTCGGGGTTGGCGGCATAAATCTGTTTGGTTGCTTCAACCAGCCACACACCCGCAAAACCGGGGAAGAAACGATGGCCGATCTTTTCCCATGCAGGGGCAGATCCCATGATCATACGTGATTTTGAGGGCGGCACAAACAGTGCCTGATCGACGTGCAAGGGGGTAAACATATTGTCTCGCAGCAGGGAATTAAGCTGGCGTGGGGAATAGGGGCGCCCCATGCCAAAGGGCGTGCGTTCCATGCGTGCCCACACGCCGCTGCGGTTGGGAACAACAATCAAGACACGCCCACTACCACTGAGAACACGCCAGACCTCGCGCAGCATATTGCGCAACTGTTCGGCACATTCCACCGCATGGACAATTAAAACACGATCGACCGATAAATCAGGTAACGGCAGGTCTGTTTCATCAACCAAGGTGGTGAGGGACCGGCTTTCATTGGGCCAATGCAACACCCCTTGGGGCGATGGCATAAAGGCAAGCGTGCGTTCCGCATCCGATTTAAAAAGGCCGAGATAGGGTGTGGCATAGCCAAGTCCCAATACCTTCATGCCCTTACAGTCAGGCCAAAGGGTGCGGATACGCCGCCGGATCATGCGCCGCGCCATGCCGCCTAACGGGGTGCTATAAAAGTCACGTAAATCTACAACGTCCATCCACATAGGGGCAGTGTACTTCCATTTTTAAACTGTGTCAGTTTTTCATTTTGCTGGTATAGTCTTTAAAAAACGACACCATCAGGGAAGAAATATGACGGCCTTACGAATTGAACAAGTACCTGTTTTATCTGATAATTACGTTTACTTGATTTTTGATCCTGACACCAACTGCTGCGCCTGTGTGGATCCTGCGGTTTCTGCACCGATCAAGACCCGTCTTGACGAGCTAGGCTGGCGTCTGACCCATATTTTCAACACTCATCACCATAATGACCATATCGGCGGCAACCTGCAACTCAAGCAAGCCTATGAGTGTGAGATCGTCGGCGCGCAGATCGATGCCGCGCGCATTGCCGGGATCGATACGCGGGTGCGTGACGGGCAGACCTTTACCTTTGGCAGCAAGACCTGTCGCGTCTTTGAGGTGCCGGGCCATACCAGTGGACATATTGCCTTTTGGTTTGAAGAGGATCAGGCGCTGTTTTGCGGGGATACGCTGTTTTCACTAGGGTGTGGGCGTTTGTTTGAAGGTACACCCGCACAAATGTGGGACAGTCTTAAAAAGTTCAAACAATTACCTGACGAGACGCGGGTCTATTGCGCACACGAGTATACGCAAGCCAATGCGGACTTTGCGATTACGGTTGATCCGGAAAACGCGGACTTACAGGCTCGCCAAAAAGAGATCGCCCTCTTGCGCCAGCAGGGATTGCCGACAATTCCATCCTATATTGGTCTTGAAAAGAAAACCAATCCGTTTTTGCGCGCCGATGATCCGGGGGTGCAAAAAGCTGTCGGCCTAAGCGGTGCGGATACGGTTGCGGTTTTTGCTGAAGTAAGACGCCTTAAAGATAATTTTTAACCTGAAGGTTTGGTTTTATGAAATTAAGATACTCCCCCACCTCCCCGTACGTGCGTAAAGTCATGGTTAGCCTGTTGGAACTGGGCTTGCGTGACCGTGTGGAATTGCAGGCGACAAATGTGTGGGACCCTGAAACGGATATTGGCCTGTCCAACCCATTGGGTAAAGTGCCTGCCTTGATCTTGGATAACGGACAAGTGCTGTTTGACTCCCCCGTGATTTGTGAATATCTCGATGCGCAAATTCCACAGGTCGTGCTGTTCCCTGCCGTGGGAGAGGCGCGTTGGAAAGCCTTGCGTTTTCAGGCGTTGGGTGATGGCTTGATGGATGCAGGCGTCTTGCGTTTGCTGGAGGGGCGTCGCGACCCGGCACTGCAGTCCGAAGGGTGGAAAGATCGTCAATTGGCGGCAATCAACCGCGGTCTGGATGCGCTGGAAGCCGGCGTCAATGACCTGTCAGGCGGGCCGTTGACCATCGGTCAAATCAGTGTGGCTTGTGCGCTCGGCTGGATCGAGTTCCGTTTAGGGGATCATAATCTGTTGAGCACCCGCCCGTTGTTGAAAAGCTGGTATGAAGGCTTTAAAGCGCGCGCTTCCATGCAGGCGACAGAGCCAAAGGAATGAGTAGTGCAGAGGAACTCATCAAAACGTTAGGTCTGCAGCCGCATCCGGAAGGGGGCTATTACGCAGAAACCTTTCGTGATGACGATGGCACAGGTGCGCGTGGATCCTGCACGGCGATTTATTACTTGCTAAAAGCGAGGGAGAAATCCCATTGGCATAAGGTGGATGCGGTTGAAATCTGGCATTGGTATGCTGGTGCGCCGCTCAACCTGTTTTTGAGTGAAGATGGTAAAACGCAGGAGACGGTCTTGTTGGGCAACGACATTGCTCAAGGTCAACGCCCGCAAGGGATTGTCCCCAAAGATGTCTGGCAGGCTGCGCAATCTTGCGGCGACTGGACCTTGGTGGGTTGTACGGTTTCCCCCGCGTTTGAATTTGACGGCTTTGTGATGGCCGAGCCGGGATGGGAGCCTAAATAGGATGTTGCGACCGGGGATAACAAGGGAACGTTTGGCAGGCTTGTGCGTGCTGGGGGCTGTCTTGTTTTCACCGGCGTTTATCAGTTTGTTTGATCGCGGGGCCGATGTGACGCTGTTTGGTGTGCCGGTCCTGTTGATTTATATTTTCGGCATTTGGGCAGGGCTGATTGCCATTGCGGCTGTGCTTGTTATCCGTCGTCAGATGGATTTAAAAGATGATCATGACACGAGGGAGGAGTAGCTCCCATGTTGTCCAACACGACGATCTTTGTGGCCTCCGCCGCTTATCTTGCGCTGTTGTTTGCGATTGCCTATTGGGGGGATCGCCGTGCCGAACAAGGTAAAAGCCTGCTTAAAAACCCGACGATTTATGCTTTGTCCATTGCGGTCTATTGTACCTCATGGACCTTTTATGGCAGCGTCGGTCGGGCGGCGACAACAGGGGTCGGTTTTTTACCCATCTATATCGGGCCGACTCTGATCTTTTTGTTAGGCTGGTTTGTGATTGGTAAGATCATGCGCATCAGCCGCAAGCACCGGATTACCTCTATTGCGGATTTTGTCGCTTCGCGTTATGGCAAAAGCCACGTGTTGGGCGGGCTGGTGACAGTGATCGCGGTGGTCGGGATCATGCCCTATATCTCCATTCAGCTCAAGGCGGTCTGGACCAGTTATAACGTTTTGGTGGACACACCGCAGGTCGCCCCCGAAGGATTGTGGGATGATAAAGCGCTGTATGTGGCGCTGTTGATGGCGGCCTTTACTATTGTCTTTGGCACCCGTCATATTGATGTGACCGAAAAGCACGAAGGCATGGTGACGGCCATTGCCTTTGAAGCGGTGATCAAATTGCTGGCCTTTTTAGCGGTCGGCTTTTTTGTCACTTACGGCATGTATGACGGGTTGGGAGATATCTTTGCCCGTGCCGCCAAACATCCTGACCTTGCCCCGCTTGTCACCATGTCACGGGTGGAAGGCAGCTGGGTCAGTATTTCCATCTTGGCGATGGTGGTGGCTATTTTTCTGCCCCGTCAGTTTCAGGTCATTGTGGTCGAGGCAACGGACGAGCGACATTTGAATAACGCGATCTGGATGTTTCCGCTTTATCTGTTATTGATTAACCTGTTTGTGTTGCCTATTGCGCTGGGGGGCTTGCTGTATTTTAGCAATGGCGGGGTGGATGCGGATACGTTTGTCCTCGCCCTGCCGCTGTCGGAAGGCCATCCGTGGCTGGCGCTGTTTGTTTTTATCGGCGGTTTGTCGGCGGCAACGGGGATGGTGATTGTGGCGGCAATCGGTCTGTCCACCATGATTTGTAATGATCTGGTGATGCCCATCCTGCTGCGATACTTTAAGGACCGTTTAGAAAAACGTCAGGATATGAGCTTATTGCTGCTGTTTATCCGGCGTATGGCCATCCTGATGATCCTGCTGCTTGGCTTTCTGTACTATCGCACGATCGGGGAATCGTATGCGCTGGTGACGATCGGGCTGGTGTCATTTGTCGCGGCAGCCCAGTTTGCCCCCATCATTCTTGGTGGGATATACTGGAAAGGGGGCACACAGCGTGGTGCGGTTGCGGGGCTTGTCGCGGGCTTTCTGGTCTGGGCCTATACGTTGGTCCTGCCATCTTTTGCCTTGTCAGATTGGATCCCCATTTCGTTTGTGAACCATGGTCCCTTTGGCATTACGCTGTTAAAACCTTACGCCTTGTTTGGATTGATGGAGCCGGACCACATTACCCATTCCATGTTCTGGTCCATGGTGGCGAATGTGGGGATGTATTGTCTGGTGTCTCTGTTTGATCGCCCCAGTGCGATTGAACGTATTCAGGCTACTTTGTTTGTTGAGGTGGATCGCCAAAATGCGATTAATCCATCCGTGGGTTTTTGGGGCGCGCAAGTGTCGGTGAAGGAACTGCGCGATCTGTGCGCGCGCTATATTGGGACCAACGCGACCCTGACTGCTTTTAACGAACATGCCAAACGGCGCAATCAAGACCCGGAACATTGGGATATGGCGGAACCCTATACCGTGCGCTTTTGTGAACGACTGCTGGCGGGGGCCATCGGGTCGGCCTCTGCGCGGGTTCTGGTGGCAAGCGTGGTAAAAGGCAAGGGGGCAAGTCTTGACGAAATGTTGGAGGTGCTGGACGAAGCCTCCCACGTGATTGAATATTCCTATCAGTTGGAGCAAAAATCCAATGCCTTGGAAGAGGCAACGGCGGAACTAAAAGAAGCAAACGCTCGTTTGCGACAGTTGGATCGCTTGAAAGACGAGTTTTTGTCTCACGTTGCTCATGAATTACGCACGCCTTTGACCTCTATTCGCGGCTTTACCGAAATTTTGCACGATAACCCGGATCTTGAGCTGGGTCGCCGCCAACAGTTTTTAGGGGTGATGGTGGAGGAATGTCAGCGCCTGACCCGCTTGATCAATCAGGTCCTGGACCTTGCCCGCATCGAGTCGGGACGCGAAACCTGGGATATCGGCGAAGTGGAGATGCGCGATGTGATCCAGCATGGGGTCGAAACCCTGAGCAAAGAATGTGAGAAAGAGGGCGTGCAGCTAAATGTGGAGGTGCCGAAGTATCTGTCTTTGGTGCTGGGGGATAAGGATAAGTTGACACAGGTAATCATCAACCTCGTGTCCAATGCGCAAAAAATTTACAAAGGCCAAGGTGGTGCGGTGAATATTACCTTGAAAGATCAAGGTGATCACGTCTTGGTTGGCGTACAGGACTTTGGCCCCGGCCTTCATGCGGATGAACTGGACCTTGTCTTTGAAAAATTCTACCAATCCAAGCAGGTGGGCACGGGCAACCCGACCGGGTCTGGTTTGGGGTTAGCCATCTGTCGCCGGATCATCGACCATTTTGGGGGGCGCATCTGGGTGGAAAGTGAATTTGAAAAAGGCGCGACCTTTTATTTTACGGTGCCGTTTTCAGATCGCGCCAAACATTAAATGCTAAATGGGAAAGATAAGAGTTTAGAAAGAGACGATTTTTTCACGCACGCGGCCGTCACGGGCGGCCTGTTCTTCACGTTGTTCAATCATTTTCCAGTTTGCAAAATCAACACTGTGGACGCCGCGGTCGCTCAACAGTTTATCTAGTCCTTTGGGTCCGATTTTATCGCTGGCACCGGCAAAATCATCCATAGCGCGTTTTGCCATTTCCATTGATTCTTTACGGTTTGTGGGGATGGTCCCTTGCGGGCCGTGTTTTGCCCAGCCGGATACATAGACCCCGCTTTCGACGACACCGTCGTTGTTTTTGACGATGCCTGCGTTCATGGGCAGGCCGTCAAAGGGTCGGGTTTCATAGCCAATGGCGGAAATTACGCAAGATACCGCAATATCAAACGTCTCCCCCGTGCCGACAACGCGGCCCTGATCCAGTTTTGTGCGCTCTAAGCGCAAGCCGGTGACGGCTGTGTCGCCCAGGATAGCAACCGGTTTGGCCCAAAACTGCATATGAAGGGTCTTGGCTTTATCGGCGCGGTCCTGATCCTTTAGTCCGCGCAGAATTTCCAGATTTTTTTCTTTATTTTTAAGGGATTTGGGATCGTCATCCGTCGGGGCTTCGCTCAGGTCATCATTTAAAATAACCGGATGGCAGTCCTGCAGGTGGCCCAGCTCATTGGCTTCGGATGGGGTGAAGGCGGCGTGGGCGGCACCGCGTCGTCCGATCATGTAAAAATCACTCACATTGGCGCGCCGGATACGTTCTTCCGCATGGACACACAGGTCGGAGCCTTCCATTTCATCGGCATTTTTTGCAAGGACGCGCACAATGTCGATGGCAACATTGCCGTTGCCGATAATCGCAACCCCGTGGGGACCGAGTTTGGGGGCGAGGTCCACAAAGTCGGGGTGGCCGTTGTACCACCCCACAAAGGCGGCAGAGCCATACACCCCGTCCAGATCTTCCCCCGCAATACCCAGCTTACGATCAGTTGCCGCACCGATGGCGAGAAAGACAATATCGTACAGGTCTTTAAGTTCGTCATATGAGATATCGCGACCGATTTCCACATTCCCGATAAAGCGCACCGCGTCATTTTGCATGGTGCGTTCAAACTGTCGGGTGATGTTTTTGGTGCCTTGATGGTCTGGCGCAACCCCGGCGCGGACAAGGCCGAACGGGGTGTGCAGACGATCAATAATGTCGATTTTGCAATCGGGCATTTTTTTGGCGAAGGTGTCCGCAGCATAAAAGCCGCTGGGACCGGAACCGATAATCGCGATTTTTGCGCTCATAGAGTGAGTATCTCCTCGGTGTGGGGGCTGTCGGCAATCCCTTCCAGTCCCCCGAAACGATTGTAAAAGTAGGGGCTGGCATCGGGCAGTGGGCCTTCAGCCGTTTCCAGCATATTTTCAAGATGTTTTTCTGCACTTGAGGTGCAGAGACGGTAAAGGTTGGCACAGAGCGATGCGGCGGTTGAGCCGGGCCAGTCCGTGTGCAGCAACTCATCTGGCAGCATCGGGTCGCGCAGCATGATCCGGCGAAACTCGTGGATCAGCAGGGTGCGTACCATAAAGGCGTTTTGCGGATCGATTCTGTCTTCGCTGTTGAGCGCGTGATAGAGGGGACGAAACGCGTTTAAAAAATTATTGTAATCATGGGACAGTTGTTCCAAGTCCCAGCTGCTGTGCACCATGTTGCGATGGGGAATGGTGCCGGAATGACGATCGGCGCGCGCTGCCATGGTGACCACATCATCTTCCACATTCAGTTCCTGGATGATTTGGCGTACCGCACCTAGGTCCGCTGCCGGGTGGGCAAAGACGTTGGGGGCAATGGTGCCAAAGCCGAGCCACTGAAATTCCCGACGTAACTGATCGCGGATTTCTTGTGTCAGATTGGCCTTGTTGACAATCACCATCAGCCATTCCCCGTTCCATGATTTTTGCGGGGAGGCATAAATGCGCCGATGGGCCGTTTCAAAGCGGCGCCGACCAACTTCGGTGAGTTTGTAATAGCTGCGTCGTCCAATTTGGGTAGAGGTCAGCCAGTCATCTTTGGAGAGGCGAAAGACTGCGGTACGCACCATACGTTCGGACAGGCCGAACGGTTCGACAAGGTTAATCAGGCTGCCCAACCAGACCGAGTCACCATGGGGCAGGATGGCATCCCCATAGACGGTGACAAGCAATGACTTCGCCCGCAGGGTCGTCTTGTCCCGCAGGTCGATAATGGAGTCATATATCTTTTTATTTTTGCTCATGGTTGAGGGCCTTTGTGAACTTGAATGGAGATGTAAAATCACTGGCCCCTGTCATAGCACAGGATGAAAGTGATTTCAGCGTTTACTCCATGCAATAATATTAGTTACTGTTTTTTAATATGTCATCATAAAAAGTGTACCATATTAAAAAATGTATCATCTGAAATTAATGTGCACTGCGGTATGATGTTGTAAAATATGGCAGTTTAATTGGGTTATAAGCGGTTGTGGCCGGGAGGGTATAAAAAGGGTTTGACAGAAATTAATATGATACATTATTCTCATAAAAGAATCATTAAGTGTGTCATATAATATTTTCAAGCGCTCTGACGATCTTGAAATAACAGCTGGAGGAAACAGATGGCTAATTGGAAGACGTACGATAAAGGGGATGAGTTGCCAGAAGAGTATAAAAAGCTCTTACTTAATCTGATGAGCTTTCAAGCGGATTCAGAATATGCCGGTGCGCAACGTGTGGCGGAAAATATGCGTTTTGCGCCCCGTCCGGAGGAAGCCTATCGTTTGTCGAAAAAGGTAATGGAAGAAATGGGCCATGGCTATTATGTCTGGAACCTGATGTCCGACCTTGGGGTGGATGTAAACGCGCGTCTGCGTGAACTGGTGACAAATCCAAACAATCCTGACCCTCAAAAAGTAACAGTGATCAACGGTTTTCGTAAAGAAAACTGGTCGAAATTGTTTGAATGCTGGGAAGATGTGGCGTTGTTCTCCACAGTCGTAACCCCGGCTGCGGTGGCGTTTTTGGGTCAGTACCGCGAATGTTCGTATCTGCCATGGGCGCGTGTGAATGTGCGTATCCATAAAGAAGAATACGGCCATTTGGCTTTTGGTGTTTGGGCATCCAAACGCTGTATCGAATTTGGCGGGGAAGAAACCCGTGAATTTATGCAAAAGCGCATCGAAAAGTTCATGAAAGTCGGTCTTGGGTTCTACGGTCGTCCGTCCAAGCCGGGGGATAAGCAATCTGCCATGTTCGACAAATACTACGAATACGGCATCAAGGTTAAAAAGCCGGAAGAGCTGCAGGAAGAATATCTGGAACTCTTGGAATCTCGCTTGAAAGAAGTTGGTCTGGACATGCCGCAAGGCGTGGAAGCTGATTATGACATGCGTGTCGGTTACGAAGCCGCCGATCTGGATATTCAAGTGTCCAAAGCGGCTGTGTAAAACAATAAAGACAAGGAGGCGTTTCGCATGATCCCGGAACTACCAAACAAACTATTTTCTAACGGTCGCAGTGTGTTGTCCAAGTTCGGTTATGCCCATTTTGAAGATGGCCAGACCCGCGACGACTGGGCAGAAATGTGGGAGCACTTGCGCGGTGATTTTCCTTTGCCGCAAGCGCAGGTGCCGTCTTATGACGCCCTGAGTGAAGAGCTTCGCACGGCGGCGTGTGACTATATGAAAATCAGATTGTTGGCAGATCATTACCTGGATGAATGCGAACGCCTTCATGTCAGCATCTTTAACGGCGCGATTGAAACCGATCTGGTGGAAAAATACGCTGTTGCCCGTGACCGCTACGAACACAGCGTTGAAGACTTTGGTGACGCACGCGAAAAAGTGCAAGCCATGTTGATGTCACGTGCGGCCTAACACAGGGGGCGCAACCTGTATTATCCCCAACTCATGTTTTTTGGTTGACGGATAATGCAGGTTTAATTAGTTTCAATTGAAACAAATAAAAAGAGCAAAAGCTCGAACTAAAAAATGTTCAACAAAATTGTCTTTGGGAGGCAAACAATTATGACTTCACGTCAAAAAGGACTAAAAAAATCACTCGTTGCACTGGGGATGGTTGCCGGTGCTTTGGCGGTGTCTGCATCCAATGCAGAAGCGGCAGACCCGATCAAGATCGGCACATTTTTATCTGTAACGGGTCCGGCTTCTTTTCTGGGGGATCCGGAACTGAAAACACTGGAACTTTACATCGAGGAGTTGAACAAGGGCGGCGGCGTTTTAGGGCGTCAGTTGGAGCTTGTCCAATATGATGTTGGTGTAGATTCCAAAAAAGCCATTACGGCGGTTAAGCGTCTGGTCAGTCAGGATGAAGTCGATGTGATCATCGGCGGCTCTACGTCCGGTGCGACCATGGCAGTGGTGCCGATTGTTGAAAAAGCCGAAGTGCCCTTTATCTCGCTTGCCGGTGCGGTTGCGATTGTTGAGCCTGTCAAAAAGTGGGTCTTCAAAACACCTCATACAGATAAAATGGCCTGTGGTAAAATCTTTGAAGATTTGCAATCCCGCGGCCTGACGACCATTGCCTTGATCTCCGGTACAGGGGGGTTTGGTAAGTCGATGCAGGGGCAATGTACAAAACTGGCACCTGCCTATAAGATCAATATTGCAGCGTCTGAATCTTATGGTCCAAAAGATACAGACATGACCGCGCAGCTGACAAAAATCAAAGGCGTGGACGGTATTCAGGCGGTTGTCAATACAGGCTTTGGTCAAGGTCCGGCGATTGTAACGAAAAACTACCGTCAGCTTGGCATGACAGCGCCGCTCTATCAGTCCCATGGCGTGGCTTCTAAGAAGTTTATTGAATTGGCAGGCGATGCGGCAGAGGGCGTGCGCCTTCCGGCGGCAGCTTTGCTGGTTGCCGATATGTTGCCGGATAGCGATCCGCAAAAGCCGGTGGTTCAAGGCTATTCCGCTGCCTATTCTGACGCCTACGGCGGGTCTGTTTCCACCTTTGGCGGTCATGCGTATGACGGGCTGCAAATCGCGGTTGCTGCGATGGTTCGTGCAGGTTCTACCGATAAAGAAGCGGTGCGCAACGAGATTGAAAAGACAAGCGGCTACATCGGAACGGGTGGTGTCGTAAATATGTCTGAAAAAGATCACCTTGGTCTTGATTTGTCAGCCTTCAAAATGCTGGAAATCAAAGACGGTGACTGGTCAATCGTAAGATAACCAGATGCGGGGGTGCAGTTTGATCTGCGCTCCCGCTCTTTTTACCGCCTTCTTTAAAATACCGATGGTCTTTTTGCCGGTTGCAAAGGGATGATGGGTAAACTGTATCTGCAAGAAAGTTTGTCAGACATGAGCGCAGAGTTTCTACAATTTCTGTTCTCCGGTGTAACATTGGGAGCCACCTATGCCCTTGTCGGGCTTGGCTTTTCCATTATTTACAACGCTTCTCACGTGATCAATTTTGCCCAAGGGGAATTTGTCATGATGGGGGGGATGGGAACCGTCTTTTTCTTGGGTCTTGGCTTGCCAATGCCGGTTGCGATTTTGGCTGCAATCGCGCTGACGACCCTGTTCGGCTTCGGGCTGGAACGATTTGCCATTGCACCGGCGCGCGGCGCGTCCGTTGTCACCCTGATCATTATCACCATTGGCGCGTCCATTGTTATGCGCGGCCTTGTGCAAGTGGTCTGGGGAAAAGAATTTCATGCCATTCCTGCCTTTAGTGGGGATGAGCCGATTACCATCGCAGGCGCGACCATCCTGCCACAAAGTCTTTGGGTTTTGGGTGTGACGGTTTTGTTGGTCTTGGCACTGCGTTTCTTCTTTGAAAAAACCATTATGGGTAAGGCGATTATCGCAACGTCGCTTAATCGCGATGCCGCCCTGTTGATGGGGATCAATGTGCGCTTTGTGCTGTTTATCAGCTTTGGCCTATCTGCAGCCCTTGGCGCGGCAGCGGGTATTCTGGTCGCCCCGATCACGCTGACGAACTTTGAAGCCGGGATCATGTTGGGGCTAAAGGGCTTCTGTGCTGCCATCCTTGGGGGATTGGGCAATGGTATGGGGGCGGTTGCGGGCGGTATGATCGTCGGCATCGCCGAAGCCATGGGCGCAGGGTATCTGATTTCGGAATATAAGGACGCGATTGCGTTTGTGCTGATCCTGCTGGTGTTGTTCTTTAAACCCAGCGGCTTGTTTGGCAAAACCGGAACGGAGCGTGTGTGATGGATAAACTCAAATCACCCAGAACCGGCGGTTTATTGATTTTAATGGCGATTATTGCGGTACTGCCTGCCTTTCTGGATAACGCCTTTCAGGTGGAAATCGCGATCCTGATTTTCTTTAACGCGATTGTCTGTATCGGGCTTAATCTGCTGATCGGGTACGCTGGGCAGATTAGTTTGGGACATGGGGCGTTTGTCGGACTTGGTGCTTATGGCAGTGCGATTTTAACCGCCCATCAAGGCTGGGACCCGCTGTTGTCCATGGTGGCGGCGGCGACCTTTACCGGCGTTTTATGTTTTGTCATTGCGCGCCCGATCCTTAAGCTCAAGGGCCATTATCTGGCGATGGCGACTTTGGGGATGGGGATTATCATTTCCATCGTCATCAATACAGAAGATCAACTGACAGGCGGGCCGGATGGCATGTATGTGGATGGGCTGTCCTTTATGACCTCGCAAATCCACTGGTACTGGCTGATCGGGGCGGTGTTGGTCTTTAGTGTCTGGGCATCGCTTAACCTTATCCATTCCCCCATCGGGCGGGCGTTGCGCGCGGTCCATGGATCGGAAGTTGCCGCCGAAGTCGTCGGCGTGGACACCACCCAATATAAGGTGCTGATCTTTGTTGTCTCCGGTGTGTTTGCCAGTGTGGTGGGCAGCTTGGGTGTTTATTATTCCAATTTCGTCACCCCTGATATTGCAGGCTTCTTCCATTCCATCGAACTGGTGGTGATGGTGGTGTTTGGCGGGATGGCGTCTACATTTGGCGCGGTCGTTGGGGCGGCGATCCTGACGATCCTGCCGCAAGTCCTGACCTTCCTGCATGATTTTGAACATCTGGTCTTTGGTCTGATTTTGATGCTGACCATGATTTTCCTGCCCAAAGGTCTGGTGCCGACCTTGGCGGACCTGTTCAAGAAGGGGGATAAGTCATGAGCTTGTTAAAAGTCGATAACCTGTCCATCGTGTTTGGTGGGGTAAAGGCGATTGATGATTTGTCCTTTACGATCGAGCCGGGGAAGATCCATTCCATCATCGGGCCGAACGGGGCGGGTAAGACAACCCTGTTTAACCTGATCACCGGAGTTTACACGCCGACAACGGGGACGGTCCTTTATGAAAATGAAGGGGTGACAGGGTTTAAATCTTATGAATTGGCCGCCCGTGGCATGAGCCGCACGTTCCAGAACCTGCAAATTTTCTTCAATATGACGGCGATTGAAAATGTCATGGTCGGGGCGCATTTGCATTTGAACCGTGGCTTCTTTGCCTCTTTCTTTGGTCTGCCGACCATTAAGGAGGGGGATCGTCATTGTCGGGAAACCTGCCTTGAGTTGCTGGATTTTGTGGGCTTGCGTCACTATGCCGATACGGATACGGACTCGATGCCGTATGGGGCGCTTAAGCGGTTGGAAATTGCCCGCGCGCTGGCCTCTAAACCGAAAATCCTGTTGCTGGATGAACCCGCAGCGGGTTTGAACCCGGCTGAAAGTCGCGAGATTGATGAGGTGATCAAAAAGGTTGCCGAGCGCGGGATCACCGTTGTTTTGGTTGAACATGACATGAAGATGGTGATGGAAATTTCCGATCATATTCTGGTGCTGGATTATGGACGTAAATTAACCGAAGGCACCGCACAGGAAGTACGCAACAATCCCGATGTGATTGCAGCGTATCTGGGGGGCTAAGGGATGTTGAAAATTGAAAATCTGACCAGTCATTACGGTCGTATTCAGGCGTTGCACGGCGTCAGTCTGGAAGTGAATGAAGGCGAGCTTGTCGCCCTTGTTGGCGGCAACGGGGCGGGGAAAACCACGCTGTTGCGCACGATTTCCGGTCTGCAAGCCGCAAGCGGGGGATCGGTGTCCTTTGAAGGCAAAAACATCACCGGTCTGGCGGCGGAAAAACGTGTCGGGCTGGAGATCGCTCAGGTGCCGGAAGGTCGGCAGGTCTTCACCGCCTTAAGTGTGGAAGACAATATCCGCCTTGGCGCCTTTACCAAGTCTGATAAAGCCGCCATCGCTGAGGATATGGAAAAAATGTACGCCCGCTTCCCCATCTTAAAGGAAAAGCGCAAGCAAGCAGCAGGCACGTTGTCTGGTGGTCAGCAGCAGATGCTGGCGATGGCGCGGGCCTTGATGTCGCGCCCGCGATTATTGTTGCTGGATGAGCCTTCTATGGGGTTGTCGCCCGTTCTGGTGATGGAAATTTTCTCCATCGTTGAAGAGTTAAAAGAGCAGGGCGTGACCATCTTTTTGGTGGAGCAAAATGCAACCGCCGCCTTGCGGGTCGCAGATCGTGGCTACGTGATGGAAACCGGCAAAATCTCCCTGACAGGCACAGGTGATAACCTGCTGAACGATGACACCGTGAAAGCGGCCTATTTGGGGATTTAAGAAAATGACATGTCAATTTGACAGACTGGCGAAAAGGTAAAGATCATGCCCAGAGCATTAGAGATCATGAAGCGGGAACATTTGAGCCTGAATTCAGTATTACATGTCCTGAACCAGTTGGTTCTGGACCTTGAATCGGGGCGTTTACGCTCAGATGATGTAGATTATGACCTGTTTGAAAAGATCATGACCTATATTGAGGAATTTTCCGATACCATGCATCACCCGAAAGAGGATAAATACCTGTTTCCGGCGCTGTTGAAAAAGACCTCAGAAGCCAACGAGGTGATTTTGGAACTGGAAGAACAGCACCGCAGGGGCATCGCGAACCGTAAAAAACTGGAAGTCCACATTCAGGCCATGAAAGACCGTCACCCCGGTCAGGTGGAAAAAGTGATTGATGCCATGAAAGATTATTTACAGGCCCACCGCGAACATATGAAGCTGGAAGATCACGTGATCATGCCCTTGGCAGAACGGGTCTTGAGCGAAGAAGATTGGGCCCCGATTGACGCGGCCTTTAATCAAAACGAAGACCCGCTGTTTGGCGATGTGCCGAAAAGCAAGTTTCGTAAACTCCTGTCTGACATCACATTTTTAGCACCAGCCCCGATCGGGCTAGGCGGCGGGCGTAACCGATAATTTTTTCCTAGTGCTGTCGAGAGCTAAGCCTTCCATGGCAGCATACCTTGGCCGGACCCTTGTCAAAACAGGGCGTCCGGCTTTTTTTGTGGCAATAGATGTTCTGGTTTGTTAAAGCTGAACTGTGTTTCATTTTGAACTGATGTCGGTATGTCCAAGAAAGCAGTCAAATAAGCCGTAACGATTTTTGTTAATTGTTGCGGCGTTCATTCACTTACTCACTCACATGACCGTTTTTGAACGTCCTAAATTCTTACTTATTTAGGAGACGATAGCGTGCGTCCAAAAACTGACGGTTGGCATTATTCGCTTGGTGCCACTTTGCTTTTATTCACCCCTTTTGATTTACTTGCCTCCCTTGGGATGGATATGTATCTGCCCGTTGTCCCTTTAATGCCCGTGGCACTGTCGACGACACATTCGGTTGTTCAGATGACCTTGACGCTGTATTTGGTGTTGATTGGGGGAGGGCAACTTTTGTTTGGGCCACTTTCAGACAGGTTTGGGCGGCGGCCTATCTTGTTGATCGGCGGCGTGATTTATGGCGTCTCGGCATTAGGGCTGGCGTTGACGTCATCCATTGAGGTCTTTTTGGGGGTGCGTCTTTTGCAGGCTTGCGGGGCATCGGCTTGCCTTGTCGCTTTGTTTGCGACGGTGCGTGATGTGTATGCAACCCGAGCGGAAAGTCAGATCATTTATGGGTTGTTAGGGTCCATGTTAGCAATGGTCCCTGCCGTGGGGCCGTTGCTGGGGGCGTTGATTGATGTGTATTTTGGCTGGCGAGCGATCTTTTTCAGTTTGGGGGCTTCGATGGTCCTTGCTTGTCTTGCCGCCTTTTTCTTGTGGCCTGAGACGTGCTCGAAATCGTCAACAGGCTTTAGATTTGCTCATCTGGTCGGTCCACTAAGGAGCAAGCGATTTTGGCTTTATAGCTTGTGCTATAGCGCGGGCATGGGGAGCTTCTTTGTGTTTTTCTCGGTTGCGCCGGGTCTAATGATGGAGCGCCAAGGGCTGGATCAAGTGCAGTTTAGCGTCTTGTTTGCAAGTGTGGCTGTGTCCATGATGGTGTCTTCGCGCTTTTTGGTAGGGAGGTTGCGCTATTGGGAGCGACGAAAGACGCTGCAATTGGGCATGGTTTGTTTGATGGGCGGGGCCATTCTGTTGGCTTTTGGGGAAATTTATATGCCGCAAAGTCCGGTGGGGTTTATTGTGCCGATGTGGGGGATCGGTATAGGGATTTCGATCTGTATGTCCGTTGCCCCAAATGGTGCGCTGGCGGGATTTGACCATATCGCCGGATCAGTGACAGCGCTTTATTTTTGCCTTGGCGGTGTTTTGTTGGGGGGAGTGGGTACCGTTATGTTAATCCTGCTGCCATTGCAAACAGCATGGCCTGTTGTTGGCTATTGCGCTCTGATGAGCATAGCTGTGTGGGTTCTTTCGACAAGACGTTAGGGCAAAAAAATCCCTTCCGTCTGTGTGTGCAAACGGAAGGGCAGGAGAGTGAATAGAGGTATTGCTATTCTTTGGGTCGGTTGTCGGTGACGCGCACCGCTTTGCCTTGCGAGCGTGGGATGGCGCCGGGTTCCAAGACTTCGATCTTGGTGGAAATCCCGATGAAGGACTTGATGTGATGGGCGAGGTTTTTCTTAATTTCCTCGTCCTTGGCTTGTCCGGCTTCGCGGCGTTCCACTTGGACGGCCAGCTTATCCAGATGGCCTTCGCGCGACAGGATCAGGTGGTAATGCGGGCTGAGACGTTCATCGCGCAGCACCTGTTCTTCGATCTGGCTGGGGAAGACGTTGACCCCGCGAATGATCATCATGTCATCGCTACGCCCGGTGATTTTGTCAAATCGGCGCATGGTACGCGCGGTGCCCGGCAGCAAGCGGGTTAAATCTTTGGTGCGATATCGAAAGACCGGCATGGCTTCTTTAGTCAGCGATGTAAAGACCAGCTCGCCCATTTCGCCGTCCGCGATGGGGTTGAGTTCTGTGTCCACGATCTCGGGGTAAAAGTGATCTTCCCAGATGGTCGGGCCATCTTTGGTTTCCAGACATTCTTGGGCAACACCGGGGCCGATCACTTCCGAGAGGCCGTAAATATCCAGACAGTCAATCCCTAGACGGGCTTCCATTTCGTCGCGCATTTTATTGGTCCAGGGTTCCGCCCCAAAGATACCGCAGCGTAGTTTGATCTCGCGCGGGTCTAGGCCTTGGGCTTCCATTTCATCGGCAAGCACCAGCATGTAAGATGGGGTTACCATGATGACATCCGGGTCAAAGTCGCGGATCAGCTGGACCTGCTTTTCCGTCTGACCACCGGACATGGGGATAACGGTACAGCCCAATTCTTCTGCGCCATAATGTGCGCCCAGACCCCCGGTAAACAGGCCGTAGCCATAAGACACATGGACACGGTCATGGTGATTGACGCCTGCTGCGCGAAGGGAGCGTGCCACCACACGTGCCCAGACCTTCAGGTCTTGTTTGGTGTAGCCCACAACAGTTGGCTTGCCCGTGGTGCCGCTGGAGGCATGGACGCGCACGACTTCTTCCATCGGGACGGCAAAACTGTCAAAGGGGTAGGCTTTGCGCAAATCTTCTTTTGTGGTGAAGGGGAACTTGGACAGGTCATCGAGATGTTGCAGATCGTCGGGGTGGACCATCGCATCCTGACATTTGGCACGATAATAGGAGACATTTTGATAGGCATGTTCCAGCGACCATTTCATCCGCTTCAGTTGCAAGCTGCGCAATTCATCGATGCTTGCTGTTTCGATCGGTTCCAGCTCCCCGCGCAAGGGGATATCGGTATGTTGCATTTTTTGGTGTCCTCCCAGACTTCCCTGTTTTCTCTTTTAGAGTTTGTTTTATATTTTAAATTCTTTCAATAATTGTTGCGATGCCTTGTCCGACGCCAATGCACATGGTGCACAGCGCATAGCGCTTTTGCTGGTGTTCCAGTTCATAAAGCGCTGTCGTGATCAGGCGGGCGCCACTCATGCCCAAGGGGTGGCCAAGGGCAATGGCCCCGCCGTTGGGGTTGACGCGCGGATCATCATCGTCCAATCCCAGCTCGCGCAAGACCGCAAGCCCTTGGGAGGCAAAGGCCTCATTGAGTTCAATCACATCCATATCCGCGAGGCTGAGACCTGCTTTGGCGAGCACTTTTTGTGTGGCAGGCGCAGGACCAATACCCATGATGCGCGGTTCCACCCCGGCGGTTGCCATGGCGACCACACGGGCACGCGGCTTTAATCCGGTTGCGCTGGAGGCGAGCAATAAGGCGCAAGCCCCGTCATTGACGCCAGACGCATTGCCCGCTGTCACACTGCCGCCGTCACGAAACGGGGCGCGTAGGCCGGACAGAGTTTCAAGGGTCGTATCGGCGCGTGGATGTTCATCAGCCGCGATGATCTTGGGCTCCCCTTTGCGTTGAGGGATGGTGACGGGCACGATCTCTTGAGCAAGGCGACCATTTTCCTGCGCGGCCTTGGTTTTTTGTTGGGAACGTAGCGCAAAGGCATCTTGATCCGCCCGCGAAACGTTATAGTCTTCGGCAACATTTTCTGCCGTTTCGGGCATTGAATCGATACCGAATTGTTTTTCCATCAGTTTGTTGACGAAGCGCCAGCCAATGGTCGTGTCATAGACCGCATTGCTGCGCGAAAAGGCGCTGTCGGCTTTGGGCATGACAAAGGGGGCGCGCGACATGCTTTCCACGCCACCTGCAATTATCAGATCGCAGTCCCCCGCTTTGAGGGAACGTGCCGCCAAACCCACCGCATCCATGCCGGAGCCGCACAGGCGGTTGATGGTGGTGCCGGGGACGGTGATCGGCAGGCCCGCCAGCAGGGAAGACATGCGTGCCACATTGCGGTTATCTTCGCCGGCTTGGTTAGCGCAGCCATAGATCACGTCATCGACCGTCTCCCAGGTGACATCTGGATTGCGCTTCATTAGCTCTTTAATCGGGATTGCCCCCAGATCGTCAGCACGGACGCTGGACAGACCGCCTGCGTAACGACCGATAGGTGTGCGGATGGCATCAATAATATAAGCCTCAGTCATGTTTTATCACTTCCCCTGAAATGGTGCGGGAGCGACCACGGAACAGGGCGACAACCTGTCCGTCCTGACGGGTAACGGTGACGTCATAAATGCCGGATCGTCCCATGAGAATGGTTTCTTTCGCCACGGCTGTCAGCACATCGCCTTCTTTGGACGGGGCTGAAAAGGTAATGTCGCAGCCCGAAGCCACCGTGACTTTGTTATGTGTGTTGCAGGCATAGGCAAAGGCGGTGTCTGCAAGGCTGAACGTGCTGCCGCCGTGGGTCATGCCATGACCGTTTAACATGGGTTTTGTCACGGTCATGGTTGCCTTGGCGTAGCCGGGCGCGATTTCGGTGATCTGGATGCCCATGTCATGCAGCTTGAAATCATTTTCATACATGGCATCGCGGGTGCCTTCTGCCATCTTTTGGGGGCTGAGATCATTCATGGAAGTACATCCTCGCGCTAATTTTACGGCGCAGCAGCGGGGAGACACGATAGCGATCTTCCCCATAGGTGCGCCCGAGATTTTCTATTACAGCCGAGATATAATCCGGCCCGATTTCATCAGCCCAAGTCAGCGGGCCTTTGGGGTAGTTGACGCCATTTTGCATGGCAAGGTCCACATCCTTGACGGTGCAGACCTGTTTGTTGACCGTGTCTGCCGCTTCATTGACGATCATGGCGATGGTGCGCGCATTGATCAGGCCGGGGATATCATCAAGGACGCAGACATCCATGCCAATGGCCTGAAAGACACCGCAGGCTTCGCTGATATGTTCTTCATCGGCCGTGTCACTGGGGGCAATCGCGATCAGGTTTGTGTTGGCATAATCAATGGACAGGTCAAACAGGACCAAGGCTTCATTCTCTTCCTCAAACGGCAGGCTTGCTTCCAGCTCGCTTGCCAACCCGCCGGGGGTGAGCATCAGGTGGGTGTGCCCGACAGTGATGCGATCAAGGACGCTGTCGTCTTCGTCCAATCTCACCACGTCCAGACCCGCATCAATCATGCGATCCACCAAGGCTTCGGCTGGGCCCATATGACCTTCCACAATGATCTTGGCAGGGGGGAACCCCTGCGCGGCAATGGTCGGGCCGGGAAGGTCCGCGTCAATGCTATAGTCATAAAAACCGCGTCCGGACTTTCGGCCCAACAGCCCGCCATCGACCCGTTCTTTTTGCACCAAAGACGGCAGGAAGCGGGGATCATGGTAAAAGGCGGACCAGACAGAGGTGGTGACGGCATAATTGACGTCATGTCCGATCAGGTCCATCAGTTCAAACGGTCCCATTTTAAAGCCGCCGGATCGTTTAATCACTGCATCAATGCTGGCACAATCCGCACCGCCTTCTTCAAGGATGCGCAGCGCCTCGGCGTAAAAGGGACGCGCAACGCGGTTGACGATAAAGCCCGGTGTGGATTTGGCATGGACCGGTTTTTTGCCCCACGCCAAAGATGTTTCGTAAACGCAACGTGCAACTTCATTTGAAGTTGTTAGGCCGGAGATGACCTCGACCAACTTCATCACAGGGGCGGGGTTGAAAAAGTGCATGCCGACTAAACGACTGGAATCTTTAAGTTTTGCCCCAATTTGCGTTAATGAGATGGACGATGTATTAGAAGCAAGAATGGTATCTCCGGCGCAAATATCTTCCAGTTGGGCAAAGACGGATTGCTTAATTTCGAGATTTTCCACGATGGCTTCGACAACCAGCTTGGCGGGGGCGAGGTCTGACAGATCCTTGACAATCTGGATACGCGCCATCAGGTCGTCTTTGTCTTGTTGGCTGATCTTTCCCTTTGCAACCAGACGATCCAGCCCTTTGGCGGTGGCGTCCCATCCTTTTTGGGCCGCACCGTCTTGGGCATCAAACAACAGGACCGGATGGCCCGCATTTGCGGCGACCTGTGCGATCCCTGCCCCCATAGTGCCTGCGCCGATGACTGCGATTGTTTCTGATGTGGAAAGAGCTGACATTTATTTACCTGTGAAGTTTGGTTTACGTTTTTCAAGGAAGGCAGATACCCCCTCTTTGTAATCCTCACTAAACCCTGCCAGCTTCTGTAAGTCACGTTCTAAATCAAGCTGTTGATCCAACGTGTTGGTCGGCGCGGCGTTCATGGCCCGTTTGATCAGGCCCAGACCAAAGGTGGCTTGTTGGGCGAGTTGGGCACAAAGTGTTTCAGTTTGCGTGACCAAAGCGTCATCATCGACACACTTCCAGATCATGCCCCAATCGGCGGCCTGTTCCGCGCTGATTTTATCGCCCAGTATGGCAAGGGCTTTGGCACGCGCCATGCCGACGAGGTTAGGGAGCGCCCATGTGCCGCCACTGTCCGGGATTAGCCCGATCTTGCAAAAGGCTTGAATGAAGCTAGCGGATTTTGCGGCATAAACAATGTCACAGGCCAAGGCGATGTTGGCCCCGGCCCCTGCGGCGACACCGTTGACGGCGCAGATTACGGGCTTGTCGATGGCTTGGATCTGGCGGACCAGCGGGTTATAGAATTTCTCGATGGTTTGGGACAGGTCGCGCGGACCTTCGCCGCCTTGCACGGCGCGATCCCCAAGGTCTTGGCCCGCACAAAAACCACGGCCTGAGGCTGCCAGCAAAATCGCGCGCACCTGATCGTCTTTTTGACAGCCGTTTAGGGCGTCACGTAGTTCAAGGTGCATCTCTTCATTAAAGCTGTTGAGCACGTCTGGACGGTTGAGGGTGATTTTGGCGTAGCCGTCTTTTTTCTCAAACAAGATGGTGTTGAATGTCATGTTTAATGTCCCTTGACTGTGGGGTTACGTATTTTTCAAAAAGGGGCTGAGGCTTGCGTTGCCTTGCCAATCGGCAAAACGGGTGAGCTAACGATCAGTCTAACCTTTAAAGTGATACAGAAAATTAATAGTATCTTTTGAAAGTGATAAGTTATGCGGTGCGTGCTTCCAACCCAATGCGGGCGAGTTGCTCGGCGATGCGGGTTTCCCACTTTGCCAACAGGTCGGCATTGGGTGTTTTGCGCAATCCATAGGCTTTGGCTTGATCAAAACGTTGCGAATCGCTGCTGCCAAATGTGGCGGCGACGCGGGGGTACCAGTAATCGACGCTGGCTTGGGCAGCTTCAAGGCTGTAGCCGTTTTCAAGCGCCTTGGTCAGGCCTTTGCGCCCCAGTTCCGCATGTTCGCCTTCGCGTGCAGAAATTTGCCCCATGACGGACGAGAGCGGCGTGTAGGAACAGTGCGACAGTTCTTCTAACTGAATGGAAGAGGCAAGGCCCATCAGCATGTTCATGACCACGCTATCGAGCCATCCTTCATAAGGGTAGTGCAGGACATTTAAGCGTTTGTCCCCGCCAATGCGACGGTTGCCCAGATCCAGTGTGCGTGACAGGCGCGCATCCCAAGGGTGGGACTGGACATAAAGGTCGGTGTTGACGCCAAACTCTTCCAGCAGGCTCAGGACCTGTTGGGCGTGATCGAACTTTTCCGAGACGATTCGCGCCGCTGTGCAGCGTTCGCGCATGCCCGGTGCTTTGTTGATGGTGTCTACGAAACCTGCGGCCCCGGCAAGCTCACTATCCACAAAGGCCACCATCAAACGGCGCAATTCCCCACGATATCCGGGGCTTAGATCGTCAGCAGCGGTCAGTTTTTCTTTATTTGCAATGCGTGCCAACAAGGCATCTTCGTTCTTCGCCATGGTTTCCTCACTGTCAAAGGCATCTTTTTTATAGGTCTTTTAAGGTTTGTATTTTTAATACGATACAAAACTAGACAACTTTCTATAAATTTAGTATCAAAAAAATTAGAAATGTTCAAACAATAATGTTAAAAGAAATAAACAGGGTTCTCATTCAGGCTAACGTTGCACGGTCGGTCGGTTTGGGGAAACACAGGTTAAAAACGAAAAAGAACGAGTAAAACCATGACCGACATCGTCATTTTTGTAGGTACTGAATCCGGCAACGCCCAAATGGTTGGGGAAGCGTTGAATGATGAACTGAGCCGTCTTGATCATGATGTAGAGATTATCGAAGAGTTTGATGACGGCCTTGCCGTCCTGGACGGGCACGAAACCGTGATTATCAGCTGTTCCACCCACGGACTGGGGGAGTTGCCAGACAATATCATCCCGCTGTTTGAGGCGATGGAGCAGGAAAAACCCGATCTGTCACATATGAAGTATGGCGTCATTGCGCTGGGGGATCAGACCTATTCTGACACGTTCTGCAAGGCGGGTAAGGATATGGACGATATTTTTGCGGCCTGCGGGGCAAAACGTGTTGGCGATCGTCTGGAAGTGGATGCCTGCACGCAACCGCTGCCTGATGAAGAAGCCATCGACTGGGTAAAAGAATGGCTGACGCTTTTATAAGCGCGCACCAAAAACGATATACTATAAAACAGGGAAGAACAGATTATGAGCCACGATTTATTTGAACGCCACCGCGAAAAGCTGGAACAGGCCGTTGCGGCAGCAGGGACGCGCGGCTATTGGTCCGGCTATAAAGAAATGCCGAGCCCGCGCACCTATGGGGAAACGGCGCAGGACGATGGCATTAAGGCGTTTCAGTCCCATTTGGGGAAGAACTTTGAGATCGATCAGCCGACAAGCGGGGCGTGGATCGGCGCAGAAGATGGCCCCTTTGGCGTGGCGCTTAACGTTAAATATCCCGCCCCTGATGTGGACGCGATGATGACGGCAGCAAAAGCAGCGATGCCTGCCTGGCGCAAGCTCGGCCCCCAAGGACGTGCAGGCGTCTGTATGGAAGTGCTGGAGCGTTTGAACGCCATGAGCTTTGAGATCGCTTTTTCCGTCATGCACACGACAGGGCAGGCGTTCATGATGGCGTTTCAGGCCGGTGGGGCGCACGCCCAGGACCGTGGCCTTGAAGCGGTGGCCTACGGTTATAGTGAACAGATGCGTCACCCTGAAACAGTGGACTGGATCAAGCCACAAGGCAAGCATGATCCGCTGGAGATGAAAAAGAAATTTACCGCTGTTGGCCGCGGTGTGGCCTTGATGGTGGGATGTGCGACCTTCCCGACATGGAATGGCTATCCGGGGCTGTTTGCCTCCCTCGTCACCGGCAATGCGGTGATCGTCAAGCCGCACCCGCGCGCGGTCTTGCCGTTGGCGCTTACGGTGCGGGTCATCCGCGAGGTCTTGAGCGAAGTCGGGATTGATCCGAACCTTGTCTGCTTGGCTGTCGATACGCTAGAGGCACCGATCACCAAAGAATTTGCCTTGCATGAAGACACCAAGATCATTGACTTTACGGGTTCCAGCGAATTTGGCAACTGGCTGGAAGACAACGCCAAGCAAGCCGAAGTCTATACGGAAAAAGCAGGCGTGAACGCCGTCATTATTGATGATTTTGACGACATTAAGGGCATTGCGCGCAATTTGTCTTTCACCTTCTCGCTTTATTCCGGTCAGATGTGCACGACCCCGCAGAACATCTTTATCCCGAAGGGGGGAATTGATGTAAATGGCGAGAATATGAGCTTTGATGATGTCGCCAAAGCCATTGCGACAGGCGTTGAAAAGTTCCTGAGCGTGCCGGAGCGTGCGGTCGAGGTTTTGGGCGCGATCCAGAACAAAGCGATCTTGGATCGTATGGAAGAGGCGAAGAAGCTGGGCGACGTGGTGCTGGACACCACAGAGATTGATCACCCGATGTTTAAAGGGATCAAATGTCATACGCCTGTGTTGATCAAGGTGGATGGTAAAGAGGTCGATAAATATCGTGAAGAACTGTTCGGCCCCATTGTCTTTTTGATTGCAACAGAAGATACCAATGACAGTATCGCCAAAATGACCCAGACGATCCGTGAAAATGGCGCGATCACGCTGGGGATGTATTCCAAACATGAAGACGTGATTGAAGCGGTGGAAGAAGCCGCGTTGGACGCTGGCGTTAATCTGTCGATCAACCTGACGGGCGGCGTGTTCGTTAATCAGTCGGCGGCATTTTCTGACTTCCATGCAACGGGGGCAAACCCTGCGGCAAACGCGGCATTGACCGATGGGCATTTTGTGTCCGGTCGCTTCCGTGTGATGCAGAGCCGTCGTTAACAATTGTTTACTTCTTTTAAACGGCAAGCTCCTGCATAAAGTAGGGGCTTGCTTTTTTATATAAAGGTGAAATTTGATGTCCATGTCCCCCAAAGTGTATGAGATTGACGGTATTGTCCCCGTTATCGATAAAACGGCTTTTGTTCATCCCGATGCGATTTTGATCGGGGATGTTATTGTCGGCCCCGGTGTTTATGTGGGGCCTGCCTGTTGTTTGCGCGGGGACTTTGGACGGTTGGTTCTGGAAGAAGGATCCAACATTCAGGATACTTGCGTCATGCACGGTTTTCCGGGCACCGATACGGTGGTGGAGAAAAACGGGCATATCGGCCATGGCGCGGTCTTGCACGGCTGCGTGATTGGGGAAGATGCGCTGGTTGGGATGAATGCGGTCATTATGGATGGGGCGGTCATTGGGCCGGAATGTATTGTTGCGGCCTCCGCCTTTGTGCGCGCCGGGATGAAATTTGATCGTCGGACCTTGATTGGGGGGATGCCTGCCAAGGTCATGCGCCAACTGTCTGATGAGGAATTCGCATGGAAGCAGGCAGGCACGAAAGAATATCAGGATTTGACCATTCGCTCGTTAAAAAGCATGAAACCGGCAGTCGCCTTAAGTGAGGTGGAGGAAAATCGCGCCCGTGTTCCTCAAGGCGGCGTAAAGCCGTTATTTGAAACCAAAACCTGAGCCTCAATAACCATACGCCCCCTACTTGCCATCCTTAGTGGACAAAGGCTATAAATACAGACCGTGTGTTTATTTGGGGAAGAACGATGTTATTGCGTGACGAGGAAGATGATGTCAAACGGGACCTTATCCTCGATCAGTATGTGCCTTACCGGATGGCGGTCCTTGCTCATATGATGAGCGAAGGATTTGCGAAACGCTATTCGCAGGAATTTGATATGACCATCGGCGAATGGCGGGTCATGGCGAACCTTGGGCATCAGGAACCCCAAAGTGCACACGAAATCGGCTCCCATTCCCATTTGGACAAAGTACAGGTGTCGCGTGCGGTTGCACGATTGGAGAAAAAGGACTGGATACAGCGGGAAGGCGATAAGGTGGATCGTCGTCGCAGCTTGCTCACCTTAACACCGTCGGGGCGCACGGTTTTTAATAAAATCGGGGAACTGGCGACAGATTATGAAGACGATGTCTGCGCGTCTTTATCTACAGAAGAATATGCCGCGCTGGACAGAATCTTGCGGAAACTGTCCAAGCGTGCACAAGCCCTGATTTAGGATGCTGATTTTTTTGCCTCTTTTTTAGGGCAGGTCATATCGCAAATATGCATGGCAGACAGGCCAATTGCCGCCAGTAAAATCGCAAGAAACAAAGGAAGCCCGACCAGTGTGCTGCCATAAATCATAGGCAGCATGACGAGCCAAGGGAGTAAAAGCTGGAAAGGCATAGCCGAATCTCCGTCTTGGGGTGGTGTGTAAGGCTGGATTGTGCGGCGCTTGGGGGCGATGATCAAGTGTTTTTCTGTATGAATTGTCTGGCTGATGCCGGTTTAATGTGCGTTTGAGTTGAACTGCTTTTTCAGACTTTTACGGTTGGGGCGCAACTTCGGTATATACGGAAGTTCGCTTGAATGTTTTGCGCTTTTGTGACTATTTTTGTGGTCTAATAAAAAAATGCGCTTGAGAAATATAAACAGAAGCTGGTTATGGCGATAACACATAATGATGCCTCCATCCTTGTTGTGGATGATGATCCTATCGTATTGAAATTGGTCACCCATTTCCTTGAACTGAAGAAGTACAAGGTGGTGGGTTGCATCAACGCGCTTGAAGCGTACGACGTCTTGCAAAAAAATGTCTTCGATCTGGTGATTTTGGATCATTATATGTCGCCGGGAATTTCTGGTCTGGAGATGTTGAAGCGGATGCGTGATGAAGGCAATGATGTTGCCGTGGTCATGCTAACCGGTTCTAACGATCAGGAACTTGTCATTGAAGCCATGCAGTCCGGTGCCCTTGATTTTATAAAAAAAAGCAAAGGGAAAAAGTTTTTTGACAAGCTGGAACAGGCGGTTTTGCGTGCCCTCCACGTTAGCCGCCTTGAGAGAAAGATGGTTGCTGCGCATGATGCGTTGCAGGAAAGCGAGGAGCGGTATCGCCAGCTTTTTATCGGGTGTCGGGCCGTCTTTTTGATCATTAACCCCGAAACCGGCTTTATTGTGGATGCGAATGATGCGGCGTGCCGCTTTTATGGCTATTCACTGGAAGAACTGACGAAAAAGAAGATCAGCGACATCAATATGCTGACGCCTGAAGAAGTGCAGGCGGAAATGGATCGTGCCCGCGAAGAAAAACGCACGCATTTTTATTTTCGTCATCAATTGGCAGATTTGTCAGTGCGTCATGTCGAAGTTCATTCCGGCCCGATTAAGTTTAACGAACAGACCCATCTTTATTCGATTGTACATGATATTACGGATCGTCATCGGGTTGAAAGTTTTGTGGCTGGTCAACACCACACACTTGAAAAATTGGCAAAACAATATCCGTTGGAACAGGTCTTAGACGAATTGACGTATATGCTGGAGGAACTGAATCAGGGGACCTCTTTTGCCATTTTCACTGTTCATGAAGAAGGGCGCTATCATCTGGAAAGTGCGCCCCACATGCCAAAAGAATTTGTGGAACAGGCGCGACAGCACGGAATAGATGAGGCCTGTCATTTAGCAAGGGGGCAATGTGGCCTAACCGAGTTTGAAGATGTCCTTGCCGCCTGTGGTACCTGTCCGGCGCGGCAGTGGATGGAGAGCTTTGGCATTTACAGTGCGGTGGTCGAGCCGATTTATTCATCACATAAAGTCATGATCGGCTTTTTCTGCGCCTTTTTCCCTGAAACGATTAGTCCTGACAGCAAGGCCGTGAGCCTTGAGTATATGAAGAAAAATGCGCCGCTTGCCGGGGTTGCGATTGAGCATTTCAAGCAGGTTGAAGCGATTAATCATCATGCGGAATTTTTGCAAACGGTCATCGATGCGGTGCCCGCGCCGATTTATTACAAAGAACGCGACGGGCGCTATGCCGGCCTGAACGCGGCGATGTGTGACTTTTTTGAACGTCCGGCAAGCCAGATCATCGATCACACGATGAAGGAACTTTATCCCGCCACCAGCGAGCAGTTTACCGAAGTGGACAGGATCTTGTTGGAACAAGGTGGCAATCAGGTCATTGAAGGCGCGTTGGAGCGATCGGACGGCTTGCATCATGTGATGGTCCATAAAGCGCGCTTTATCAAGCCTGATGGCACGGCGGGGATTGTCGGCGCTGTCATGGATGTGACGCAAAGCAAGAAGACGGAAAAAGAATTACGTCTTGCACAGACCGTGTTCGACACCACGTCTGAAGCCATTGTGGTGACGGATTTGCAAAACCGCATTCAGGCGGTGAACCCATCCTTTACCCATGTGACAGGGTACACGGAAAAAGAGGTGCTGGGCAAAGATCCGGGTTTCCTGAGTTCAGGCCGTCACGATAAACACTTCTATAACCTGATGTGGCAGCAATTGTCTGAAAGCGGGCGCTGGCAGGGGGAGATTTGGAATCGCCGTAAAAATGGTGACATTTATGCGGAATGGTTGTCGATTTCGGCGGTCTATGATCAAGACCAAACTGTCACCCAATATGTGGCGGTCTTTAGTGATATTACAAAACGTAAAAAAGATGAGGAGCTGATCCGTCATCAGGCGAACTACGATGCGTTGACCAATCTGCCGAACCGCAATCTGTTTACGGATCGTTTAAGCCGTTCCATGGTGCGGGCAAAACGTCAGAAGTCACAGGTGGCGCTGATGTTTCTTGATTTGGATCGCTTTAAATGGGTCAACGATACCTTGGGGCATAATATCGGGGATATGCTGTTGCAGGAAGCCGGCAGCCGGATCCTGAATTGTGTGCGCGAAAGTGATACGGTATCGCGGCTGGGCGGGGATGAATTTACCATTGTGCTGCCCGATTTGCAGAATACCCATGATGTGGAAAAAGTCGCGCGCAAAGTGCTGGAAACATTAGCGGAGCCGTTCAATATTTCTGGTCATGAAATCTTTGTGTCGGGCAGTGTTGGCATTACGATTTATCCCGATGATGGCAAGGAACTGGAATTGTTGCTGCGTAACGCGGATACGGCAATGTACCGCGCCAAAGAAGCTGGTCGAAACGACTTCCGTTTCTTCACTGCGGAAATGAATGCTGAAGCCCATCAGCAAATGATCCTTGAACGCGATATGCGCCGTGGTATCGAGCGTGGGGAATTTCTTGTGCATTATCAGCCGGTTGTCGATATCGGTAAAAAGAAAGTGGTAGCGTGTGAGGCGCTGGTCCGTTGGCAACACCCCAGACGGGGCATGATTGCACCGGGGGCCTTTATTACGATTGCGGAAGAAACCGGCCTGATTAATCATCTGGGGGAGATTGTCTTGCGTCAGGTCTGTGAACAGATCAAGGCGTGGGAAAAAGATCCGGTCATGTGCGATGTGCGCGTGGCGGTTAATCTGTCACCGCGACAGTTGCAGAATGATAATCTGTTGAATGACCTGGTCGCCATTGTGGAAGAGGTCGGCGTATCCCCTTATTCCCTGACGCTGGAGATCACAGAAACATTGGTGATGCAGGACCCGGAAGCCGCCGCGAAGTTGCTGGAGGAAATTCGGGCCGTGGGCTTTAAAGTGGCGTTGGATGATTTTGGCACCGGATATTCATCTTTGAACTATCTAAAACGGTTCTCGTTTGATGTGTTGAAGATTGATCGCACCTTTATCAAGGATATTGAATATGATGAAGGCGATGCGGCATTGGTTGAAGCCATCATTGTTATGGCTCATAAGCTGGGCATCAATGTTGTGGCGGAAGGCGTGGAAACGGACCCGCAACACGACTTTGTTGCGGGACAAAAATGTGACTATATCCAAGGCTATTATTACAGCAAGCCCATTGCGCCGGATGCCTTTAGTGCGTTTTGCGAGAAGCTGAATACTTGACCGTTTCAAATAGGGCTTTATAAATCTACGAACGAAATTTAAGGAACGCACTTTCCATGCTGACGCCTCCCACCTTTGACAAAGCCTTTCAGGATCGATTGGATGAATTGTTCAAATGGCGTCGTGATGTGCGCCATTTTAAAACCGATCCATTGCCAGACGGGATGATGGATCAGTTGCTGGAAACCGCAACCTTGGCCCCGTCTGTGGGGAATAGCCAGCCGTGGCGTTTTATCAAAGTGATTAGCCCACAACGGCGTAAGGCCATCCGTGATAATTTTGAAGCCTGCAATAAAGTGGCCTTGGCAGATTATGACGGTGATCAGGCAACCGCCTATGCGTCCTTGAAATTGTCCGGACTGGATCGCGCGCCGGCTCATTTGGCGGTTTTTTGCGATACAAAGACGCAGGTCGGTATGGGCTTGGGCCAAAAGACCATGCCGGAGACATTAAAATATTCGGTGGTGTCCAGCATTCAGACTTTGTGGCTGAGTGCACGTGCCCAAGGTGTTGGCCTTGGCTGGGTGTCGATCATTGAACCGGAAGAAGTCAAACACATACTGGATATTGATGAACCAAGCTGGGAACTGGTCGCCTATCTGTGCATTGGGTATCCTGAAGAAGAACATATTGTGCCGGAACTGGTTCGCACCGGTTGGCAGGAACGTCTCCCTTTTAGTCAAACGGTGTTAGAGCGATGAGCGATATTTATAAAACCAAGACGTTTTGGCGCCGTGCCGCGGCAATTTTTGCGATGGTATGGATTGCATTTGTCGTGGTCTTTACCCAAGGCGATGCGGAACATTGGCTCAATCACACCATGTTTTTGGTGCCGATTGCGGTCTGGGTCGTGGTTTTGGTGGTTTTTCGAAAAGAGAAAAATCAGTAATACATATGATCTTCTGGCGGGTCATCGCGTTCTTGGGCGAGGCTGAAAATGCCCCAGCCCATGCTGATGCTGCCAAAGGTGATGCACAAGCCTGTATAAAGCATGACCACGACCAACCAGCCATCTGAGGTGGAAGAGATCATGGACCAGAGTTTGCTGACATCATAATATAGAAGAAGCGTGGCAAAGAAACATCCACCCAGAACCCCGGCCAGCAAATGCTTAAACAGGAAGATGAGGGTTGTTTGCGCAGTCCAGTGCATATTGCTCAGGGGCTTTTTCATGAAGAGAAGATAAGCTTTCCACCTAACTTTTCAATCATTTCTTTTACTGTAGTTTGGCAGGATTCTACACGCATTTGATCCACGCTACGCAGGACCAGACTAACGCCAAACTGGCCTTCCTTAAAGTAAGGATAGCTGCCGATCTCCACATCATCAAACTGATCCTGTATCAGGCCCAGTTCCTTTGCAATCACCCCTTCGGTCAAATCTGTGGTGACGGTGGCAGACAGGACGGTTGCGCCCCCCGTCAGGCGTCCTTTCAGGTTTTCAAACATCGCTTGCGCGATTTTTGGCACACCGGCGAGGACAAATACATTTTCCACCTGAAAACCGGGTGCTTTGCTGATCGGGTTTTCAATCAGGATCGCACCTTTAGGCGTTTTGGCCATCCGCAGGCGGGCTTCGTTTAAATCTTCCGGTTTATAATGGCTTTGCAGCATAGCCACTGCTTCGGGGTTATGCCCGAATTCAAGACTAAAGGCTTTGGCAATAGAGGCGGCAGTGATGTCATCATGGGTCGGGCCGATGCCGCCGGTTGTGAAGACATAGTCAAAGTTTTGGCGCGCGAAATTGACCGTGTCGATAATAACAGTTTCATCGTCGGGGATCACACGGGCTTCGCGCACTTGAATACCGAGGGTATTGAGTTCGCCAGCGAGGTAGGACAGGTTGGCATCTTTGGTTCGACCGGACAGAACTTCATTCCCGATGACGAGAATACAGGCAGAAACAGATGTGCTCACGCTGGATTACCCTTTTTTCATTTTTTCATACATGCCGCTGTAGGCTGTTATGAATTTGCCAATAGTATGTTGGATCATATCACGGGTATTGCGTGATGTATCTTCGCCGGTTTCACGCGCTTGTTGACGGGCAAAAATGACGCGGTCGATCAAGCCAAGGATTCCGTCCATAACCCCTTGTAGCGGTTTGGGCAGGTTTGCTTTCTCACCTTCAAGACATTGTGCTGCCTTTGTGAAATCTTTTTCGTACTTGATCAGGTGTAGAACCAAAATGGCTTCGAAGAAGTAATCAAGGCAGTTCTGCAGGACACGGGGTTCCGCGCGTTCTTTCAACAGTTTGTTGATTTGACGTGCATAGGTCATGGGACGACGGCCCATTTCTGGGACGGACAGGGGCAAGCGCCCTTCGTCCAGTTTTTGCCCCATGCAGGCGCCTTGTACTTCATCCAGACCAATGGAGTTTTTGGTATAGAGCAAGTTAAGGATCAACATCTCAAAGAAGTGCTGATCGTTGTTTTTAAAGCTTTGTTCCAGGGCACGGGCAACCGCCCCTTTACTGTTGGAATCCTGCTTGGCCTGATCTGCGATCTGAATGATGCGTTCGGCCTCTGCTTTAAACAGGTTTTCGCGCATGGAGGACAGGTAAGACAGAATGGAGAAATTGAAGGTTTTGGGGAAGAAAATTTCGCCACGCGCTTCCGATGCCTTGAAAATCTCGATAACCTCTTCCCAAGCTTCTTTTTCTTTTTGAGCTGTGCGTCTAGGGGCGGGGGCGGCTTTCTTCTCTTTCCCCAACAGTTTGGAGAACAAGCCACCTTTTTTCGCCGGTTTTGCAGCCGCTGCGGCACCGGATTTTTTCGGGCCAGCCTTATCACCTAATCTTGCGCGTTTTTCGGCATCCTTTTGGGCGGCACCCCATCCGTTAAAGCCGGACTCGACCACTTCTAAGAGGGCACGCTGCTTGTTGCGCAGGACTGCGCGGATTTGTTCTTCGTCTGCTGTCGGGTCTGTTTCATTGTAGATGCGCCGCGTCATCAACTCCCGACTATCCACGATCAGGGCTTTGATCGCATCTTCGATCAGGACGCTGAATTCCAGAGAATAGAGGAACAGGGGCGGGATACCGATGTCATTGATGGAATGACGGCCATAAAGATGGACGCTGCGCAAGACATCCAGCTTGGAATCGAAATGGCGCACCATCGTTTGAATGCAGATCTTCTCAGCCAGTTCGTATTCAAATTTCGGCTCGGTAGGTTCTTCTTCAACAGGGGCAGCGGCGGCGGCCTCTTTTTGTGCAGCGGCTGCTTTTTTCTTTTTGGCTTCTTCGGCGCTGCGCTTTTGTTGTTCTTTGAGCTGTTGGGATCGTTTGGGGAGATTTTCCAACCCGGTCATAATCTCTTCAGCGCGTTGTCGTACAAGACGGGTAAACTGGGCGTCACGGAAGTCTTTGCATTGTTCCATCACGGTCATGACGAAACGGATTTGTGTCAGATAGGTCCCTTTTTGCAGGGCATCAGGATTGCCGCTGGCCAACACTTTAAGCACGCGTTGGGCTGCACCGTCGACCTGAGTCATCATTGCCGCCTTACCTTCTTCCGGTTTCAGGGAAGAAAGTTCCGTCATGGCGGCGGTCAGTTCAACTTTTTCAAAATCGGCAGGTTTGGTATCAGACACGTTTAAGACCATAAGTTCGTTTCGAGTGACTTATTATTTAAGGCAAATGTACGGACATCCCGCTTAAAAAGCAACGTTTTGCGCATACAGTTGTCCCATCACCTTTATAGTATAGAACAAAGGTTAATAAAATGGATATGGCCTTAATCTGAAATTATAAGGATTTATGCTATAGCGTGCTTACATTTGGGGGTCGGGTGCACTAGTTTTCCATCGACAAGGGACAGGTAGCGTTCGGTGACTTTGCGCCGAAAGTGCGAATCATGGGAAATGATTACCAGGGCTTGCGGGATGGTGTTTAAAATTTCCAGTAGCCGGTCCTGCGTTGCTTCATCTAGGGCGTTTGTGGGCTCGTCCAGCAACAGCACGTCCGGTTCCATCGCAAGCACACAGGCAAGGGTGACAAGGCGTTTCTCCCCGCCGGACAGATTGTGGGTTGCACGGCTGCGCAAGTGCGTCAGGCGCATGTTGGTCAGGGTTTCTTCAACGATCTGGCGCACTTCCTCAGCAGATTTCCCCAGATTAAACAAGCCAAAGGCTAGGTCTTCTTCGACGGTTGGGCAGAACAGTTGATCATCGGGGTCCTGAAAGACCAGACCAATGCGACGGCGCACTTCTTTAAAGTCAGCTTCCTTGATGCGTTGCTGCCCAAAGGCATGGACTTCGCCACTTGTGGGTCGATTCAGGCCGACGATGATATGAAACAGGGTGCTTTTGCCTGCCCCGTTCGGACCATTGATGGCGATGCGTTCACCTGCCTTGAGGCTAAAATCCACACCATTGAGCGTGGCAGGATGGGCAGGGTAGGCAAAATGGATATTTTTAAGGTCGATGAGATTATCCATAAAAGTAGTCCGATGCGAGGAGGAGAAGGAGGAGGCACAGCCAAATTAAACTAAAGATACGGTCGCGTTTTTGAAAATGGAAATTAGAAATCAGATAGAATTTGCCATTAAACCCCCGACACTTCATGGCGGCAAGGATGCGCTCTGATCTCTCAAGGGAGCGCACAAGCATCATGCCTAGCAGATATCCAATGGAGCGATAGGTATGTAGGTTATTGCCGGGTTTAAAGCAGCGCGCGCGCATGGCATTTCTCAGGCGGAAATATTCCACCTTCAGCACATCAATATAGCGCACGCTAAACAGCATGAGATGCACCAGATTTTCCGGCACCCGCAGGCGGTTGAGCGCATGGCCGAGCGTGATGGCATCAATGGTCCCGACAAGAGCCAGCATCGCCATGACAACGGCGTTGGCAATCAAGGCAATTTCAACGGCTTTCAAGACGCCTTCTTTGGTGGCTTCCCAGGACCCGACATGGAACCACACTTCCCCCGGTGTGGTGAAAGGGAGCATGAGCAGCATAAAGATGATGAAGCTGTCCATGGTCAGGACTTTTTTCATGGTGCTCGCGGCGGGCAAACCTGCTGAGACCAACAGAAAAAGGCCGATTGCGAGCGCAAAGCCCAAGGCATAAAAGCTGTCCAGCGTAATGACGCAGCAGGCAAACAGAACCGCAGCGATCACGCGCGCGCGCGGGTCTGTTCGGTTGACCCATGTTTGGGTATCTAACGCCCCGCGGGCCCGCATGACATTGGAAACATTGGGCCCGTACTGGCTCATACAGCAGCCTTTTCTTTGCGGCGTGCCATGATGTAAAAGACCACACCGGTCAGGCCGAAGATGTAGCCAATCCCGCCAAGGATGGCTTGCATGTTGTTCTTTTCCTTGTAAGACGCAATTTCTTTGCGCAAGGGCTGCACTTCCTGACGGACGGCTTTGGCAATCATCTTTTGCAAGTCAGTCGGATCGAAGGCTGGGGCGATGGCAGGCGTTGGCGTTTGCGTGGCAGCCATTTTGGGGAGTTCATCAACCCCCATGGTAAAGCGGGCCACGTGGCCTGCGCCCAGATTTGCGACAAAAGTATGGGCAACTGCTTGGGTTGGTGTAAAGCGGAACAGGCCGTCTTCGGTGACCGTTGTTTCGCCAATTTTGTTGTCATCGGCATCAAAAACTTCAACGACAGTGCCTTTTTTTGCCATGTCGCCGTTGGAAAAACCGACTTCGCCTTCAATGTCGGCACCGTCTGTCCACCCAGAGCCAACGACCTTATGGGCCAGAGCCTGATCTGTCATCAACAGCAAAGCGAAAAAGGCGGTAATGTAAAACTTAGGCATGAACAGGGCTCCCGTCGGCAGAAGGGGTATCGCGCAAGAGTTCAGGTTTGACACGATGGATCAGGGCAACGGCGCTACCACACAGGAACCCTTCAATCAGGATAACCGGGATATGGGCCAAAACGACGAGTTTAGCTGCGGGGATAAACTCTTCTCCTGTTAGGGCAAGGGCAAGCGTTACGACAAGGGCCGTGGTGAAAATCGCACCGCCCCCAGCGACGGCGGCCCAAAGCACAGCAACTTTCTTCTGGGTGCTTTTAACCCCGTTTCGACAGATATAATGCATGACCACGGCAGGCAGGGCGATGGCAACGGTGTTGACACCCAAAACGGTAATGCCGCCGTAGCCGAAGAAAATAGCTTGTAACAACAGCCCGACGAACAGGGCGGGAAACGCCATCCAGCCGAGTAAAAGGCCGGCAAGTCCATTCATGATCAGATGAACACTGCTGGGACCAATGGGAACATGAATAAGGGAGGCCACAAAGAAAGTCGCGGTGAGCATGCCGGCAGCGGGGATTTTTTCCATATCCATTTTGCGCAAGCCCCAGCCGATGCCGGCGGCGGCAAGAACGCCACCGGCAATCACAACTTCGTTTGATAAGGCGCCGTCTACAACGTGCATATCAAACCATCCTTACTTCAAGTCAAAGGCTTGAATCCACAAGACGGCATCTTGTGACAGTTCTTTGCCTTCAAATTCTGTATCCGGGCCGGACCCCAAGGCGGCAAAGCCCCAGTATCCTGCTTTGGGAATGCCGAAGGTGAATTGACCGTTGGCATCTGATACCGCGACAATCGCGCCACCGGGCATGGTGACACTGGCGTCGGATGACGGTTTGTTTGCGGCCATATCTGGCTCTGCGCTCATGTGTTCAATTTCAATTTCAACACCCGCGGCAGGCTTGCCTTCTTTCAACACAACACCTGTGAAGGTGGAGCCGACGATCGCGCCGTACGGCTTGTTCAACGGAACGATTTCTGTTTTCAGGCCGATCGGTTCTGCCCAATCGGTTGGTGCCGCACCTTTGTTGATAAAGACTTTGGTGATTTGCTGGATATAGATATCCTCGCTACCTTCCAAATAAGGTGCCGGGACCGTGATCAGGGCGTAGTCGCCATTGCGTTTCAGTTTGACGCTTGCGTCATAAGCTACGGCTTCGTTGGTCAATCCATTGAATTTGATGGGCTTGAGTGTCTCCATCAGGTCGGTTTTTTCACCTTTGAAAACCGAGTAAAATTCTTGCGGCTGTCCCATGTCCATGGCGTGACCGTTTTCCATCGGATGCCAGAAAACGAGTTTTAGCGGCAGGTCGCCTGCTTTTTCGACATTGCTGTCAGGTGTATAAATGAGTTGAAAATGTGCTTGGGCGGCTGTGGCAAAAGACAGGCTCGCAGCAGCAGCCAAGGCAAAAAGAGATTTACGCATAAAGTGATCCCCTCGATCATATAAAAATGTACAAATCGAGCGGTGTGAAATGGTTTCGTGGTGTGTCGAAAGATAAACCATGAGCCACCCCGCTCAATCTTCTTTTTTATGGCAGGTCTCCTGGCTCACGCTTTTTCGCCCTGTCGCCTTCCCAGTGTCCCAGTGGCATATGACAGCACATTTGCGCTTACAGTTGCGGGGGCAGCCATGGTTTTGATCCCTGATGGGTACGTCGCACCATGTTCCCTTTTAATCCCCTAGACTCAAGCCATCGGGGAACCATGCCCTTCTTTTAGAATGTAAAGTGTAGGGGAGTCAAACAATAAGAAGGGCCGTTGCGAACGATTATTATCAAATTGGAAACAATCACTTTCATTCTTGGCTCTTTTTGCACTGCGAAATTCTCCCTACTGTTTTGATCAAGCACTTTCCACTTTCTCAAGGAGCCCCTTATGAAAAAACTTTTCCTCGCCGCTGCAGTCGCTTTGGGCCTTAGCACCTCTCTTGCACAGGCAGACCCTGTTCAATATGCGTTTGACAAAGACCATACGTCTATTGTGTTTCATGTAAACCATATGGGGTTTTCAAACTTTCAGGGTGAATTTCAAGAGTTTGACGGCAGCCTGACCTTTGATGCCGACAAGCCGCAAAACAGCGCTGTGAATGTAAAGATTAATGTCAACAGCGTGGATACCGATGTCGCCAAACTGGATGATCATCTGAGAAGCCCGGATTTTTTTGACGTTAATAAATTCCCGTCCATGGTCTTTAAAAGTAAATCCATCGAAGTTACTGGCGAGAAAACCGGCAAAATCACCGGTGATTTTACTTTGTTGGGTGTCACAAAAGAAGTCACACTGGATGTCACCCTAAACAAAGCTGCGGATCACCCGATGTTGAAAGTGCCCGCCGTTGGTTTTTCCGCGACAGGGACAATCAAACGCTCTGACTTTGGCATGACAACTTATGTTCCCGCTGTGGGGGACGAAGTGACCATCAGTATCGAAACTGAAGCATACGCGAAATAAGCCTGCAATCTTGCGTATCAGGAGAAACGTTATGTCTTTACGAAACACAAAAACCGCTTTTGGTCGTGTCGCAAAATTTTTCCATTGGAGTATGGTCTTTGGCTTTATCGCCCTCTATGTCATTGGTTTTACTATGACAGATTTGCCGATCGGCCCAGAAATGTTTGAACGGATTGCCCTGCATAAATCCATCGGGATTGGGGTACTGGCCTTGGCTGTTGTGCGTTTGATCTGGCGTTTCTCCAACCCTAATCCTGCGTTGCCGGATACTATGGCGCCCTCTGAAAGATGGGGCGCGCATTTTTCCCATATCGCGCTTTATACCGTCATGATGGTGATGCCCTTATCCGGCTGGGCTATGAGTTCGGCGGCGAACTATCCGGTCAGTGTTTTTGGCTGGTTTACTCTTCCCAATATTCTCGCGCCGTCTAAAGCGGCAGTGGACTTCTTAAAAGAATTTCATGGTCTGCTGGCGTGGGGCATTTTGGGCCTGTTGGCCTTGCATGTGCTGGCGGCCTTAAAACATCACTATATTAATAAAGACAATGTGCTGACCCGCATGTTGCCCTTCTACAAAGGAAACTGATTGATGCTGCGTCTCTTTACTTTTTTAACCACGCTTTTGATGGCAACGCAGGTGATGGCAGCCGACTGGTCCGTGCGCAAGGAAGACAGCAAGCTGGGCTTCTTCGCAACCCAGGCCGGGGCGGAATTTGAAGGGGCTTTTAAAACCTTTTCCTCCGAAATCCGGTTTGATGTGAATGATCTTGCGGGCAGCGAGGTGAAAATCACAATTGATATTGCCAGTGTGGATACTCAAAGTGCCGATCGTGATAGCAATATCACCACTCAAGACTGGTTTTATGTGAGTGAGTATCCAAACGCGACATTTCAAACCAAGACGATCACCAAAGTGGGGGAAGGTCGCTATCTGGCGATTGCTGACCTGACCATGCGCGGGGTGACGAAAGAGGTGGAGCTGCCCTTTACTCTGACGATTGACGCAGGTGTCGCCCACGCCCAAGGGGAAGTCACCGTGTCGCGCACGGCCTTTGGGATCGGGCAAGGTCAGTGGGCCGCGAATACGGTTGTCGGCGATGATGTACGTATTTTCTTTGACTTGAAAGCCGATGCCCAATAGGTTCAGCCCAGCTTAATTAATCTGGGTAATGGATCATGGCTTCTAAGAAATCAGGTAAATATATTGGTGATGCAGGCGTTGCAAAATTTCTGGATCAATATAAAAGCCAGACACCGTTTTATGTGGTGCGCATGCGGGTCCTTGGGGCGTTAGCCAGCCCAAACAAGGACCTGTTGCCTGTGATGGTTGTTGCCAGTTTCTGGCCGGAAGACCAGTTCCCGAAATTTGTCACCAAAGATGAAGCCGAGACGTTCTTTTCCACCTTTATGGGGCTGTGGCGTCGGATGGAAAAAACGGTGGAAGCCAGCCAGAAAATGCTGAGCGCGCGGGGCAAGATCACCAATCTGGAAGAAGCCAAGGAAGTGTTGCTCAAACGGGTGGAAGAACTGGAAGCCGGATTTGTCGAAGGGTTCTGGGGCGGGCAGGACGATATGAAGATGCCGTCTGCAACCGCTGCCCTGATCGACGGGTTGAGCGAAGAAGCAGACTCTTATGCCGCCTTATTAGAAGATGTTGAACGCTGGACCGATTTTAGCGATGGAATGCGCGATGCGTTGCAGGATGAAATGGATGAGCGCGACGCCACCATCGAAGACGCCATCAAGGCGTTGATTTTGCTTAAGCAGAAGTCCGACGAAACCGCGCACTAGGCGAAAATTTAACTTCGGATAGAAAACTGCAATAAATGGCATGGTAATATTTTATTTTTCTGCGTACTATGAAACCTTGAGTGGGGAAAGGTGTCACAAGAATACCTGAATAGTTACGACAGAGAAGCATTATCACACCATGGGCGAACGAACGAAATACGAAATCCGCTTGAATGATCAGGACCGCTGGTTTGTGGAAAAGGTCTTTACCGACAAGAAGATGGCAGAACGTTGTTTTCTTGAGTTTGTTGAAGATGATAATCCTGAATTTTTTGGTGTCCAGATGGTGCGGGTCTGGATGCGTGCCGACCAAAACGAGGTCGAGAAAGTCATCACGGAACAGCGCCTGACACCACGCCACGCGCCACTTCGCCTGTCAAATATCGATGAAGCTGCCCCTTGCGCCCACCGCGATGATTATTTGGGGTTGGGCGCGCGTATCACCATGAACCGATTGTTGCGCAACTATTTTGACCGCGAAGGGATGATCCCGTCCGAGCTGATCTATTCCCATGATCGGGCCAAGCGTTTTATGACCACCGACCTCAGCCCGCTTGCGATTGATCGTGTCTCCACATTGCAGGCGCGCGATACCGGGGGAGATTCCCGCAAGCGCCGGGACGCGATCTTTGAAGAAGTCAACGCGATTATGGAAGAGGTAAAAACCGTTTCCAAATCGAAAACCATCAAGTCCTTTGAAAGCGCCAACCTTGAGGAAATTGATGCGGCGGCGGCAAAAGTGAACAAGCCGATGGCCTTTCATATACTGGCGTGTAAAGCGCTGGTGCAGTATCGCAGTTTGGAGGGGAAACTGGGGTTGGTGCTGGAGTGGCTGGAAACCGACAAAGGCAAAGAGCTGGAGTTTGAACTGGACAGTCTGCTGGCGGAAATTATGTCGTCGGCGACCTTGATACAGGATATGCTCGGGCCGCAGCGCAATTTGGCGAGTGCGATTTCAACCCTGTTGGATTGGGTGGATGGCAAAGAGGTGCAGGGAACCGGTGCAGCCCCACAAGCGGTGGGGGCGATCTGTCGTTTGTTCTCTCAGGATCGACTGGAGGCAACGCGCGATGTTTTGTTTGATTTTATCCTGCGTCAACTGTCTGGCAAACAGCCGCTGGCACGCAATGATCCTTCGCAGGAAGAAAAGGAATTTTTGGCATTGTTTAACCGTCTGGTCGCCCCCACAGGCATGACAGGCGGATCAGACATGGCAGAAGCGCTGACGCGTCGCTATGGACATGGTATGAAACAGGGGGGGGAAAGCGGGGAGCGTCTGTCGATTAAATGGTTGCTGGATTCTTTAGCGGACGGGGCAGCGCGCCTGCCTTATTTATTGGCCTTATATGACGCGCCGTTGGGGGAAAAATACCCAGATGTCATTCAGCAAAGCCTGATGATGATCTGCAATACCACGAAAACCATTTCTGATTTTTGTTCCGGTGAGTTTTCTGCAAAAGAAAAGCTGGTCTGTATGAAAGACCTGCATTTGCTTGTGGAAGGTTCCGTGCTGGAAGAGAGCGAGCAAAAAAAAGTACTGTCTGCACTGGATCGGACGGTTGAAAAATATCTGGTCGATACAAAGCTGATTGATAAGCTGGATAATCCAGATGCGTCGTTACATGACCGTGCCATTCGAATGGTACAGTTTTGTGGATCAGGTGTGCTGTGGCAGCACGGCTATGCCATGAGCTTGGCGCAATCACGGGTAATCGAACATTTGCGCGGGGCAAGTTTTATCGAAAAGTTCACGGAACATGAGACCGACCCGCATAAAAAAGAAGTGATGATCCGTAATTTTTACAAAATGATGGCTGATGCCGGATTTAAGAGTTAGTATGTACAAGCAGATCTTATAAACATAGACTATAAGCTGTACCGGCAAAATACTTGGAAGAAGAATCGACAGGAGCCGAAACGATGACGGATGAGAAATACCGCCTGGTCACACGTGCTGATTTTGATGGCGTTGTGTCAGGAACCTTGCTTCTTGAACTCGACATGATTGACGAGATCGTTTTTGCCGAACCCAAGGAAATTCAGGCGGGTGACTTTAAGGTCGGTCCCAAGGATATTTTGACAAACCTGCCCTATGTTGAAGATGCCTATCTGTGTATTGATCACCACGCCAGCGAGGTGGAACGGGTCGGGAAACACACCAATCTGGTGATTGATCCTGATGCACCGTCTGCAGCGCGCGTGGTCTATAATCATTTTGGCGGGGCTCGTGCTTTCCCAAAAATCAGTACGGAAATGCTGGCCGCTGTCGATCAGGCGGACTCGGCTCATTACTCCGAAGAAGATATTCTGGCGCCCGAACCTTGGGGATTGTTGAACTTTATCCTGGATCCGCGCACAGGCTTGGATCGGGTTGGCAATTTTGCCATTTCCCATGAACAGTTCATGAAGGATATGATGGTTTATTGCCGTCATCATCCCGTCGATGAAATTCTGAAAATCCCTGATGTGGAAGAACGTCTGCATCTTTATAGCCATCATGAAGAACTGTTTGAACGTCAGCTCAAACGATGTACGCAGGTCCATGATAATCTGGTGGTGTTTGATCTGCGCGGTGAAGACAAGATTTTTGCCGGGAACCGCTTTATGATCTATGCGATTTTCCCGCAGTGTAATATTTCCATTCAGGTTATCCCGGAAATTGAGCCGGGCAAATGTCTGTTGGCAACGGGTAAATCACTTTTGGACCGATCCTCGCAAACGGACGTTGGGCATTTGATGCTGACGTACGGCGGTGGTGGGCACCGTCAAGTCGGGACATGCCGGATCGAAAATGATCGCGTCGATCAGGTTTTGAGTGAACTGGTTGCCCAAATTACCGCGGACGGTTGATCTTTTTCCCTGACCCAAAGCTATTCTACCCAGCCGTGAGATATGTCAACATATTGTAATATATGATTGATTGGTTGCGACGTCTGCATTAGGATGTCCGCAGGTAAATAATATATCCATAAAGAGATATATAGACAGGGACAAGGGCTAAGCAATGGACAGCAGGTTGTCAGGAGACAACGTGAGTACTCACGAACATCTATTCGCCATCCGATTGATGCAGCATCTGGTCGTGCCGACTTTTGTGCTGGACCCTGAAGGGCGGGTGATGATCTGGAACAATGCCTGCGAACGTCTGACCAATGTGAGTGCAGACGAAGTGGTTGGCACCAAAGACCACTGGAAAGCCTTTTATCCCGAAGCCCGTGAATGTCTGGCCGATCTGGTTGTTCAGGAACGTATTGAAGATATTGAAAAACTATATGCCACCCATTCTGTCAAAGATGATGTATTTGTCGGGGTCCGGGCAGAAAACTGGGCAGTGATGCCGCGTGCGTCCAAACGGCTGTATCTGGCGATCAACTGTGGACCGATTTATGACGATGATGGCAATATGATTGCGGTTGTCGAAACGTTGCGGGATATGACCGAACAAAAACGTGCGGAAGAAGCGTTGCAAAGTCTGGCCCATAAAGACGGGCTGACGAATTTGGCAAATCGCCGATCGTTCGATATTTCTCTTGAGGCGGATGTGCTACAGGCGCGCAGAAGAGGCGATCATCTGGCACTGTTGTTGTGCGATGTGGATTATTTTAAACCCTATAATGACACGTACGGGCATCAGGCCGGGGACGAATGCTTAAAGAAAGTAGCGGCAGTGGTTGGTGAGCAAGCTTTACGCCCCACCGATTTGGCCGCGCGATATGGCGGGGAGGAATTTGCGATTATCCTGCCCAATACCGCAGATGACGGTGCTTTTCAGGTTGCGGAACGACTGCGCAAATCTGTTGAAGCGCTCAATTTGGAACATACAAACAGCCTAACCGAAGGTCGGGTGACAATGAGCATTGGTTACGTCTCTGTGCGACCAGACGATCATATCGAGCCATCTCACTTGATCGAACGGGCGGATGCTGCGCTTTATCAGGCGAAACAATCCGGCCGCAATCAGGTGAAAGGCTATCAGTCTGATAACTGATTGATCGCGTTCAGCACGGTGTCGTAAGCCTTTTCCAACTGGTCGATAATGGGGGCAACTTCTGTTTTGCCACGGATCAGGGCTTCTTCCAGATCGCGTGAGGCAACAAAGATGTCATTGGCGGCAATGGCACCGGCAACCCCTTTGATACTGTGCGACAGCATGCGCGCATTCTCAATATCATTGTCATTCAGGGCCTGCTTAATCTCGCCGACCAAGCCTGAGCGATCTCTTCTGAAAATCTCCAGCAGTTCCCGATAGAGTTTGCTGTTGCCACCAAGGCGGTCCAAGCCGCCTTCAAGGTCAATGCCATCCATTTTTACCGGCAGCAGGTTCGGGTCGTGTTGGTGCGGATTGGGGAGAACAGTGTCCGTGGCACGTTCGGTTTTGTGCGTGCTCGCCTTGATCCATTTTGCCAATGTTTCAAACAGTTGGTCCGGTTCAACAGGTTTTGTCAGATGATCATTCATCCCGGCCGCCAGGCATTTGTTATGCTCGCTGCGCATGGCATGGGCGGTCATGGCAATAATGGGCAACTGCTTGAAACGGGCATCACTGCGAATAACGCCCGTGGCTTCATAGCCATCCATCTCCGGCATTTGAATATCCATTAGGATGGCATCGTAATACTGTGTATTGGCCTCTTTTAAAATCATGTCGGAGGCTTCTTTGCCGTTTTCTGCCATATCGACCAGAATACCGGCACTTTGCAAAATTTCCTGACCGACCTGTCGGTTAATCTCGTTGTCATCACACAGCAGGATGCGGGTGCCCGCCAATTCCAGTTTTATCGGGTTTTCGCTGTTTTCGCGCTTGCGCGGCCGTTCGCGCACGACTTCCTGACCAAAGCTGGTCATGATGGCGTCAAACAGGCTGGAGGGGTTGACTGGCTTTTGCAGGAAGAGGTCAACCGGTGTGTCATCGGTTTTTTCTTTTTCTGCTGCACGGGCCTGACCGGAAACCATAATGATTTTCGGCAGGAAGATGGATTGGCGGTTTTTGAAAATCTGTTGGGCGGTCTGCAGCCCGTCCATATGCGGCATTTTCCAGTCCATGACGATAAATTCGTAAGGGGACCCGAGGGAAATTGCTTTCTCGATCTCCGCGACGGCATCCAGACCGCTACCCACAGCATAGACATCGAAAGACAGATGATTGAGCATGGCTGTCATAATATCGCGAGATGCGCGACTGTCATCCACCACCAACACTTTCATGGAATACATGTCGCGAGAGATGACTTTTTTACTGGCCTGCTGATTTTCGATATAGCCGAACTTGGCGGTAAAGGTGAAGGTGCTGCCTTGACCGGGCTGACTGGTGACAGAAACGTTGCCGCCCATCATTTCCACCAGTTCCTTGGAAATGGTCAGGCCAAGACCGGTGCCGCCATATTTACGGGTATTGGAATTGTCCGCCTGATTAAAGGCTTGAAACAGGTTGCCGATTTGCTCGTCACTCAGACCAATGCCGGAGTCCGCCACGTTGAATTCCAGCGTGACGTCCTGATCTGTTTTTTCCACCAACTCGGTTGAAACGATGACTTCGCCCTCTTGGGTAAACTTGACGGCGTTGGAGGTCAGGTTCAACAGAATTTGCCCCAAGCGCAGCGGATCACCGATCAGGTCTTTCGGTACATCGGGGGAGACGTTGAAGAGAAGCTCCAGCCCTTTTTGTTCTGCGCTTAAGCCGACAAGGTTGACGAGGGTTTCAAAGTTTTCGTTCAGGTCGAACTCGACTTTTTCCAGCTCCATTTTCTTGGCTTCGATCTTGGAAAAATCGAGAATGTCATTGATGATGCCCAGCAAGTTTTTGGCGGAGACATCGATTTTGCGCAAATAGTCTTTTTGCTGCGGATTAAGGTCCGTTTTGGACGCGAGGTGACTAAGGCCGATGATAGCGTTCATCGGGGTTCTGATCTCGTGGCTCATGTTCGCGAGGAATTGGCTTTTCGCATTGTCGCTTTGTTCGGCCTTTTCCTTGGCGAGGCGCAATTCGGTTTCCATGCGGTCGCGTTCTGTCAGGTCGTCTTCGGTGACGATATAGTTGAACTCCCCGGTTAAGGGGTTACGGGTGACGCGCACATCAACAGCGTGTTTGCGTGGCCCAAAGCGGGTGTTCATCATAAAGTCGCCGTGGCTGTTTTCCTGCGCTTTGGCTTTTTCAAGAATTGCCATTCCTTGGTGTTCATCATGGAAGCGGCGCACAAAAAGAGGGAGACCTTCTTTGGTCCCGATGGCTTCCTGTCCATAGACGTCCGCGGCCGCCGGATTTTGGCGCATCAACAGCCCTTCGGGTGTGAAAATGGAAATATTGACGGACGTGTAGCGTGTAGCATCCACCAGCAACAGGTTTTCCGGCTCTTTCCCCAAATCCACTTCTTCGGAGATAAAGGCGAGAATACCTTCTGATTTATTTTCACCCAGATAAACAGAGCGATGGCGCATATAGACGGTTTTGGGTTCGCCATTCGGGTAGGTGGTCCAGCTTTCGTTCGACTCCCCAAGTGTGGCGGCTTTTTCCCAGACCTGTTCCATACGGCGGCGGGTGCCGTCACTATCGCTGGTCATGTCTTTGTCGATCATGTCCTGTACGCTGCTGACGCCCCAGAACTTGAACGCAGCCTTGTTGCACCACCAGAAACGGTAATTGCCCAGATCGAAAATCCAAGTCGGTGTCGGGATCAGATCAAAGTCTGCCAACTCCGCGCGATCCATAAAATGTCTTAAATCGTGTTTAGGCAAGGCAACAGGCTCTCTTTATAAAAAATGTGAAAGGCAGTTTAGCTCACTTTACGAACATTTATAAAGGGATATCTGTAAAAAATGCGTGACAAGACCTGGCTTTTTTCTACTATAAAGTGCAAAATTAAGGAGTCGACCATCTAGCAAGCTAATATCTAGAGATCCACGTCATGAAAATGTCTTCCAACCAGTGGAACTCTTTCACTTTGATAAACTGTGTCATAGCGAACGGCGTTTCCTGAGAACAAGGGACAGATTTTTTTTAAGTGTTAGCTTGGTTGGGGAGGTCAGCAGATTCTTGCAGGTAGTGGCGCTGATAGCGTCCGGTGACATTGCCGGTTTCAACCAGCAGGCAGACATCGGTGGTGTTGAATTGGTGATCAATCACCGCCCCATGTCCGATGACCCCACCGACCCGCAGGTAGCCTTTGATCAGCGGTGGCATTTCGCGCAAGGCCTGACGGTTGTCGATTTGCTTTTTCTTGAGCAGCTTCATGTTTACAAAACGATTTTTCAGGGCTTTTGGGGACCATTCTTCAGGTGCGCTGTGATGGTGATGCAGATAAGACAGCGCGGTCGCCATGGCTTTTGGGTCTGTACCGGGGAAGCTTGCACAGCCAAACATCAGGGTGATGTTGTGCTGGTTGATATAATCCGCAATGCCGCGCCACAACAGTTGCATCACCGCCTTGCCGCGGTAGTGCGGGTCCACACAAGACCGACCCAGCTCGACAATTTCCCCCGGATAATTTTCAAGGTGGGTCAGGTCAAATTCATCAGCGGAATAAAAGCCTTCATGCAGCAGCGCAACGCTCCGGCGCAGCAGTCGGTAGGTGCCGACCACGCAGTCTTCACCCGCTTGTTCTTTGGCGGTATCAATGACCAGCAGATGGTCGCAATAGTCGTCAAAACGGTCAAAATCACGACCAGCTTGGGCGACAGGGGCATCCGGTACCGCGCCCATCCCTTCAAAAAAGACACGAAAACGTAATCTTTGGGCGGCGCGGATATCGTCTTCGGATTTGGCTAGGCGGACATCGAGTGTTGTTGCGGTTGAAGTCGTCATCTGTCTCATCACTGAATGTTAATCTATGTAAAACTTAAATTACGCTAGACACTGGATCAGGAATGTTTCATCGCCGTGAAGCTTTGATGACGAAAAGGCTTAAAAAATGTGACGCGGGGGTCTTTAGGGTCAGTGACTCACGCTTTTAGAGAAAACATTTATGACAATAACGCCTAAAATAATAAAGCCAATGCCGATCATGGCGGGAATATCCGGGATTTGCTTATAGAACACGGCACCCGCAACGGTGACGAGGACGATCCCGACCCCGGACCAAATGGCATAAGTGATCCCAATAGGCAGCGTGCGAATGGTCAGTGTCATAAAATAGAAAGCGACACCATAGCCGATGACAACCACAATACTGGGCACCAGTTTGGTAAATTCTTCAGACGCTTTTAGCGCGCTGGTGGCAATGACTTCGCCGACGATGGCGATGGCAAGGTAAAGGTAGGCCATGGGAGGTTCGCTTAAAAAATGGGGGAAGGGTGGACTATCTGCCAGTCGTCCGATTAGGTCAAGCCGACTTTTGTCAGCAGGTCTTTTTGTTTGCGGTTTAAGGCGTCTGCGTCAAATCCATCCACAAGGTCATGGAAGAGGCGGTGCCAGTTGACCTCGGCCTTGGTGCGCATAAACACACTGCCGAGCCCGACGGCGGCCCGATCCACCATGACAAATTCCCGTGGGGGGCGGATACCACCGAGTTTCTTGAGCTCCTGATGGATCTCGTTGGCAACTTTGGCCCCATAAAGGCCATCGTCGCTGTCGTGGATGCGCCGGACTTTATCCTCTAGCAAGGGGGTGTAGATATAACGGGCCCAACGGTTTAGCACCTCGATAACCTCACGCGAGAGATTTTCAAATCCCCATGTTTCATAGGCATGGACGGCAAGGTCATGGTCGCCATCACGGATGGCTTTGTAAAGGTCGATGATCCCGCCGACGAAGCTGGCTTCAAAAAAGCGGATACAGCCGAAATCCAGCAGGTTGAGGGATCCGTCCGGGCGCACCGTATAGTTTCCCAGATGGGGATCACCATGGATGACGCCGTAATGATAAAGCGGCAGATACCATGCCTTGAACATGGCAATGGCGATGGTGTTGCGCAGATCGGGATTATCTTCTGCCATTTTGATCAGGGGCTGACCTTCCATATAGGACATGCTGAGTAAGCGGTCGCTGGACAGGTCCGTGTCGGGGACGGGCACGTGGATCATAGGCTCGTCTTTTAAAATTTCCGCGTAAAGCTGCATGTTTTTGGCTTCGCGGCGATAATCCAACTCTTCACGCAGACGCTCGGTGAGTTCTTCCAGAATGTTGCTCGGATCAATGGCTTTGTCGTACCGGCGATAGATGGAGAAGATAAACTTAAGCTGTTTCAAATCCGCTTCAATGGCGCTGGACATATCGGGGTATTGCAACTTGCACACAAGTCGGTTGCCCGCGTGGTCGGTTGCATGATGGACTTGCCCAAGGGAGGCTGCATAGCTGGACTCCCGTTCAAAAGTGTCAAAGCGGGCTTGCCAGTTTGGGCCGAGTTCCTTGGTCATGCGGCGTTTGACAAAGGGCCATCCCATGGGCGGCGCATCGCTTTGCAGTTGAGACAGTTCTTTGGCAAATTCTTCGGGCAGCGCATCGGGGATGGTCGCCATGATCTGGGCGACTTTCATGATTGGCCCTTTTAAGCCGCCAAGGGCTTTACGGAGTTCTTGGGCGGCTTTTTCCGTGACAAAACTGTCAGAAGTCAGGCGTTGTCCGGCAAAGGTGGTTGCCATTTTACCGGCAGAAACGCCAACACTGCCATAGCGCTTGAGCCGTTGTAACAGGCGGTTATCTTCTTTCATTAGGCCACACTCCGGCGGGTGAGGGGACAGGTGAGCTTTGCTTCCCATTGTTCGGCTTTGGCAAGGTGTTTATCCAGTGCCGCCATGGTCTTTGCCATATCTTCGGTGTCATCGGTGCGCCAGACGTTGTAGACCAGCAAAAACAGCGCTTGCAGGCTGCGGATACGTAAGCGACCGCGTAATCCCTTGGCGTTGGCCTGACAGACTGTGAGCATCTCGCCAAACAGATCAAAGATCAGCTTGTGGCGTTTGCACAGTGCGCCCGGGCGGGCTTTAAAGCCGCGCTCAATATTTAAGGCGGCATTTTTATGAAGGGATAGTTCGTCGAAATATTGCATCAACAGATCAAACAAACGTTCGCGCACGCTATCTTGTGGGTCTGCCTGAAAGCCATAGACGACGCGTTGATTGATCGTGTCGATATAGGCATCGGCAAAATCAAACCCGTCTGCCAATTTGGGGGGGAGGTCCGTCAGGGATAATCCGGCTTTGTGTGCAACCGCATCGGGCGTGAGGTGATGAACGGGCGTATTTTCAGCCAACTCTAAAAAGCTCTGGAGGATGTTATCATTCAATGTTTCAGTCATGGCGATCTCCTTGCTTTCTATACGACAATGCGGTGCGGATAGATCATCCCTGTTGATCCGATTGTTCCGGGGGGACGTATAAAGCCCAGCAGAACAGGAGGACGGATAGATGAAGGCAATGATCTTTGGCGCAAGCGGTGGTATTGGGCGGGCGCTCGTCCGACTGCTAGGTGAGGAGGAACGCTTTCAACAGATTTATGCGGGCGCGCGTCAGATGCAATCCTTTGAGGCAAAGAAAGTCCATCCCTTTACCTTTGAATTGACCGATGAAGGCAGTATTGCGCGCGCTGTGGCAGAGGTCGAGGGACCGCTTGATCTGGTGGTGGTCGCAACCGGCATGTTGTGTGAGGCGGAGATTGCACCGGAGAAAAGTTTACGCGATTTGGACGGCGATAAGTTGGCAAGATATTTCGCCTTGAATACGATTGGCCCCAGCTTGATTGCAAAACATACGTTGGGGAAGTTGAACCGGACATCACCAGCGGTGTTTGCAGCAATCTCGGCACGGGTGGGCAGCATCAGTGATAACCGTTTGGGCGGCTGGTACGGCTATCGCGCCTCAAAAGCTGCGCTCAATATGATGATTAAAACCGCCGCGATCGAAGTCGCCCGACGCAACAAGTCAGCTTGCGTTATCGGCCTACATCCGGGAACCGTGGACACCAATCTCTCGCAACCTTTTCAGGCCAATGTCCCTGAGGGTAAGCTGTTTACACCGGATCAATCGGCAAAATATTTATATGATGTCATCAAGACCCGGACCCCGGATCAGACAGGCTTGATCTTTGCGTGGGATGGACAAGAAGTTAAGCCTTAAGCTCTTGTCGGATAGCCAGAGCAAGTTTATGGAGCAAAGTTGCAGGTTAGACGTACATCGGGGAGAAGACGAAAGCCTTCTCCCCGATGTGCTGGTCTACAGGATCCATATGTGGATGCTATTTGGTCTTTTGTCGATAGATCAGGTTGTCCTCCGAGATGGCCCAGACGGTGCCTTTTCCATCCACACTCGCGCGTTTGATCTTTGCGACGTGCGCAAGCTGGGCCCATTGATTGCCCCTTGAAATGTAGAGGTGGCCATCTTGCCCGACGATAAGGATTGTGCCATTTGCGCTGATTGCAATGTCCTGTGCCTTTGGCGCGGCCTCTTCGTGTGACCAGCGATCGTTGATCTTTTTGAAAACTTCCCCAGATTGGTTGATGACCCATGGGGTTCCGTCTGGGCTCACATCGATACGCACGCCCGCGGCCTCTCCTTTTTCTTGCTTGAACGCACCGTTCACCCACTTGTAAATCGGGAAGCCGCCCTTAACCGGTTCTTCGCCGATGACCCAGATTGCGCCGTTTGCGCCGACACCGATGTCGTTTGCGCCCCCCGTAAGTTGTGTCCATTCGTTGTTTAGATAGGCAAAAATATGCCTTTCACTGTTGAGACCGATGGGGGCTCCATTGGGGAGAACATCAATTTCGCGCAGAAAGCCGTCAAAGTCTTCCCACTTTTGGCCCGACTGATTCCAGTTGTAGATTTTATCATTGGCGCCAACCACCATGACATGATCCGCAGAACCTGCGCCAATGGCTGTGGCGTCACCGGGCATCTGTACCCAATTGTTGATGTCTTTACTGGCCAGAATCTCTTCTACGGCAGCATAAGACTTTGTCCAGTCGTCCATAAAGACTTTGACGGGTTTCATTTCCCCACTCATGAGGAAGCCCCAATAACTTAGGAGCTGCGCGATACCCTCAGGTGTGTTTGCCAGTCGGGTCAGATCACTTAATTCTACGGGCTGTTTGGCGGTGGCTAAGGAGGCGTTTAACCTGCCGGGCGCTTCTGTGATATTGATGATGTTCTCAATGTTGATGGTCAAGATCATACTTGCCACAGTGATAATCACCGTTGGTCCTGCGCCCGTCAGTGTGGAGAGAAGTCGCTTCGACGTCTCCGTGGCGGTCTTGACGGCTGCGGCGCGGGACATATTCAGGGCTGTTTGTTGGGAGATAATGTTGGTCAGGGCTGTTTTGGCTGTTTCCTTCGCCATTTTCTGCATAAACAGTTCAATGGCTTTTCCGATCGCAATTTCAACCGAATTTTTTGCAATAAATTGGATAGAGGTATCTGCTGTTTTAAAGTTCCCAAAACCGTTCAGGGCTTCGCCGGTTGTGAGGCTCGCAAGATCGCCCAAAACCGTACCGACGACGGGGATTGCCCCCACCGCAATACCGGCGGCACCGGATATGGCGGCATCTATTTCCGTGCTAAAAAAGGTGCCGGCGGCAATATTGGCGAAGTCAGGAGGGACAGTTCCATAGTCAATCAAGCTTATCAAGTTATGGCGGTTGCGGGCGGTGCGCGCTTCCAGATCGGCTTCTTTCCAGGCGTTGTAAGCCGATAGCGCTTCCTCAGCCATGAAGGTCCGGCGTTTTTGGATATACCGTCCGAAGGCTTCAGCCAGCTGTTTTTCATAATCGGTTACTTTGGAAGGGTCGGCAATCGCTGCCATAATCCGACGCATGACCAAAGCCGCGGCAACAGTGCTGTGGGCTGGGTTTGTTTTCATGCGCTCTGTTTCGGCACGTAAGGCGTCAGCCTCAGAAATGTCGTTGGTTGAGGCAACTTCTTCGGCCGCAGCGCTGAGGGCAGAAGCGATCAAGTCAGGATTTCGCTTGAGCAGGTTTTGTAAAACTTTTTCAACAACGCCCCTTTGTGCAAATCCAAATAAACCGGGGTTTTTGTAAATGCCGGGTTGCCAAACCATGTATTGAGCTTGGCAGGCCTCATCGGATTTTACACTCGAACTTGTCCGCTCATACCCTTGTGGGCAGGCCCAGCATGTCCCGCTTTCAACAGGGGATGGGCGTTTGTCGGTCTTAAATTCGGGGCGGGTATTGATGTCCTGTTGGTTCAGGTCGATAAAGTCAAACACTTCGCCAGCTGGGCAGGTTAAATCTTGGAGCTTGGTTGCTCTTTCAAAATCAAACCATTCTGATTTCTCGCAGGCGGCGGCACCGTTGATGGGAAGAACTGTGCGGTCGGTCCCTTCCGGGCACGTCCAGCAAGAACCACCATTCCCGCCGATGCCGTCTTGAATCTCACCCGGATTGCAGTCGGCTTTTTTGATTAACTTGGCAGGGGCGATGGGACCGAACATACCGTCTTTTTGACAGGCGTTGTGTTGATCAATTGCTGCCATGGTCCGCCCATAGCCTTGCGGACATTTCCAGCACTCTCCGCCGCGAATACCATCAAAGGTGGACCCTTGAGGGCAGATATCTCCTTGTTTGGACGCGGACATGAATTCGCCTAAAAGTTTTGGTTCTGGGCGCTTCTTCTGACAGGCTTTATAATTGTCTATCGGAGCCGCAGAGCGTTCATATCTAGCAGGCCCAGTTTCCAATATCGAATGTGGAGCCTTCCGGGCAGTTTCCCTTAGCGGCCTGTTTAAAAATAGCCGGCTTTTTGCCACATGAGGATTGTCCCGGACCACCGCATAAGGGACTGCCAGGGATGCTTGTTGTCGCCTTTTTCACCTGAATGTCGTTTTCTTTGTAACCGACAATAGGAGTCATGTTTTGTGGCGTAATGGCAATAGTATGGCTTTGCGTGTTTGCTGCTTGCGCAATAGGGATGCTCACCCAATTAAACGTCAGAACAGTGTATAGAATGATGGCGACCACTTTGCGCATCAATTCCTCCTGTATGTTTCAGATAATATAAACTCTCTCTTTAGTGGTAATTTAGTTCATGCAGCAATTATAAGTAAAGTTAATTAATTGTAAATATCCAGCAAACACATCTAAAAGTTATGGTTTAGGGCAGCGGCTCCTACCTAGATTATGCTTAGGTCCTAGATGCAACGAAGTGCGATCGTGACCTACTTCTTGTGCGAAGGGGATGAGGGGATAATGTGTGATCAATGGAAAAGCCAGAACACAACATTCAGCAATACCGCCACAACAGGTGCGGCATGACAGGTGTTGTGATTTTTTGGGAAACTGCAAAGATTGGTCAATAAACGAGAAATGGTGCTGTCGAGAGGATTTGAACCTCCGACCTCTCCCTTACCAAGGGAGTGCTCTACCCCTGAGCTACGACAGCACATGACGCTTTGCGTGGGCGGTATATCGCATAGGCTTGGGATGTGTTCAAGCTCTTTTTTTCGAAAAATGCAGTTTGACTTGACGCTTAGGCGAACTTGGGGCACCTATGGAGCCATGAGTAAAGAAATGCCGAAACAATCCTCCCAAAAACAGGAGGAGAAACAGAAAAAACAGGACCGTCTGGCGGAAGCCTTGCGCGCGAATCTGCGTCGTCGCAAGACTCAGTCGCGTGCGCGCAAAACGCCCAGCGAACCGGACGCCAAAGAATAGGCCAACACCACGTGTTTTCTGTGCTTGAGACTCTGCGCGCTTTGCTTTAATAAAAAAGCTTCATCGTCTAACTCGCGCGAAAGAGGAAAAGCGACATGTCCGTATTGCCAGATAAGTGGATCCGTGAACGGGCCCTCAACGACGGTATGATTGAACCGTTTGTCGATGGCTTAAACCGTGACGGGGTGATTTCCTATGGCTTGTCTTCTTATGGATATGATGCCCGCGTTGCCAGTGATTTTAAGATCTTCTCCAACGTGGACTCGGCAACGGTAGATCCCAAAAATTTTGATGAGGACTGCTTTATCACGCGCGATCAGGACTGTGTCATCATCCCACCTAACAGCTTTGCGCTGGGCCATACGGTCGAATATTTTCGCATTCCGCGCGATACCTTGGTGATTTGTCTGGGCAAATCCACCTATGCGCGGTGCGGCATCATCGTCAACGTCACCCCGCTGGAACCCGAATGGGAAGGCCATGTGACGCTGGAATTTTCAAATACAACCCCGTTGCCTGCAAAAATCTATGCCAACGAAGGGGCGTGCCAGTTCATCTTCTTGAAAGCAGATGACGTGTGCGAAACCTCTTATGCGGATCGTGCCGGTAAATATATGGGCCAACGCGGCGTCACTCTGCCGAAACTTTAAGGAACAGAATTAATGGACAGAATTCACATTCGCGGCGGTGTGCCGCTGCGAGGGTCCATCCGCATTGGCGGTGCTAAAAACGCAGCGTTGCCCCTGATGGCAGCGTGCCTTTTGAGCGAAGAAACATTGACACTGTCAAACCTGCCGCATCTGGTGGATATCACCACCATGACACATTTGCTGGCAGAGTTGGGCGTGGAAGTCGGCATGAACGGGCATGCCCCGAACGGTGGTCATGTGGGCCGTGTGTTTGAACTGACGGCCCATGATAAAGGTATGACGGTTGCGCCTTATGATGTGGTGCGCAAAATGCGGGCGTCTGTTTTGGTGTTGGGTCCACTGTTGGCACGGTATGGCAAAGGCAAAGTCTCCTTGCCGGGGGGCTGTGCGATCGGCACACGTCCTGTGGATATTCACTTATCCGCCCTCGAACAAATGGGTGCCCAGATCGACCTGCAAGAAGGTTACATTGTCGCAGAAGCTCCAGACGGCCTGAAGGGTGCGCATATTACGTTTCCGATGGTGTCTGTGGGCGCGACGGAAAACCTGTTGATGGCGGCAACGCTGGCAAAAGGGGAAACCGTCCTGTCTAATGCTGCACGTGAGCCTGAGATTACCGACCTTGCAAATTGTCTGGTTGCCATGGGCGCGAAAATCGAAGGGATCGGCAGTGATACCTTGCGCATCCAAGGCGTGGAAAAACTGCATGCGGCAAACTATGCGGTTTTGCCGGACCGGATCGAAACCGGGTCTTATGCGGTTGCTGCTGCGATCACGGGCGGGGATTTGACCCTGACCGGGACGCGTATGGACCTGATTGAGTCTGTTGCGGAAACCATGGCGAAATGTGGCGTTAAGTTTGAGGAAGTCGAAGACGGTATCCGCGTTTGGCGCGATGGGCCGTTAAAAGGTGTGGATGTGATGACTGAACCTTATCCGGCGTTCCCCACCGACATGCAGGCGCAGATGATGGTCCTGATGACGATTGCCGATGGCGCGTCCATGATTACCGAATCGATCTTTGAAAATCGCTTTATGCATGTGCCGGAACTGTCGCGTATGGGCGCAAATGTAAATGTGCATGGTCGAAGCGCGATCGTGCGCGGCGTGAAAAAGCTGTCCGGTGCGCCGGTTATGGCGACAGATTTGCGTGCGTCCATGTCTTTGGTGCTGGCGGGGCTTGCAGCCGAAGGCGAAACCATTGTAAACCGCGTCTATCATTTGGACCGTGGTTATGAAGCCCTGGAACAGAAACTTTCCGCCTGCGGTGCAAATATCTACCGTGAAAAAGGCGCCCCTGCCGAATAGATGGATGAAGACAGATGTCTGAACAAGAAAAACTCGTAATCGCCCTTCCGAAAGGTCGCATCCTTGATGAAGTGATGCCCTTGGTCAAAAAGGCCGGTATTGAACCGGAAGCCGCATTTTTTGATTCCAAATCCCGCGCGCTGAAGTTTGCAACCAACCATGACCATATCGAGATCGTGCGGGTACGCAGTTTTGACGTGGCGACCTTTGTGGCCTTTGGCGCAGCGCAAATCGGTGTGTGCGGCGGTGATGTGTTGCTTGAATTTGATTATCCTGAAATTTACGCCCCGCTTGATCTGAATATCGGCTATTGCCGCATCTGTGTGGCAGAACCCAAGGATTTGTCGGATAGTGATGATCCCAGCCGTTGGTCCCACGTGCGTGTGGCGACCAAATACCCCAACATCACCAGCAAATATTTTGCAAAACGGGGTGTGCAAGCGGAATGTATCAAACTAAATGGGGCAATGGAGCTGGCACCGAATATGGGGCTCTGTTCTCGCATCGTTGATCTGGTGTCCTCCGGGTCTACGTTGAAAGCGAATGGTTTGGTAGAGGTTGAGCAGATTTGCGAGATTACGTCGCGTCTGGCGGTTAACCGCACCGCACTGAAAACCCGATCTGAAGAGATCAAAAACTGGATTGAAAAATTCCGCGAGGCCGTCAATGACGTTTCGTCTTAAAACATCCCAAGCAGATTTTGAGGCACAATTTACAGCCCTTCTGTCTGCAAAACGTGAAGAAGCCCCCGACGTTAACAAAGTCGTGGAAGATATCCTGCGCGATGTGAAGCTGCGCGGTGATGAAGCGGTTGTTGAATACACCAACAAGTTTGACCGTATGGACATCACCGTTGACGGGCTTGCCATCACCGCCGAAGAAATGGACCGCGAGATCGCCAAAGTTTCAGAAGAAGCGATGGCAGCCTTGCAGGTCGCCTCTGATCGCATCAAGGCGTTTCATGCCAAGCAGTTGCCGGAAGATCTGGATTATACCGACGAGGCGGGCGTGCGTCTGGGGTATCGTTGGAAGCCAATACAGGCCGCGGGTCTGTATGTTCCCGGTGGCACTGCCTCTTACCCCTCCTCCGTGCTGATGAATGCGATCCCGGCCAAGGTGGCAGGCGTTGATCGTCTGGTCATGGTTGTGCCGACACCGGATAACGTGATTAACCCGCTTGTGATGGCGGCGGCGCGTTTGTCCGGCGTGGATGAGATTTATCGCATTGGCGGCGCGCAAGCTGTCGGGGCGCTGGCCTATGGCACAGAGACCATAAAGCCGGTGGATATCATTGTCGGGCCGGGTAATGCCTTTGTGGCCGCGGCTAAACGTCAGGTCTTTGGGACGGTCGGTATTGATATGATTGCCGGACCCAGTGAAATTCTGGTGATTGCGGACAATCAAAATGATCCAAGCTGGATTGCAGCAGACCTGTTGTCGCAAGCCGAACACGACACAGCCGCCCAAAGTATCCTGATTACGGATGATGCGGACTATGCGGAAAAAGTTGAGCAGGCTGTGGAAGCACATTTGAAAACCCTGCCGCGTGCGGAGATCGCGCGTCAAAGCTGGGAAGATCATGGCGCCTTTATCGTGGTGAAAGATTGGGAGGAGGCCGTTGCCCTGACCGATCGGATTGCACCGGAACACCTTGAATTGGCATTGGATAATCCGGATGCGCTGGAACGTAAAATCCGCAACGCGGGTGCCGTCTTTATGGGACGTTACACGCCGGAAGCCATCGGGGATTATGTGGCGGGTCCAAACCACGTCTTGCCGACCGCACGATCTGCACGTTTTTCCTCCGGTCTTGGGGTGTTGAACTTTATGAAGCGTAACAGCCTGATCCAGTGTGATGCATCAAGCTTGAACAAAATCGGCCCGTCTGCGGTTGCGTTGGCGAAAGAAGAAGGATTGCAGGCCCACGGCTTGTCGGTTGCTATTCGCTTGAACATGGAACGTTAGACTTAACAAGTGGTTTAAATAAAAAAGCAGATACGGAACGCTGGTTCGTATCTGCTTTTTTTATGGGAAGAAGAGAAGGCGGGAGTTAAGCGATAGACCGTGCGCTGTGATAGTACGTGGTTGTGGGGCTGGAAAATTTAATGAAGCAGTCCTTGGCGAATTGGACTTCTTTGGCGATGGTTTCTTGGGGGCTACCACCGCTTTGCATAACCTTGACAAGATAACGCGTGACATATTGAAGATGTTGCGCGCATTTACGTTTTAAGCGATAGGAGCTGACGTCATCCAACAGCGTGCGGCACAACCGATGGAGGATCCCGGACAGAACTTGATAGGCTTGGCTATGGTCTTCCAGCTTGGTCAGATTTTGTACCAGATTGGTGGAGGAGGCTATCAGGAGAGAGGCCGGGTCGGTATCTGTATAGTCTGCCCCCATCTGGGCACTGGTGAAGATGTCTTCGGCTTCTTTTAACGCACACTGATAGAAGGTGCGGGCTTGTTTGTAGTTTCCCTGTTTAAACAAAAGGTTGGCATTTTGGGTTAGGTCACGCCAGCAGGCGTCTGTTGCTTCCTCAAACGGGGGGAGGGCGGTTTGGTTTTTGTACAAAACGTCCATGAGAAATCCTTAATGCAAATAATTATTAATTGCAATATTAAGAAGAATCACTCACCTGTCAATGAGATTTTGAGAATCGTTCTCAATAATTAACCGTGTATGCAGACGCAGTGCCCGAAGGCTGAGCTTTTATGTATGTTCTGGTTTTAAGACCCGTTGTAATGGCCCCAGACGGTCCACATACCAATCATGATAAATCCGATCCCGGCGACCAGTTTTAGCGGAATGACACTAAGATATTTTTCCGCCATTGTCCCAAGCAGGACAGCGAGTGCGGTTGAGGCGACAAGCGCGAGGGCAGCTGCAACGAAAACCGCCATGGGATGATGCTCTTTTTCGGTTGCAAAGAGGACGGTGGCAAGCTGGGTCTTGTCTCCCAATTCGGCCAGAAATACAGTAATAAAAATAGCAAATAGCTGTGACATCTCAGAGCAACCCTTTATTTGATTTTATGGAGGTTCTCTTACCTGATATCAGCAATAGCGTCAAATGGCGTTTTTTTATAACAAGTCTTGTGCGGCCAAAATTTTCCGCTCCCACCTGTAAGGGGGAGGTCAGGTCGGGGTTAAGCCATATCCCAGGCCGCGATACACCCGAATAGGAAGGTGTTCACCGCTATTCTTACTGACTTTTTTGCGCAGTCGAGAGACCAAAACCTGCAGGTTTGCAGCTTCTTCCTGTGTGTCTTCTTTGCCCATAGCGCTTAGTAACTGTTCTTTTGTGACAGGCTTACCATCGGCTTCCATGATCATATTTACAAAAATATACTCGTTTTCAGTGAGTTCGTGATGATGGGCGGCTGGAGACGTAATGACCCAACTTGCATGATCGAGAGTCCAGCTTTGGGATCTTTTGTGTGTGAGACGTTGGTGCAATGAATTGACGATTGCTTGAAGTTCGCGAATTTGTATGGGTTTGGACAGGTAAGCGTCCGCGCCGAGCTCAAGGCTTTCCACACGTGTTTCATAGGCCTTGCAGCCGCTGATCAGAATAAGACCTAATGAGGTTTCTTCCCGCAGGGTCGGCAGCAGGTCCAGCGAACTTTCCTCGTCCAGATTAACGTCGAGAATGAGGATATCTGCATCGAGGCTATGAACATTCTCCATAAGCTGCGTCAGGCTTTGAAAAGGGGTAACCTGATAGTCGCTGTACTCTAGAAGCTGTTTGAGAGACAGCAGAAAGTCCTGATCGTCATCAACAAGTACTAATTTGGCTTTGTTATTCATTTTTTGCCTGCTTTTGAATGCAAGAAGGATCCTGTTAGTCATACGTTTATCAAGTGGATACTTATATGAATAAGAATATCTTTGTTCAATGGATAATTGTTTTTAAATGTACTTTCTGTCGATTGAGTAAAGGCTGAAGTGTTTTGTATATTTCAGGTTGTTTTTATTGGTCATGCACTTCTAAGGGAGTGAATTTTGAATTTTTTCACTATCGCTGTCAGGTGTTTTTCACGTTTATTTAATGAAACGTCTTACGATGGGTGGACAGAACTTAGAGGGGATGATGACGGGGAAAGGTGAGTGTAAAGGCTGTCATACCATCTTCACGATGCATGCCCACTTTGGCATTATGTAGGTTTGCGATTTTTTGGGTGATGTATAGGCCGTAGCCGCCACCGTTTTTGGTGTGATGCTTGTCGGACCTAAAGAATTTCTCGAATAGGTGCGGCATATCTTTTTCATCGACCCCATCACCGTCATCAAAAACTTTAAATATAAGGCTCCCATTTGCTTGCCGCGCGGCAGTAAAGTAGCAGTTTTCTTTTTGATTTGAATATTTTAGCGCGTTGTCGATCAGGGATGAAAATGCGACGGGTAACAGATAGGGGTCGCCTTGTATACAGGTTCCCAGCGGTAAGTCGTTTTTGAAGGCAATGTTATATTCGAACGACAGGTTTTGCAGCATGTTCACAATGTCGATGGTGTCGTGTTTACGTTCAGTTGTCGCAACTTCCAGCCAATCGTTGATCAAACATTTGTCGACCAGACTCGCAAGTCGGCTAGAGGCCCGTTGAATGCGTAAGCTTTCGGTTTCGATGGTCTGCGGGTTTTTGTTGGCGGCAAGTTCGATCAGGTTTGCCGAGTTGATAATGGTTGAGAGCGGAGTTTTGAATTCGTGGGAAACCATGGCCCAGAAGTTATTTTGTTCCAGCATCGTCTGTTTGTCTTTCTCAAGGGCCAGTGCAAGGTTGCGGCGCAGGCGCTCGGATACCAGCATGGTCAGGCCAGCGGTGAGCGTTAGGAAAAACAAGATAAGAAGTGTGTAGAAAGTTGCGACAATAGTCTGCGTGGTGAGGCCGATTTCTGGATAAAGATTGCTGGTTAGGAGGGCGCCGCTGCGTAGGGTTGAAGAGAAGGCGATACCGCAGAAGGACGCGATAATAATCAAATAGGCGGAGATCCGTTCTTTTTTGATTTCCTTACGGAGGTAATATACGGAAACGATGCAGACGAGAGTGATGCAAATATCTACTAAATGGGATCGGATTGCGAACAGTTCCGGGGAGTCATAGGTGTAGAAAAAGGGGAGCCAGATCAGTGAGAAAATAAAGAGTAGAAAGGGCCAGTTTATGGTTTGCCCGACATATCTCATAATCCCGATGAGAAGAAAGCCATCACCGGCAAGAATGAGGGCGTTGGCTAAAAGGATTGAGAATTCTGTAGGAATGGCATGACGATTAACCTGCAGGCTACACCCCAGTGCAACCAAAAACATCGCTAGGGCCCACTCACGGGTGCCCGCAATTTCTTTGTGTTGAAGGTGCACGAAGAAAATGACGATAGCTGATGCGATAAAGGTCGCAGGCAGTAAAAAGAGCAAGGTCGTGTAGTCTAAAAATATATCCATTTCGAGGCGCGTTCTCTGATTATGAACCTCGGAATTTACGATAAACACGAGGCACGTGCCAGAAGTATCATGGATTTTAGGCTATCAGACGCGGATTGTACGAAAGTTAAGCCGGGATTTTTGTGACCGTATTTACCTTAGGGGTTGGGCGGTAAATGTATGCAACCATTGAGTTGCTGGACTCGTATCCCCAAAATGTTTCATGATGACTTCCGGGTTGTCGATGAGGGAGGTAAACTGTTTTGCCATCCTAGAAATTTCATCGTTTTGTCCGGTGACAAGGGCAACGCAGACTTTATGTTTATTCAAATCCCAAAGCGAAGAGAGAGAAGCTAGAGAATAGAGATCATCTTTTTGGAAATTGATGTGATCGACTTGTGTCCAGTCACTTAAAATGAGTGTGTGATATTCGCGGGAATAGCCGTCTGCATAGGAGAGCATACTCTCGGCAACCTCATCGATACAGACGTCTTGAAAATATTGAACATGCAAGTATGAATGAGTGTTCTCAAAGTTTTTGATGGTCGCATTTTTAGGCATGGCACTTCTCCCGCGTGATGTGCACATCGTATAGGTTAAAATATAATATTACTATTAAACTATAGCATTACAAGTGCTGCGCTTTAGTTTATTTGCAGCTTATGAGTTGAGAGCAGGTGACTGTCTTTTAAAGAGGTAATTAATAGATAAAATTTATTAATAATTATAAATTAATCAATTTTACAAGTTTTTCTTTTCTCGCTACTGTTTGATCAGATCAATCCAGCAGTTAAAGGAGAAATGAAATGATTGCAGTTTTGGAAATGATGTCTTCAGCTCTTTACACTTCAAAAAAGTACAAATGATAAAGAAGACAGATACAAATACAAAAGGCTCAGCCCTTATGAGGCTGAGCCTTTGAAATTACTTGGTGCGGGCGAAATAACAGGGACGCACTCTACTTTTCCTGTGCAGGTCAGTCTGCATATCGCCAATATAGGACTTATCTAAACATTCTGATCCGAACCCGTTGGGAATTGGAAATGTGATTACGCACTGATTGGTCTGCTTCTTTTCCTTTTTGAAGCTGAATATGTTCTATGATTTCCTGATGCTCTTTAAATGCAATATTAACGCGCTCTGCACTGTAAAGGGTCGTTCCTTCCAATAAGGCCATGGCATTGGACAGGTTGTTGATGGCATCAATCAGATATCGATTGTTAGCAGCGCGATAGAGTGTTTGATGGAATAATCGGTTTGCATCGGCAGCCTCACTTTCCTCTTCCTTATTTTTTAGCATCAGATCATTCAATTCGATCAGTTCATCAATTTCCAATAGGGATGCGTGTTGGGCTGCATGAAATGCGGCGGTTCCTTCCAGAACCTGGCGCATTTCGTACATTTCCATGATTTCGCGATGATCGAGTGTTTTGATTACGGCACCTTGATGGGGCAAATGGACGATCAGGCCATCACTTTCAAGTCTGCGGATTGCATCGCGCACCGGCGTGCGACTGATCCCGAATTCTTCAGCTATGTCCGTTTCCCGGATACGGGTGCCGGGTTTCAGGGACCCCTTCTGAATGGCTTCAAAAAGTTGATGATAGGCCAACTCGCCACGGGAATGTTTTTCTGATGTCATCTCTCAAACTTTTCAAATTTAGTCTGACATAAGGGTGCATGTTCTTGCTGTCAGTTTCCTGTCAGGCTGAAAGAAAACTGACAGGTTCAGCTTCTAAATATTGATTGTATACGAAGGTACACAATTTTAAAATAACAGGATTGAGCTGTGACTATTGATCAAACACATTTCGATGTTCTTGTTGCCGGTGGTGGGCAGGCAGGCATTGTTGCTGCCATTTGCGCTGCTGAAAAAGGCGCACATGTCTGTGTGCTGGAAGGTGCGCCAAGAACCCATCGCGGCGGCAATACCCGCCACACCCGAAACCTGCGTCCCATGCATGATGGTCCCTTGTCGGTTCTCAGCGGCATTTATGATGAGGAAGAATATTGGGACGACCTGATGCGGGTGACCAAAGGCAAGACGACAGAAAATCTTGCCCGTATGACGTTGCGCCGATCACCTGAATGTGTGACTTGGCTGGAAGAACGCGGCGTTCAGTTCCAGCCGCCACTTGGAGGCACACTTCATCTGGGGCGCACCAATGCTTTCTTTATGGGGGGGGGGCAAGCAGCTCTTGAATGCCCTGTATCGTCATGCCGAAAGTCTCGGGATCGAAATTCATTATGATGCCATGGTGACGGATATTGAATTTGATGGAGATGAATTTAAAAGCGTCACCGTTGGCGATAAAGTCATCACCGCAACGTCCTTTGTCGCGGCTGCAGGCGGTTTTGAAGCCAATATCGAATGGCTGAAAGAAGGCTGGGGGGATATTGCGGAAAACTTCCTGATCCGCGGCACCCCCTACAATACGGGGGGCCTGCTGAAACTGCTGTTAGAAAATGGTGCGCAGAAAATTGGCGAGCCGGATCAATGTCACGCGGTTGCGATTGATGGTCGGGCGCCAAAATTTGATGGCGGGATCTGCACCCGTGTGGACTGCGTCTCTCTTGGTATCGTGGTGAATAAACATGCCGAGCGCTTTTATGATGAAGGCGAGGACTTCTGGCCGAAACGGTATGCCATCTGGGGCCGTTTGGTGGCCGGACAACCAGATCAGTTTGCTCATGTGATCATTGACCAGAAAGCCATTGGCTCTTTCATGCCGCCTGTATTCCCGGCAGAAAAAGCAGACAGCATTGAAGAATTGGCTGAAAAAATCGGGCTTGATCCGAATGCCTTGTCGAAAACAGTTAATGACTATAACGCAGCGGTGCAACCGGGTGAGTTTGATCATACAGAACTGGATGGTGTGCATACCGAGGGGCTGAAGGTCAACAAGACCAATTGGGCGCGCGCCATCGATGAAGGCCCGTTTTATGCTTACATCCTGCGCCCTGGCATCACCTTCACCTACCTAGGTGTTGAGGTAACCGAGCAGGCGCAGATGAAGATGGCAAATGGCAACCTGAGCAAAAATGTATTTGCCGCCGGTGAGATTATGGCAGGCAACGTTTTGGGTCAGGGATACTTGGCCGGGATCGGCATGACGATCGGTAACGTATTTGGACGAATTGCAGGGAATGAGGCAGCAGATTATGCGCTTAACAGATAAAGTAGAAGAAGCAGCACGGGTACTGACAATTTGTAATGCGTGCCGTTATTGCGAAGGCCATTGTGCGGTTTTTCAGGCCATGGAACTTCGTCTTGAATTTAATGCAGACAACCTCGATTACATGGCAAACCTGTGTCACAACTGCGGGGCCTGTTATCATAACTGCCAATATGCACCACCGCATGAGTTTAAACTGAATGTACCGGGCGCCATGGCAGAACTGCGCCAGGAAAACTATGGTGTCTTTGCCTGGCCGGGCTTTATGGGCAAGCTGTTTGCCAATAACGGTTTGTTTGTCAGTCTTTTGTCCATCATCGTAATCGCAGGGTTCTTTTTTGTGACGTCAGCCATGACAGGCGACGACTTTACCAAAGAACATGCCAATGCGTTTTATGGTGTGATTTCTCATAACAGTCTGGTGGCACTCTTTGGCACAGTTGGTGGCTTTGCGTTCCTCGCTTTGATGATGTCGGTCATGAAGTTTTGGAAAACCATGCGCCTTGGCAATCCATTTACTATGGATTGGGGCCGTGTCATGCAGGGGGTGAAAGATGCACTGACCCTCAAGTATCTGGATGGCGGTAATGGGCAAGGCTGTTCTTACCCGGATGAAACACCATCCATGGCCCGTCGATGGTTCCACCAGTTGACTTTCTGGGGGTTCATGTTGTGCTTTGCTGCCACGTCTGTGGGTACTGTCATGCATTACGCTTTTGCATTGGAAGCGCCTTATGACTTTATCACCTTGCCAAAAGTTTTGGGCACACTGGGAGGCCTCGGTCTGTTAATCGGTCCCGCGGGTCTGTTATCTCTTAAATTCAAGGCAACAACTGATGTAAAAGGAAAAACGAACAAAGGTATGGATGTTACCTTCCTTGTTCTGTTGTTCCTGACTTCCCTAAGTGGCCTGGTTCTGATGTTTGTCAGCAAGACCGCCTATGTTGGTCCGGCGCTCAGCATTCATCTCGGCATTGTCATGACGCTGTTCCTTTCCATGCCATATGGTAAATTTGTACATGGCTTTTACCGACTAATTGCCTTGATTGCCTTTGCGGTAGAAAAACAAAATCATGAAGCACTGGTTGGCGTGAAAAGGAATGAGAAAGTCGATCTGGATGACGCTGCGAAGGCCCGTTCGTAAATTGAAAACAGGCGTGGGCGGTACTCAAAAGGTACCGCCTTCTTTTTTTAAGCAAAGCGCTTGATGAGCTTAAATATTAACTGCGCCCCAACAATAACGAGTACCATTCGGATAAGATGATGAAGCGCAACATAAGTGACATCGATATCCATAGCAAAGGCGATTAGGTTCATTTCTGCCTGTCCGCCGGGGGAAAAAGCAAGCAGCGCTGCAACCGGATCAGCTTCGGCAAAGATAAAAACAAGTCCGACAAAGGCGGCTGTCAGTATTCCTAGAATAAGAAGGTAACCGAAGGAAATGAAAATGACTGACGCCATTTCTTTGACTCTCATACCTTGATATTGGCACCCGATATGAACGCCGATAATCAACTGGGCGAGATCAATAAACGCTTTAGGTGGCGTTGCTTCAACCCACCCCAAATAATGGGCAAGTCCGCTGACGACCATCGGACCTACGATGGCAGATCCGCTTATACGAAGTAGCTTTGCCAAGCCCCAACCAAGACCACCACACAAGAATAAAATAATCAGACTTTCGAAGTCTGGCCAGTGATGTAGGCCTGCGTTCTCGGTTTCAAGCCCTTCAATCCATCTCACCAGAAAAGGTAAGGTAAAAACCAAAAAAATGATACGGGTCGCATGGACTAAGGCGAGGGGCTGAATTTTAGCCCCTGCCTCTTCACCAAAGGCGACCATATCTTGAAAACCGCCGGGCATGGCTGCGTAATAAGCTGTCGGTCTATCAAATTTCGCGACGGTGCGGAAAAAAGCGTAGCCGATTAACCCTGTAAGTAAACAGTAGGGCGGCAAAAACAATAAGCTATGAGAAAGGTCGCCCAAGCGTTCATTTATTTCAGGTGAGAACGCACTGCCAATGGCAACACCTAAAATCGCACGCATGGACAAGACAATGGAACCTGGCTTGTATAATGAGAGGCCGCAAAAGGTTGCGATTAAGCACACGCTCATCGCACCCAAAAGCCATGCCAGCGGTAACTCCATGAGGGCAAAGGAGAAACCGCCGGCACACCCCAGCAATAAAGCGGGGAGTTTTTTGAGGTGCTGTTTAATCAGTTTTTGCTCCAGATATTTTCTGAAACCAAGACTTCGCCCTGAAACAGACGTCGCGCGGTTCGTAGAATGCCAGCATAATTAAAGGTCAAGTCGCTGGTATGTCCTGTAACGGACAGTTCAACTTCGATCTGACCGGAAGGGTGCTCAATCACAATATTCTCCACATCACGGCGGTCTACTTGGCTCAGGTCTTCTGCTACAGTTCCTTTCATCACCGCACAGGTTGCGACACATTGTGCACCCGTCACAGCATGGGTTGGATGACAATCCCATGGCATGAAGTAGCGTGATGTTATGTTGCCGCCTTTGTTCGGTTTAGAAAGAATACCGATTTTTGGGATAACCTTTTGAGAGACATCGCCAAGCCCCATGCGTTTGCCGGCTATTCTGCGGATCGCTTCAATTCTTTCCAGCAAGTCAACATTGGCATCCAGTTCAGCCTTTGTTTCATTCCCTTTCAGACCGAGATCAGTCGCGCGCATCATGACCATAGGAACGGCCACATCCATGCAGGTAACGTCAATGCCATTGATTTCTTCCATGACTTTACCTGTCGGCAGGATTGCACCTGTTTTGGACCCGTCCACCCCCATGAAGCGTAGCATAATGGGGGCGGCTGAACCCGGAACGCCGTCGATTGTCGCACTGCCGTCGTATTCGACCTGACCATCCGGGGTTTGCACAACGGCATCAATGCGGCTGTTCGTATTGACATTTCGGATGCGCACCAGCGTTTCGCCGTCTTTGGGCATGACCAAGCCTTCTTCAATGGCGAACGGGCCAACTGCGGAGAGAATGTTCCCACAGGATGGGGATATATCAACAACGCCTTGATCAATAGAGACCTGAGCAAAGAGATAGTCCACATCAATACCTTCAATGGGAGAAGGTGAGATCATAGCGACTTTGCTTGTAACCGCCTGCGCCCCGCCGACACCATTGATCTGCAAGGGGTCAGGTGATCCCATTGCGGCCAGTAAAACGGCATTGCGTCGTTCTTCTGTTTGAGGCAAATCGCCCAGTTTGAAGAAGGGGGCTTTGGAGGTTCCCCCGCGCATCAGAACGCAGGGGATAGCACGTTGTTTTGTCATAGCGATTTCCTCCTTACCCAATTGGCCACGGCAGTTCGATCAGGTACTGGAGATATCCCCGTGGGAAATCCAGAACCATGATGTGAGCCAGTGCCGTCAGACCACCAAGGGTGCAGGCCACGAGAATGGCAATGCGGACCCAGGATGCTTTTGCTTTCGTGCGCAAGTACGTTGTCATGAAGACAAAGAGGGCAGGAAGGAAGCCGACTAACGCGATACCTGCAATGAAACTGACAAACCAGAACAAGTAGTGGCTTATAGATTGAACGTCTTCCATACCCACATGGTCACCGACGTGTTCGTGATCATAATTCACAGGGTCGTCGACTTTGTTTGTGGCGAGCTTGTAGAAAACAATGGAGCTAAAGGCCAGCATCACAGCCGATACACTTCCGCTAAAGACACCGCCGAGGAAAGACTGGCTCGTTGCATCCAGAAGACCAAAAGCGAAGAACAGTACAACAACGCCCGCAAATATTGCCTGTGGTTTTAGATTGGTGGCATGGGAGATTTCTTCTTCTTCATGCTCAACCGGGTTTTCAGGTTTTTTACGCATGCTAACCCAGAGTGACAGAACAATCAGTGCGCCGATAATCAACACACCGGGACGTGTCAGGAAGCCCCAGTCATAAAACTGAACGGACTGATAAAGGTATGTTTCAGCAGTACCGGAAAGAACGAAACCGATTAGAAAAGCCGGTCGCGGCCAGCCAAAACGCTTCATTCCAATACCCAGCAACGAAACACCCAACAAAGCGAGCAGGTCATTCAGATCACGTGTTGCCTGAAAGGCGGCAAAACAGATAATCGTGATCATAAACGGTGCGAGATAAGAATAAGGAATGGTGGTCAAACGTGCGACTGCAGGAGACAGGAACAGGCATAATCCGGCACCGACCACGTTTGCCAACGCCAAGGACCAAACGATTGTATAGGTAATATTTAATTCTGCGCCAACCAATGCTGGGCCAGGTTCCATTCCAATCAAGATCATACCGCCAATAAAGACAGCCATTGAGCCGGAACCCGGAATACCAAATAGCAAAGTGGGGATTAAACCGCCGCCTTCTTTTGCGTTGTTGGCAGATTCAGGGGCAAGGACACCACGGATATCCCCTTTGCCGTACTGAGATTTATCTTTGGATGATTGAACGGCATGCCCATAGGCAATCCAATCTACGACTGAACCACCCAGACCGGGTAAAGCACCAACAAGACACCCGGCAATGGCACAACGTACGCAGAGCCATTTATGGCGGATCATATCTTTTGCACCATCTAGCCAACCGGAACCAAGTGAAGCGGATTTGGAGATTGCGCGGTTTTGACGTGCCAGATCAATAATTTCGGGAATAGCAAAAATGCCCAGCCCGACGATGACCAGCTTGAGACCATCCATCAGGTACGGGACATCCATGGACATACGAAATTCACCTGTTGCAGGTGCGCCCCCAATGGAACCGAGCAACAGGCCAATTCCACAGGCTGAAAGACCTTTGGTAAGACTGTTGCCCGCTAGAACCCCAACCATGGATAGGCCAAGGACGGCCAGCATAAACAGTTCTGCGGAACCAAATGCAAGGATCACGGGACGAGCGATTAAAACAAAAACGGTGAGGACAATCGCACCGAAAAGCCCACCGAACAGGGAGGCCGTGAAGGCCGCGCCAAGAGCACGGGCGGCATGGCCTTTTTTAGCCAGCGGGAAACCGTCAAGAACCGTGGCTTGTGACGCAGATGAGCCTGGAATACCCATCAAAACTGACGTGAAAGTATCGGAGGTAGGAATTACCGCAACTAGTCCAACCAGCATAGCAAGTGCGGAGATCGGATCCATTCCATAGAGAAATGGAAGACAGAGGGAAAGGCCGACAATACCACCAAGTCCCGGAAAAATGCCTACGGCCAAACCGAGCAATACGCCACCGACAAGGTATAGTAGATGGGTGCCGCTTGCTACAGTTGCCAAGGCTGTCATCATGGCTTCTAACATAACGAGTTCCTAAAATTAGGGTGAGCGATAGCGTTTGCGCGAATACAATTGAAACGCTCAGCAATTTAATTTGATAAAAAGGAGTTGTGTTTTGGGTAGACTTCGGGCGAGTTCCTAGATGGATACCCGCCCGTTTAGGTCTTTAGAATTTGACGTTGTAGGCTTCAGTTAGCCAGTCGCGCACATAGTTCTGTGCAGCTTTAGAAACGTTGATAGCAACATCTTTTACTTTTGTCGCTTGAGCGCCTGTAGATTGTGGGTATGTCCCCAATGTCATCTCGGCTTTTTGGGCAAAGTCAGGTGCCGTTACAACTTTTTTGAAAGCTTCGGTATATGTGTCAATAATGTCCTGTGGCGTGCCTTTTGGCAGGAAAACCATTTTCTGACCGGGGAAGCCCGCTGTGAAGAAGGCTTTCCAAGCGTCCCATGCCTCACCAGACGGCTTCTTGCCATGAACCATTTCGTAAACTTCAGGGAAGCTCGGCAGATCAGGGAATGTCGGATCGCGAACAACATCGCCATTTTCATTCAACGCCCCCCAGCTCATCAGAGGGATCGCTTTGCCTTCTTCTACGAGAGGTAAAGATTTTTTCAGATAACCGGTAGAAGTCTGATAATCCACATTGACTTCGCCGCGCTCGAACGCCAAGCGACCCGCACCACGACCTTTCATACCGAAGATCGCTTTTACATCTATATCTAGCATTTTCAAAGAAAGAAGCGGGATCAAATCTAGGGAAGTCGCGCCCTGAGACCCATACTTAAGGGATTGCCCACGCAGTTTCGTGATATCCTTGGCTGATTTTACGCCTAGTTCAGGGTTCACATAAAAAACACCACCTGTGGCGGATGCCAACACAACATTCCAATCCTTGTAGTCATAGCGAACACGCTTGTCACCTAACAGATAAGGAAATTGTGTTGAACCGGAAGTGCCGAGAATTTGCAGACCATCGGGTTTTGCACGCATGGCAAATTGGTTGGCTCCTTTGGTTGAACCACCGCCGGGAACATTTTTGACAACAACGACGGGGTTGCCTGGAAGCGCCTCACTCAGTAATGGGGCATAGAAACGCGCCCAACGGTCAGAACCGCCACCTTCTTTAAATGGGACAATCCATTCAATGCGCTGACCAGAAAAATCAGCTGCTTCTATAGCGCTTGCGATGGTCATTGCGCCGGCAACACCTGCCAGCATCATAGAAAACTTTTTCAATGTCTTCGGAACCATAAGTAAAACCTCCAATAAGAATAACTTGTGAGAGTTGCCCTTTTCTTTAGCTGGGATTCTTTGGCGATCCCGAGGTTTACTCCCGTTTTAAACAAGGCATTTGCCCAGTTCTTAAGAAGACATTACGTCTGCTACCTTTCAGTCAGCTTTCAGCTTTTATAGTTTTCTTTCAATACTGTCATCATATCAGAAACTTTTCAAACAGGTCGTGCTTTTCCACGATGCCCTGACTGACGAGCGAGCATTACCATCCTTTGTCATTTCTCCATATACTGCGATGCAACGAACACAAGATGATTTTGGAGTAAAGCAAATGATTACCTATGAACAACAAATCGATACAGCCCAGCCCCAAACACGAGCACACAAGATTCTGGGCGCTCTTAATGGTGTTGTTGAAACGACAAAAGAAATGACTGCTCTGGTGAGAAGAGCCATTCATGCTAAAAATGCCGCTGACAACTTTTCGAAAGGTTCTCATGATAAGGTTATGAAAATCTTGTTGGAAGACTAATTAAATGTGAGGCCTCATGCAGAGTTTCGACATTGTTACCTTGCGGGTATTTTTAGGGGTCGCACGCCTCGGAAGTATTGGGGCCGCGGCCCGAAACGAGCATATTGCGGCCTCTGCGGCCTCAAGGCGGATCAGTGATCTTGAGCATGCTCTTGATGCGATCCTTATTAAACGCACCCCAACAGGGGCAAGCCTGACGCCGGCTGGCAAGACCTTTGCCAAACATTGCGAATCGCTATTGTCTCAGTACGCTGATATTCGTGCGGATTTAAAACGCTATTCCCAAGGAAACGGTGGGGAATTTCGTATCGCGGCGATCACCTCGGTGATGAACGGACCTTTGCCCTCTGTTGTCGCCAAATTTAAAGAAGAAAACCCGCAACTGAATGTTCATTTGCGCGAGATATTTTCCCAGGAAGGTATACGTTTCTTGCGTGAGGATTTAGCCGATCTTGTGCTGATATCAGATACAACGGTGACAAAAGGTTTTGATGTTGTCCCCTATGCGCACGATCCAGTTTGGATCGTCGGAAAATCAGGCCATCCGGTTTTTGGGACCACACGAAGGACAACGCCTGTTTCTTTTGAAGATACCCTGAAATACGAGCATATTTCTTTTCATGAAGGCGGTGTGCTTGATGAATTGGTCGCAGAAGCAACACGCAAAGCAGGTCGCACCCCTTCATACAAAACAAAAGTGATGCGCTTTGGTTCCTTGCGCACCTGTGTACAAGCAGGTTTGGGTTTGGGGTTTATCCGTGAAAGTCTTGCCAAGCCGTACATAAATAAAACGGATTTGGATGGTCGCCCTTTAAAAGATGAATGGGCGTCTCGTAATCTGGTTTGCGCCGTTCCCAAAGGACAGGCAAAGGCGCCTGTCATTCTTAAGTTTCTGGCATGTTTGAAAGAGAATCAAAAATAAGTTTCAAAAACGGTAATCTTCCTTATTATTTAGCTATGAGAATTCTTGTAGTTGAAGACCATGCTGATCTGGCAAGTGCCATCTCGCGCTCCATTAAACAAATGGGGCACGCTGTTGATGTGCTTGACGATGGCGGCCTTGCCAACGATGTCCTTAAAACGGAAAACTACGACCTGCTGGTCCTGGACTTAAATCTGCCGGGCATGGATGGGCTGGATATTCTAAAACATTTTCGGGAACGTGGCGGATCTTCTCCCGTCTTGATTTTGACGGCGCGGGCTGAGATTGAAGACAGGGTTAGTGGACTTGACCTAGGTGCGGATGATTATCTGACCAAACCATTTGAGGTCAGTGAACTCGAAGCCCACATACGTGCATTATTGCGACGTCACCAAGCAAAAAGAAGTACTTTGATTAAAGCTGGTGTCCTTGTTTTTGATACGAATAGTCGTCTCTTTATCGTAGACGGTTATGATCTGTCTCTAACGCCACGTGAACGCGCTGTCTTGGAAGTGTTGATTCGAAATCATCGTAGTGTGGTCCCAAAAGACAAAATTTTTGAACATATCTTTGGCTTTGATGACGAAGCTGACCTGTCGGCTATTGAAATCTATATTTCCAGACTTCGCAAAAAGTTGAAGGCGTATGATGTCGGTATTCGAACCATTCGTGGGATAGGGTATATGTTGGAGGCTGAATGACGTCGCCAATAAGTTCGTTAAAAAGGCGTCTCCTGACCTGGTTATTGATCCCCTTAGCCGTCATGGCTTTTGCGTTAGTTGCAGAATCCTATTTTAGTTCGAAAAAATCTATCCGTGAGATCCATGATCGCATGATGGTCTCAATGGCGTTGCTTGTTTCTGAAAATGTCATCAAAAGTGGGGGTGACATGCTGTCAGAAGACGCAAGTGCGCTGCTCAGTTTATCGTCAAATGAAAGACTTTATTATCAAGTTCTTGGCCCCGATGGTGCTTTCATTACCGGGTATGCTGATTTACCCCAACCAAAGAAAACACAGAAGTATTTAGAAGGGTATCCGCACTTTTACGATACAATCTACGACAATCAACCGGTGCGTATGATGGCTATGCGTTTTTTGGTGGAAGGACGTGGGGCTGAGGGCTGGGTACGGATTTTGGTCGCACAAACCAAAACAGAGCGTGACGACCTTTTGCTTCGCGCTGTTCTTCAATCCGCCGTTCGAATTGTTTTGGTCATCGGATTGGCCTCGTTACTTGCCATCATTGGTGTGGAGAGGGGACTGGAACCCTTAGCCAAATTGCAGACCTCAATTCAAAAACGCTCTTATAACGATTTGCGTCCGATCAATAAAAGTATGCCGAAAGAAATAAGCAAAGTCGTTGAAGCCTTGAACGGGTTGTTGGTGCGACTACAAGACAGTATCGAAAATCAACGCCGTTTTATCTCCAATGCATCTCATCAGCTTAGAACGCCCTTAGCGGTTTTACAGGCAGAAGCTGAACTTGCATTGCGCGAAGTCGACGACCCTCAGTCTATTCAAGCCTTGGAAAGCATTCTGGCCAGTACAAAACAGACGTCGCGCCTTGCAAAACAGTTGCTGAGTTTAACCCGTGTCCGGGGAAACCCCCGAGGTGGGGCAAATGAAACCCAGTTTGATTTGGTCGTTCTCGCACGCGATATGACGGTGGAATGGGTCAAACGTGCAATCGACTTGGAAAAGGACTTGGGGTTTGAGGCTGAGATTTCAGAACGCTTATTTAGAGGTAGCGAATTTCAAATCCGTGAAATGTTGTCCAATTTGATCGACAACGCGTTGAAGTATGGCGGTGACGAAATCTCAGTTCGCGTCACGGAAATTGATGGTCAAGTCGCATTGGAAGTGGAAGACAACGGCAAGGGAATCCCTGAAGATCAGCGTGGACAGGTTTTTGAAAGGTTCGTGCGTTTAGATGAACGTGCAGGAGAAGGCTGTGGTCTTGGGATGGATATTGTCCGTGAAATTGTCGAAGGCCACGATGGAAAAATTAAACTCTTGGATGGGAAAGGAAATCAAGGCCTTTTGGTACGTATCCTTTTCCCGTAAAGAAGGAGAAAAGGCATGACGCGTATCGCTATTCTTGACGATTATCAGAATGTTGCTCTGGATATGGCCGACTGGTCCTGGTGGATGTAACCGTTTTTAATGAACCTCTGAAAAACCCAGCGGAAACACTGAAAGAGTTCGAGATTATTTGTATTATGCGGGAACGCACCCCCTTTCCCCGTAAAATGTTCGAGCAACTTCCACTTTTAAAACTATTAGTGACATCAGGAAAGCGCAATGGCGCAATCGATCTTGACGCGGCCCGCGATCACAACGTAACCGTATGCGGCACGTCTTCCCCAGGCCATGCAACAGCAGAATTGACATGGGGCCTTATTTTATCTTTGACACGACAAATTCCTTCGCAATATCAAAATGTGCGTGAGGGGCGCTGGCAAAGCAGGTTAGGCTGTGATGTGCGTGGTAAAACGCTTGGTATTATTGGTCTTGGTCGCATGGGCACGCAAGTTGCGCGAATTGGTCAGGCTTTCGGCATGAATGTTATCGCCTGGAGCCGAAACATGACCGCTGACCAAGCCGCCGAACATGGTGCAGTCTACGTGGAAAAAGAAGCGCTGTTTGAACAGGCCGATATCGTTTCCATCCATATGAAATATAGCGTGGCCATCAAACATCTTGTTGGTAAAAAAGAACTGGGCCTTATGAAAGAGAGCTCGTATCTCATCAACACCTCTCGCGCGCCCATTATCGATACCGATGCCTTAATTGAGGTCTTACAGAAAGGCAAAATTGCTGGAGCAGGTCTTGATGTTTATGACATCGAACCTTTACCCTTTGACCATCCTTTGAGAACATCACCCAATTGCGTTCTTACCCCCCACATTGGCTACGTAACCAGAGAAACTTACGACGTCTTCTACGGTGAAACCGTTGACGTGGTCCGGGCCTTTCTGGAGGGGAACAAATTAAACGAGATGACTTAAAAAATATGCCGGACCAAGCGATCGAGGGCAAGTGCTTGGCCCAGCACTAAGAGGATGCGAATAAACTCTAGGGAGATATCTCTTCGCATTTGAGTGATAGATCGTTCGGGGAGGATCTATAAGAAGGACCGTAGCGCTCTAACCTGTCAATTACCTTTCAGGTAAGTGCCGGTAGAAAAGCAAAAGGCTCAGCCCTTTTGGGGCTAAGCCTTTGAAATTACTTGGTGCGGGCGGGCGGACTTGAACCGCCAAGACCAAAAGGTCGGCAGATTTTAAGTCTGCTGTGTTTACCGATTTCACCACGCCCGCACAGCAAGTGGTGCCCCGTTAAGAAGCGGGTGCACATTATCGCCACAGGGGGGCGATTGCAAGAGGGTTTATTTCTTTAATCCTGCTTTTTTTAACATGATGTGTAGCTGAGTGACCATTTTGTCTTTCTTGGTCTGGGTGTTTGCCGCTTCGGTGAACTTTTCGACGAAGTTGGGTTGGCGCAGGTGTTCTTGAACACGATCGCGCACCCAGTTGAGTGTGCGTCCTTCGATCAGCAGGCCAGAGGCGCAGAACTGCAAGAGGTTGGTGGCGCGAATAAAGAGCGGGTCTTCCGGGCTGTCCATCCTGTCGATAATGCGTTCTTCATCCAAAAAGGTATAGAGCAGATCATCCAGCCATTGGACCAGTTTGAGGTTGGTCTTTTGCGGCAAGCTGATTTCCAAGGCCATGCGTTGCAGGGTCGAGAGGACTTTCAGTTTGCGTTTTACGGGTAATCTATAATGGACGATGTCGTGGACATGTTCCGGCCCGTCCATGAATTTTGGGATAAAATCACAGACGATCTTTGAACAGTCCTGCCCGAACTGGGATTTGGACAGTGTGAGTAGATAGCGCAGTTGCAAGACCGGAGCTTGGAGAGTTTCAACGATGTACTTGATAGCCTCTTCGGGTTGCTCCAATGTTCTGTCCCGATTAAAGCTGCGGGTGGCGCACATGGTCAGGGCTTCCGCCATTCCTTCCCCGCCCAGCAGGGTGCCATTTTTTGCGATGTAGAGCGGCAGCAGTTCCTTAAAGGCGTGCTTTTCTTCGTACATATCGCCTTTGGTCAGGGCGGTGCGGTTGCGTAACATCTGTTCAACACGGTCAGCCAGCGTGCGGCGACTTTGTGTCATGGGATGTTTGCGCATCAAAGTTGCGATGCGTTTTAGGCCCATCGTGTCCCATTTTAGGGGCTCATATTTGGCAATGCACATTTCGGTCAGGACTTTGATGGCGTTATACCGGTCCGGCTGTTTGCCCAACATTTCCTGAATGACGCTGGGCATGATGAACATCTCTGCGATCAGTTCGTCCAACATCTCTGTGGTATTTTCATGCAAGCTGGCCAGATCCTGATCCCCTAAGAGATCGAAAAGACCAGCGAGTTTTGCCTCCCAGGAGGTGGCGGAAGCTGTTGTGCGGCAAACAGAACATAAGACACGATAGTGAACGGCACTTTCTTCATATTTGCCAGCCTCTGCGAGATAGCTGTTCAGCGTACCTTTGTTGATATCGTCAAAGCCTGTGCTTTGTGCTTTTGTGAGGATATGTTGAAAGAAGGATTGAATGTTATCGCGTTGGTCTTTTTCCCCAATGCGTCCACGCACGGCCTGAATGGAGGCGAGGCGATCAAGGGCGGCAAAAAACAGCGGGTCTTCCATGAGTTTGGAAAGTTCGCGCGGGCTGTGCAAGGCTTCCCTTGGTGTTAAGGCCTGTTGATCGAAATAGTCACGCAGCAGATGGGCGAGAGTCTGTCGGCTTTCTGTTGAGAAAAGGTCGTCGGCCGTTTTCCAGACAGGCGAGCTGGTGATGTGGCCCAGCCCCGCTTTCTTTTTGATCGAGGTGACATTTTCGTCAAAGACGGTCTTTTTTTCACCGCTTTTGGTGGTTTGAATAACCTGTACCTGATCAGCGACCTTCTGTTTTAAAAGGGAGCGAGCCTCCTGTACAGCTTCGTTCTCGCTGGTTTTGTAAGAATGGAAACTCCAGCGATTTGCACTTTTGACTTTGAGTTCGAATTGACCCGGCACAATAACCCTCAACCATAGATGTTGTTTTTTAAGTAACATAACAGTCGCAAGGGTTTCTGTCACGCGGGTCTGTTTAAGAATTTACTTTGTTAGGGCTTCTTTTATAAACTATGTCTATAGTGAGGTTGTTTTAGTCGGTGGTTAAGAGGGAAAGTGAAGATATCAATGGTCCGTCTCGTTGCTTTGTTGGGGGCATTGTTTGTCCTGTCTGCCTGTTCACTCCCGTCACCAGCCAATTTACCTGTCCTAAAATCTGAAGCCTCCGTTCGACCGGATTTACGCGATCGGATCAGCCACCGTTTGCTGTGGTTAGCGCCGGAGCAGGAGTGGCACTATAACTGTCTGTTCTTGAAACCGATTGCAGACCTTACCCGTGATGAACAACGATTAGCCCTTCCCAGTGCGGATTTGTTGTTTCGGGCGTATTTTGAAGATCAGCGCCTTGCCCATCGCTCTGCCGGTTTTCTGTATCGCCAAGTTGCTGATCAGGGGGTCGCATATGCGTATCTTAAACTTGGAAATTTGATTTTAGATGGCAAAGGAACAGAGCCTAACCCACTAGGCGGGGCAAAGGTTATCTATCAGTCTGCTTTGTTGGATTGTGCCGCAGGACAACATCGCTATGCGGAACTTTTGACGCAAGGCAAAGGCGTTGCAACGGATCTGGTGGCAGCATGGAGCTGGGCCGAAGTTGCGAAAAACCAAGGGTTTGAGGGTAGTGAAACCCTGCAAAAACGCATGGAAAGCGTCATGGCGCCAGCCCAGATTGAACTGGCAAAAGGCGATGCCAAGAGATTGCGCAATCAGCTCAACCTGTTTAATCACGGCGCGTTGGGTAAAGAATTGGTGGAATGTCGCACGGAGCGAAATGTGCGGCCCTTTATCACCCGTATGCGTGCCTGTCATGCCATGGGCGGCACCCATGATGGACAGACGATTGAATTTAGAACCACGCCGTAAACGATCATGACAAAACCATTAGAAGAGAGTTTGGCAAATCGAATAAAGTTTGCAGAAAATGGTTAATTCTGTTGTGGTCATCCTTGGCGCAGCGTTGCAAGCGGATGGGGCAGCGAGCCCTGCGTTGAGGCGACGGGTCGAAACCGGCTGTTGTTTTGCGGCTGAAAAGGATGCCGACCTGTTGATGTGTGGAGGTGTTACCCATCCGGAAGTTCCCATGAGCGAGGCCGCCGTCATGGCGCAACTGGCGAGGGAAATGGGATTTCCAAACCAAAGAATATATCGGGAAGAACACTCACAGAATACGCTGGAGAATGCGTTTTTTGCGTCCCGATTGATTAAGGAAAAAGGTTGGGCGCGCGTGACGATTGTGACTCAGCGCTATCATGTGCCGCGGGCACTGTTTTCTTTTAAATCATACGGTATTTCAGCGGGTTATAAAGCTGTGCAGGGCGAGAAAATCACGCCTTTGCTATTTTTTTCTTATCTGCGTGAGGTTCCGGCTTTGCTTTGGTATGGGGTTCGGGTATTAAACGGACAGTGTAGAAAATAAGCAACCAGAAATAATGACCCTGTCTCGATTGTTATGTGCCGGCACGTTGTGTGTTGGCTTATCTGTCTCCGCTGTCAAAGCCGAGACTTGCCCGGAAATAAATAGCTTTGATGGCTTGATCTTTGATGCCGGGGCTTTTGTTGCCTCAACAGGGATGGAAGGCTATTTGGATCAGGCGCTGACATACGGGGTCGAAAAAGCAGTTTTATACCCACATCCCTTTGCAGACGATAACAACCAACCACCGGCACTGGAAGAAAGCTTCCCCGATTTAGTGGTCCGTGGCAATGCGCCGTGGAGTGATGCAGCCCCGGTGATCTGGCCTGAACCTATTACCTCCAACATGATTAGCAGCTTTGAAGCGGAGTTGGTGCGCAATGCGGATCAGCCCTATCTGTTGTCTCATGTGTCGCGTTTTGATGCAAAGGTGATCAAGCGTTGGATGGGGGTGCATCATAATCTGTGGATCGGTTTTAGTGAGCCGGAGATCACGCAGTTGGTGGACAGTTGTGCGCAAGGGCCGCTGGCGGATTTAATGCGCGCCGCAGGGAATCGTGTGGTGTTTTCTTCTTTCGGGAAAGATCAGGGCTGGGAAGAGTATAAGTGGACCATCCGTAAACTTAAAAAGCTCTCGACTTATTTGCCGGCAGCTCAGGCAGAGGCTTTGCTTTATAAAAACGCCGAAGAGCTTTTCAAGTTGTCTGTAACGGCACCTTAATCCTCTAACAGGTTTTGCGGCTGGGCTGTGGTGCTGGCTTCAATGTAATCCGGGTGGGCGACAGTTCGGCGCCACCGATCAAGTTGTGCCGAGCGGCGTTTGGAAAAATCATGTTGCTGCCCAAGGCCGCGATAGGTCGTGGTGGTGTTGGTTAACAGCCCCTTTTTTTCCTTTTGTACCCGCAGAGCGGTGTTTCGCGCTGCGTTGACCTGTGGGGAGTTGGACAGGCGGCGGCTGTCACGCCATTGCGAGATCTGCGCACTCATATCATCCACACGTTTGACCGCTTCGCGCTGGTTTGACAGCCGTTTTCTAAAGTTATTATTCAGCAAGGTTGTACGCTGTGTATCGATCTGGGCGACCCGATAGCTGTTTTCACGATTGGGTTGGTCGTGTGGCTCTTCCGTATTGGCGTATTTCCAGAAACCCAGCACTTTTTCTTTGTAATACAGGCCCCGGTCCGGGTCGGAGGAATGGTAGCGACCGGCAGCGGCGCTCCAGGATTTGGTTTCTTTAAACAAACGGGCGAGGAAATCACCTGCGTAATTGGTGTTGAGGTATGGATCGAACGCATCATCCAGATTCTTAAAAGCTTCGGGGTGATAACGTAGGTTGATCTGCATACAGCCCACATCAATATTGGTCACTCCTTGGGCCTGCAATTGGCGTACATGACGGATGGCGTCTGTCTTGGTGGGGAAATATTCGCCTGCTTTACCGGACGCAACGGTCCAGGGCCAGGCAATATTTGCCTTGTCTTCTTTGACCCAGCGGCCGGATTCTGTCAGCGAAATGGCCCGAAGTAAATTGCGCGGAATGTTGTATTTTTGTTCAGAAGCATGGGCCGCGCTTTTACATAAATCTATGTTTTTAATTGCTTTTGTGCTGGCCTGAGCTGTCATGCTGAGGCAGGCACCAACTAGAAACAGTATGAGATATCTCATGGCTTAACTTCTCTATTCGATAGGCAGGAACAATCTTCTGGTTTTATCAAAGCAAACGTGATGCCAGTTTGTACGTTCCCTGTCGCGAAAGAGAGAAAATGCAGAAAATAATTAAAATCGGGTTGATTTATTTTTCCGAGTATGTTCTATACGTCCTCAGCAATTAACGTGTAAACTGTTTATAGGTTAATTGACTTTCTTGGACGTTTCCTCCCAAACTTTTTAGGCTCATCTACGGATGGGCCTTTTCTTTTTATTTTCTGCCATTTTTTAAATAAGTCAGAGTATATTTCATATTCCTAATGGCACAACAATATGGCACAATATATGGCACATTTTTGTGAACCAAATATATGTCGTTTTTGTTGATTAACATATTTTAAGTTAAGTTGTTCTCGATATCGAGATATCTCTCATCCAAGTAGCTATAGCGAAGTTCGACGCTGTGACAGATAGTAAAACCGCACTATATCTTTGATGGATTGACCTATGATGAAAAGAAAAAGAATTACAGTGATACGTTTCGACGCTTCATAGACCGTTCAGACGCCGCCGCACCACGCACCAGCTTCCATTCATTCCGACATAACTTCAAGAAAGCCGTTGATACTGAAAGCGTGAAAGATATCTTTCTGTTTAAAATCATGGGATGGGCACCGGAAAACAAATCCATGAAACACCAATACGGTAAAATTGAACCACATGAACTGGTGCCCTATGTGAAAGCGATCTCGTATGATCTGGATTTGTCAGGGCTGTATGTTTGAGACCATCAAATATGACGGCAGCCAACTAAGATATATCGCTTGGTTTGATCCCGTGCAGACAGAACTCGCTTCACTTGGAACACAATCGATGATGGCAACCTATTTGTAGCTTTATCCAAAGACCAAGACAGTAGGGCGGCATCTTCATCATTCAAGGCATTTGACTCTGGGCTGAACGAAAGCGTTCGTTGTAGGTAGTCATCATACAGACGACCTTTTTGTGAAATCACATTATAGCGGGTAACATGCCCTGTAATTTCTTCGACATTAGGCTGCTGGTCCCGCGTGGTTACCCAGTCAAAGTATCCCGGTCAAAAGTCGCCAATGTCGATTTCGGACGCTCAAGCGTGACGTCACCACCGACACTCTGAATCGTTCGATGTCCGTCTATGAGCGATCCCTCCATAGCTTCTGCGACACTATCGAGGAACGGTTCGTCCTTGGTGTTCAACTTAGTCATAAATGGCGTCTCTGGCGTTGCCACTAATCCGGTTGCTTTTGCAAACGTCATCTTTAGGAAATCATAACAAGCATTGCTTAAGACACCGCTACCGATACCCGCAGCATACACTTCTGGATTTTGAGTAATTTGGATAACAAGTTCTTGCAGAAAACTGCCACGTCTTGATGGCAGCATGTAAATATCAGCACCTCGCAACGCAGTCGCATGATGAATGACATCGTAATGAATAAATCCATGAACCGAAATTTGGATAGCACGAGCTATACCATGGATCGATTTTGATCCGTCATACATCGGTAACATCGTTTGCGGATAACGCACCTTCAACTTAACGTCAGTCATTGCACCCCCTGAATGCCAGAATTCCCTATTTACATTTTTAAGAGTATTGTATTAATATAAATAACTCAAGATTGTCTTTTGTGATTTAAGCGGAAACACCAATGAAGTATTTTGCCAACGGAACCCCACCCTACAAAATTGATTTTCACATCGAACTGGAAACTCCCTCTACAGAGGAAAAGTTTGGGTTTATTGTCTTGTTAGAAGCAAAGTTCATGGCCGAGATTACCTACAAAGGACGCTTCGATAGTGGAACAGAAATATGTGGATCAGTCGAATTATCGTTTGACAGTTATGACAATTACGATGGGGCAATCTACCACTGTCGTGACAAACTTACAGACGCAGGCGAAGTCAAGAAAGATTACGTCGGAGCACTTGAATATGCTGATCGAGGCGGATTAATGACCAAAAAACTGATTAAAGAAATTGAAAAGATGGACTTATCCAATTCTGATTTTAGTCAGTCAGAATAATGGCAACATGAACATGGAAGAAGAACAAGAAACCAAGGTATCAAAACCGTTTGTAATCGGGTCGATCATCTGGGCCGCCATTGGTTTTAGTCGGGGAGTATTTGAATATAGCACCAATGACAAATTCCACCTGAATGAACTTGGTGACTACTTTGCTGGCTGGTTTGCTCCCCTCGCATTCGCATGGTTCATGTATGCTGTGTTTATGCAGCGGAAGGAGCTAATTGAAACCCGCAAGGTTTCGAAAATGCAAAATGAAGAACTGGCAGAAACACGTCGTGTGACAGAAATGCAGGCAGAACAATTGTCATTACAGCGTGAAGAACTCGAAGGCTCACGAAAAGCATTAGAAGACCAGTCACATGCGTTGAACCGACAGAACGTCGAAAACACATTCTTTAACCTTGTTAAATCTCTACATGACATCATCGACGCCATGTCGGGACATAAAAGAGAAGGTCGTGATGTAATCACACGGTATAAGCAATTAATAGAGAGACACTTGGGACAAAATGATTTTCAAACGTATTGCGATCTTTATCACCAAACATATGATGACTTCGAAGGATCAGTTAGTCATTACTTCCGGCTAATTGAACGGATAATTCAGTATGTAGATGCAAGCCCGTCACTGAGTGAAAGTGAAAAAATTGAGCTTGTCGATTTCCTAAGATCACAAATTTCTAACGATGAATTGGTGGTCTTATTTTGTCACACACTTGCACATAAAAACTACGGGTTAAGTAGCTTCTGCCACAAATATCAATTCCTTGCCCATGTCCCTCACCGAACTCTACAAAGTAGCGACTATACAAAAGAGCATATACGCCATGTGGGAGCGTTCTGACTCAAACCACACCCTTTACAATCTTTTCCAAAATCATCGGATTACTGTCAGCATATTCTGCGGATTGGTTCACAGTCGCGTGCCCCATGAGGGTGGATAGGTTCTTCAAACCAACCCCGGCATTAATCAATCGGGTCGCAAAGGTCCGGCGACCGCTATGGCTACTGGTCGCATCAGGCAGACCGGATTTGATGAACAACTTCTTCACCAATTGTTGCATAGTATTCCCTGTAAAACCGCCGCCCTTCTGTGATCGGAACAAGTAGCTACCGGGGTTCAGGTTTGGGCCTTCGGTGGCACGGCGGTAATCGATGTAATTCTGGATGGCACGACGCACACGCAGGTTGCTCAAAAACACTTCCCGGTTTCGCTTGGTCTTGCTGTTGGCAATCTTGATCTGGAATTGTTGACGAATTTCACCATCGGCATCCATGACATCACAAATCCGCAAAGAACTGACTTCATTAACCCGTAGGCCCAGACCAAACAAACACAGCAAAATAGCGGTATTACGAGCCGCGTGTGCTTCTACGGCAGTAATCTTCATTAGTCGTTCAAACTCCGCATCCGTCAAAACTTTCGCTTTACCTTCCCGGCTCATTAACACCTCCTATAATGTTTACATTTCCAAGCACCAGTAGGTAATTCAAGATTGTGATCCGGGGTAAAAATGAAGAGCACCCCAAAACCCGCATAAATACTCACAATGTTTAGCTTTGGACATTAGTAAACTTTTTCCACCGGGTGCGTTCAAATGCGTCATCTAATGCCACCAGCACATCTTCATCCTGATCGTCTAATGCTTCAACAACGCGGTTCAAAGTTGCCTGCACATGACCCAACGTTGCACCACACCGGATACTCTCATATCCACGAATTTTGACCTTCTGGGATGAATAACGCAGGATCAGATAATATTCGCCATCATCAGCCCAATACCACTTACGCACCGGCACGGCGATTGTAGTGGGCTTACCATGATGATAACGACGTCGTTCAATCGTTAATGTTTTACCATTGAGTTCCTGTGCGACGACATTCAACTGTTGGGCCAGTGCAGCCCGGAAGACTTTGACTGGATCATTTCGTTTCACCACTGCCATTGGCTTTTGCTTGTTGCTAAAGTTCAATTCAATCATGATAAGCATCCTGCGTAATTGGATTAAATCCTATACTTTCATTATCAAAAGTCAAATTCAGGCCATTTGCATATCACGCCAAAAGCCTTGCTGATTTCAATTAAACGAGTCCATTCAATAGCTTCCATATTAAAAGGTAACCTCGTGTTACCACTCTCATCGCATGGTTGCTACTCCGCGATTATTGCGATTTCGGCATCGAATCCAAAACAAGAACATTGTTAGGAATAAATTAATTGACGATTCAGTATGCCCTGATTTAGAAGGCAAATATGGTGGCTGGGACATGCAACTGATGGCCTGTGCTAAATAAAACCATACGACATACAAAGAGGCTCTTGTCACACCTAAATTGGCGATACCGGGACACATGACCGGCGGCGTAAGCTCCAAGCCTCGGAGCGACTGGCAGATCGACTAAATTAGCGGTTCCCACCAGCATAAAAAAAGGGGCCACGGCGGTGTTGCCGCTGTGTAGAACTCAGGCATTTTATTAAATTTTCTCTTAGGTTCAAAAAAGATGCTGGCACTGTGAAAAAGATTACAACCAGCACGTTCACATTGGCTTCCAACCAAGGTCAGTCTGAACGACCGTCAGGTGCTTCGGCACGGATGTTCGATGTATTGTGGTAGTGTAAGCGGCTGACCGCCTACCCGTTGTTATTTCTAGCAACAAGTCGATTGGTTGGGGTGTTATGACGGCTCATTGCAGGTCATACCTTCATCTCCCCTTGTCTCGCGATTATTTTTTTCACGGGACAGGGGGGATGAAGGTATATCTGGTCTATTGCAGGTGATAAAATCATTTGGTCCTCAGACCCAAATGAAAAACAAAATTAACGTAAACCCCGCAGGCGAATGCCAAGGGGTTAAGTTAATTTTCCGACGAACGCGACTGCGTTTGGCGGTTGACTATTATATGTCCTCTTAGCGGACATTATTCTGATTTCAAGAAGTCTATTTTGACATCGAGATCATAGACCAAATAAAGCAGATCGTCGGACGAATTCGACCAAATTTCAATATTCACATAATCTTGCCATATAGCGAGCATATCTCGGCAGAACCGATCCAAGTCTGTTGTGTGAAGTAACGTTGAAATTGATACCGGATGCATTCGCGGCAGCAATTCAACCAATCGATCCAGTTGTTCACCCGTTAAATCAATGCCAAGGCAATGTTCATAGTCGGCATGTGTCGGTTTTTCTAGGGAAACATAATCATCAATAGAAATCATTGTCCAATCTCCATCTCGATTTGACGAATGTAATGCCGCAACCAACGCTTAAGCGTTTCATTGCGACAATTTTTAGTCAATTCTGACAGGAAGTTCTGCATGGCGACCCAAACTTCGCCACTGGGATTACTTTTGGTTCGCCGTAGCGTCGAAAAATACGTTCGGGAACGTTGGACCTGTGCAGTTAGGTCCGACCAACTACGGATCAAATTATTGGCGACCAGAAATTTTTGGATCACCATATAAAGCGGCAAATCGGTGTCTGCGATAATCATAACTTCATCTCCATTAAAATTATTATACAGAGATATTTATCAATGACGATCTACCATGATGAATTATGTCAATCGGATTTACATAGCGGAATGGGAATAACCTGCATAGAATTGTTAACAATGTTAACACTGAGGATGTCATCCCCTGTGATGTTAACGTTAACACCGTCGAGAATGGCGTTAACACCCGTATCTGTCAGTTTACACCATGCAGCGTCTATGACGCTGTTAACGGCATCTTCCGGGCTTGACGATACGATCACAACTTTCCCGGTCGCCGTGATACGGCAGGGACCGTCAAAGCGTTGCTGAACACTGATATCGAGAAACTCAACCTTATAACTATCAATACTCATACCGGGCTGTGCAAATGCATCAGGCATGTATCGGGGTGGAAGTGTCCCAGTGATGGATACCGGGATGATGTAAATCTGCTTGGTCATCATACGGACAAATTCCAATCTGCACCATGATCGGTTGATGAAATTTCCGCCGTTTCCAAATCAACGGCAATGACATTACCATCCAGCATAATTTCGACATCCAGCAGGATGTCAACGAAATCCGTGCAACGAACTGAAACGAGAGGGTTTTGCCCAATACGCTCCAGTGCATCAGTCAGGGTCTTCCCAAAAACCGCAATCACACCACAGCCATGGATAAATGCCGATTGCATGCCACCATCAAGGTTCTTATAGCAATGTTCGAAGGTCGCATTACCCAGCACATGGCCTTCGATAGTCATCTTCATCTGGTCAATAACCAGATCACCTGCCGTGGGCATAGTGTTGCCACGAACCTTCACTGGCACGGTGTATAAAAAATCGGCACATTGATACGGGGTATTTGAAATAGCAAAATCGCACAGTCGCATGGGAACCTCCATCAGTTGATGGCGGTATTTATCAGCAGCTAAGATTTCAGATTGTCTTCTATATAGGGGGCTTCTTCTTGGCGGCCTTCTGACGTAATCTTTGTATATAACGAAATCAAATTATCATTACCTTCAAAAGCCCAACGCTTAAACTGTGTAATGCTTTCTTCTCGGATTAACGATGTTGAACGTAAATCTTTGAATATCGAAATCCGCTCACACTCTGCTTTCAGGGCCATACCATCTCTCGTCAACGACTTGAAATATATTAGTCCTAGTTCAGCTTCGGATAGGTTTGAGCGGAGTATTCCTACGTGCTTCGCAATGTCAAAATCATCTGACAATGAAGCATGCTGACCAGTGATGAGTTTGATAATATTCAGCAGCACCCGGAAGTAATGATCTAAATCTTTGGAATATGATGATGAATACGAATTCTGAACTGAACTATTTTATATAAATATTCAACGGTGGTTCACGATTTATAACTGGCTGGTTTGACAAGGTGTTCGATACCGAACTCAAGTTCTGCGAGGCTGGTAATTAAAGTCGAGGGGGGTATCTGATCTGCGTATTTGGCTGCGGCATCTTTTTTCATCCCCCAACCGGCGACGGTCTTCCAATCGACTTCTCGAATTTTCTTATTATTATTTGCGTAAAACTTGTATGTATGACGATATGAATGGAACTTCTGTTTCTCATTCCAAACGCCACGTTCCTCCATCCACTCCTTCATCATCTTCTGTGGATCGCCAACATAGAAATTATTGGCTTTGGTCGTATGGACATCTGCAAACACCATTTTTTCCCCGGCAACTTTCCGCATACTCACATAATCGATGAACCCCCATTCAATCAGTTTAGGGTGCACCGGAAGCCAGCGTGGTCTGTCGGTTTTAGTATGAGGAAGATGGATGACCCAAAGATCACCGTAATCAAAGAAAACAGATTCAGTCTCCATGGAAAAAATCTCATTCCCCCGCATGCCATGAAACAGTGCTAACAATGGTGCCCAGCCCCAGTTATTATGACGGGTTGGTTCCCAGTCCGTGAACAGATCAGTTAATTGCTCAGGGGTCATATTCGTTCGCTTAGACCCTTCGGTTTTTCCACGGATACGGTTGGCTGGGTGCGACAGGTTGTATTTCTTACCAAATTCATCGATGGTCCAGTTGAAGAATTGGGTGATGTGTCCGATGTATTTTTCGGCTGTATCGTTCATCAGAAGTTGCGGAACCGGCTGTGGCTCTAAACCCTTCTCCAAAATTTCTTCGTTTTCTTCTTTGAGTTCTATTATCTCGTCAGCCTGTTCTTGTGGCGATTTTGTTTTTTTACGATGCCAGCCGTATGGAAGGTTTCGAATGATCCGGCGAATGTCATAGATGTCATCTCGTTCGATGGAGCCTATTGGACGGTCCGCATAGTGCGTTTCAAGGATGGTCAATAATGTTGAATAGTTGCTGCGTTTCCGGTTTCCTTTATCCGGGTTCAAAAAATCGTCTATCACGTCTTTGACTGTTGGTTGTGTCAAGTAAAGAGGACGTTCCCCGATATTGTTTAAGAGTGTTGATGCCAATATTTCAAGTTGGGACGGATCATCAACGCGAGGCGAAAGTTTTGATGCAATGATATTCTGTAGGGCGGCTGTCTTTGTATGATTGGCTAAATCGGCATGCGTTGCGAGCAAGAGCTTGTGTTGAAGTTCTGTAAGATACCGAGGGTCGATTGTGTCCCCATGGCTCTTGACAGCTTCCATGATGAGAAGAGCGGGGTTGTGATGTGGGTCAGCACGCTTGGATCGAATGTCATTAACGATACGGTCAAGGAGCCGCTGTTCGTCCATTGCAGCCATGGTGCGAATGATGGTCGGTTGAGGTCTGGCAGCAAGAAACATGGCTTTTAATTTGGCGGTATGGGACTGTTGTAGGATGTCAGCCATGGCGGGATCGCTGGTTCCCAATGTGAAACGAACATGTTCATGGTGTTTCAGTTTGGCTTTTTTGCCATGATCATATTCATAATGTTCAGGGAGATCGCCTCGGACGTCTGATGGTATCGTTAGCTTGTAATGGTATCTGCCACCGCGTTGCGTAGTATTCGATATTTTTTTCATTTTCGCACCATATTTCCGAGAACTGTGGAAAATCAAAATGGCACAATTCTATGGCACAAAATAATGGCACATGATGCTAAAAAATCAAGCAAAATAGCGTATTTATTAGGGTTTTGTATTTTCTGGAAACGATTATACGTTTCCTCCCAAACTAATTTTCGGCTCTCCTCGTGAGAGCCTCAGATTGCTGACAAAGGTCTCGCCTTGGCGAGGCCTTTGTGATTCAATGAGGAATGCTTAAAAAACGCGGTCCTCAACAAACGGAACTTGAGATGGTCAGTCTGGATAGTCTGGTTCCGTCCAACCATCTTTTGCGCAAAATTGATGCGCATATTGATTTCAGTTTCATTCACGACAAAGTGGCGCCTTTATATTGCGCCGATAATGGTCGACCTCCGCTTGATCCGACTATGTTGTTTAAGGCTTTACTGGTCGGTTATCTCTTTGGCATTCGCTCCGAGCGTCAGTTG
>NZ_JHYO01000011.1 GCF_000688235.1 Terasakiella pusilla DSM 6293 | reverse complement strand
ATTCGCTCCGAGCGTCAGTTGGTGCGCGAGATTGAGGTCAATGTGGCCTATCGCTGGTTTCTGGGGCTGCGCCTGACAGACAAGGTGTTTGATGCCTCGACCTTTTCACAAAACCGTCGTCGCCGTTTTGTCGATACGCCCGTTTATCAGGAGATTTTCGACGAGATCGTGACACAAGCTATTGCAGCCGGGTTGGTCGATGGCACTGTGCTTTACACCGATAGCACCCATTTAAAGGCGAACGCCAACAAGCATAAGTTCGATAAGAAAATGATGGTTAAATCCCGTGCCGATTATCTGGATGAACTGGACGCGGCCATTGATGCAGATCGTGCGGCCAAGGGCCAAAAACCACTTAAAAAGAAAGAGCGTGAACCGGACGTCAAAGAGACCAAAGTGAGCCGGACAGATCAGGATTCCGGCTATATGGTGCGCGATGGCAAACCCAAGGGCTTCTTTTATCTGGATCATCGCACGTTAGATGGGATGCATGCCATCATCACGGATACTCATGTGACGGCGGGCAACGTTCATGACAGCATTCCCTATCTGTCACGACTGGATGAACAGTGTGAGAAGTTCGGCTTTGAACCCAAGGCGGTTGGGCTGGATGCGGGGTATATGACGAATGGTATTTGCAAAGGTTTGCATGATCGTGAAGTTGAAGGTGTGATTGGCTATCGCCGTCCCAACTCACGCAAGGGATTTTTCTACAAACGCCAATATGAATATATCCCCGGCATTGACGGCTATAAATGCCCCGGCGGGCAGGTTTTGCGCTATAGCACCACCAGTCGGGATGGCTATCGCGAATATAAAAGTGAGGCAAAAATCTGTGAATGCTGTCCGTTTTTGGGCCAATGCACCTCAAGCGCCAATTATGTAAAGGTCGTGACCCGTCATGTCTGGCAAGATATCCGGGACAAAACGGACCGAAACCGCTTAACGCCTTGGGGAAAAGCGATTTACAAACGGCGCAAGGAAACTGTGGAACGCAGTTTTGCTGATGCCAAACAATTGCATGGGCACCGCTATGCCCGTCTGAGAAGCCTGACCAAAGTGAAAGAGCAATGCTTGATGGCAGCCACCGCCCAAAACATCAAGAAAATCGCCCTCATCTTAGCCCGTCTCAGGTTTTTATGGCGATATTTACCCACTGGAACGCCCACATATGCCTGAAAATGAAGCAGTGGAGCAACCTGCTTAAAGAAATGTCCAACAGAACAAAAAAACACAACCTTATAGAAAATAACAAACCCCGCCAAAATTGACGGGGTTTGTCAGAGATCTGAGGCATGTTCATTTCTAAACGAACATGCCTTTTTCTTTATAGGGAACTTGTTCAGTTACTTCACAAGTTTTTCAATGTAACGCGGCAAAGAAAATGCCCCGACATGTACACCCGGTGTGTAATAGAACGTATCAAAACCAGCTTTCTTAAAGCGGGCCTCAATGACATCTACAGATTGACGACGCGCCGCCGGATCATTTGATGCCCAAGCCAAGGTCATAAAGCCACCGATATACGTCGGCACCGCAACAACATAGAAGCCCATGTCCGCAAAATGCGGTGACATGCGTGCCTGTGTCGTTGTCACTTCATCGGCCTGAAAGAACGGAACGCCATTCTGAGTGACCAGAATACCGGCTTCGCTCAGGCACTTTTGACAGTCGCTATAAAATTCGGATGTAAACAACACTTCACCCGGCCCGATGGGGTCGGTTGAATCGACGATAATCACGTCAAATTTTTCTGTAGTTTCTTTTACGAATTTAAGGCCATCTGCGATAATCAGATTACACCGTGGATTTTCAAAAGCACCGTCTGCGTGGGCTGGGAAGTACTTCTTCGCCATATCCACAACCGAGGCATCAATTTCAACCATGGTGCAGTTTACATCTTCATGACGCAGAACTTCACGCAAAACGCCACCATCACCGCCACCGATGATCAGGACATTCTTGACATTACCATGGGCCAAAATCGGCACATGAGAAATCATTTCGTGATAAATAAACTCATCACGATCCGTTGTCTGGATGACACCATCCAACGCCATAACACGACCAAAAAATTCGTTTTCAAAAATAATCAGGTCTTGATGTTCGGTCTTTTCTTCGAACAGGACGTCACTTGCTTCAAACCGTTGTTGATAGCTACCATATAGGGTTTCACTAATCCAACGGCTCATGATACGTCTTTGCCCCGCAGTTGCTCATCCACATCAACGCGATCCGGTGTAAAGGCTTTTTCCAGGAACGGAATAGCTTTATGGGGATCACAATCACCGCACATAAACACGTCCAACGCCGCGTAAGACGCCTCAGGCCATGTGTGGATACTGATGTGTGATTCTGCGAGGACCAACACGCCGGACACGCCGCCGTTTGGTTCAAAGTGATGTAAGTGGCAATGTAGAATTGTTGCACCGGCCTCATCAGCCCCTTGACGTAAGGTACGTTCGATCAACTCGATATCATCAAGTTTATCCGCCCCCCAGAGGTCAATCAACAAATGGGTGCCCGCATAACGGATGCCATTACGTTCGATAAAATAATCTTTGTTGTTCTCTATTACGGCAAAGCCGCTCGGAGAACCTTCGTTTTCGCGTGACTGGGTTTCGCTCGGAGTTTTCCCCGAGTCCATCCCCAGTTCGGCAAGAGCTGCTTTAGACATGCTCATCCCTTTCCAAACCAGTAGACAGATGATCCGCAAAAACGTGTAAGTGCGGATAAGGCGACACTCATTGCCTGACTTCCCCCCCAAACACAAGTTAAATCTTCCTTATATGACATTTTTTTGTCACAGGGTTGCAGGTAAGTAACAGAATTAGAAGATGTTTCGGAACATAAGCTAGTTAATTGCACTCAACTCACCCGCCTTTAAACGTTCCTGATACTCAGTCATAAAGGTGGTGAAATTCTCAGCCGGTTTAATCAATTGGGTAATCGTGCGCGGATCCAGCATACCCGCATTCTCGCGCGAGGCAATCAGACGGAAGGCATCACGCAAGGAGGTTTCCTCCATCGCATTGCCATACTCGGCCCGCACCATACCGATGCCACGTTCGTTCCCGCCAAGCGTATAAGCAACCGCCAGATTAAGGATCAGGCCCGCCTGTTCTTCCGTCAACGGCTTGTTGCTCCGCGCGCCCTTGGCTGCTGCCAGACGACGCAACACGCCACTGGCGTTACGCCAGTCCCCCGCATTCCAATAAACTTCCGATCGCAACAGGTCTGCGGCCACCGTTTCGTCTTCTGCATCTTCCAGCATCAACAAAGCTTTATCCGCCTGCCCCATATCAATCAAAGCGCGGGCTTCGAGATGGCGGCGCGTCACCACATGCTCCGGCTCCATATTCGGTTGCTTCGACTTGGTCAAGGCCCGGATTGCCCGTTTCGGCTTGCTTGCCGCCAGATAGACCACAGCCAGACGTGTGCCGACCTGTGCTTTTTCCTTACCACTGAGACGGAATTGAACCTGATTTTCCAAAAGCTCTGCCGCTTCACGCAACAGGTCAACCGCCGCCAGACGGTCCGCCAATTTACGGATCATCTCATCACCTTTATCCCCGGCGGGTGTCAATTCGCGGAATTCATCATACAGCGCAATCGCTGTCACAGGTGGCAACTCATCAGCCTTGCCTGCCAAATAGAGTTCCTCAAAGATGCGGATCATTTCCTGCGTCACCGCTTCGGCGTCCGGATGCTTTCTGAAATAAGTGGCCGCTTGTCTTAAGGTGCGCAAGCCATCCCGATAGTTACCGGTTTTGACATACATATCACCCAGTCGGCGCAGCAAGTTAAATTCAAAGTCATCGCCGCGCCATGCAAAGCGTAGTTTCTCCAGCGCCTCGATCATCTCTTTGTCATTGATGCGCTCGTTCTTAAGCAGCAGCTCCGCCTTCGCCAACGATGCTTTTGCACGCGATGGACGATGGTTGCCGTTTTCGACCTCTTCATAGATCACAACCGCGCCATCGGGATCACCGCTGATTTCTTTGCTCCGCCCGCGCAGGAACTTAACCGCGTCGGCCTGACGCTTGCCCAGACCTTCGGCTTCCAACACTTCCAGATAAGACTCAGCCTGGCGCACGTCGCCAATGGACAAGGCCGCTTCCGTCAGGATCATGGCAAGCGGGAATTTCAGGCGTGGCGGATAGGGTCGGATCACGCCCGCAAGGCGTTTCAGGTCCGCGGCGGCTTCTGTCATATTGCCACTCGCACCTTTCAGGGCCGCTTGCCAGAAGGCCCCCTCATCTTTCTCGGCGATATCGGGATGATCAAAATCTTTGACCGCCTCGTCCAATCGTCCGGTCGCAAAGTTCGCAACCCCTTTCAAGGCGAGGAATTCCGGGTCTTGCATTTTTTGCGGATCAGCCTTTGCCATCACTTCCAACACGCCCAAGGCTTCCGGTCCCCGCCCATGAGAGACATAGAAACGCGCAAGATCAAGACGCGCGATCTCGCGGCGCGGACCTTTCAGACCTGCCGGTGCTTTCTGCATTTCCTGATGGTAGTAGCGATAATTTTTGCCGTCGCCTACTTTCCATTTATCAAAATCGAACATGCGCGAAATACCGCGCAAGCCGCCCATTTTAGCCGCAGCAACCGCCTTTTTACCTGTATCAGATAATTTTAGGCTGGAGGCTGCCGTCATCTCGATCCCGGATTGCAAACTACGGACACGCAAATCGTCTGATCGTGGGAGATAAGCCGCCCCTTGCGCACTTGCCAGCAGTTGGAACTGCGGATAATTACGCGGCGTATTCACCCCATGCCCCAACGGAATAACCGGCACGGCAATCACGTTGTCACCCACAATCGGGTCTTGGAAGGGAACAGGCAGACCTGCTTCCTGAACCGGCATAAACAACCGCGAGCCTGCAGGGGAAAACGGCTGGGCTTCCACCTGAATTTCCTGCGCAGCCACCATCGGCAACTTGCCAAAATCAAAAATCCACGCCAGTCCCTCACGTTTTGGACGCGGGTTAAAGCCATCCGGCGTTTCAATGCGCAACACCGTCGCGCGCGGGATATTCAGCTGCTCAATGCCCGTAATACCGCCGCCTGCGCTTTGCGCCAACGCTTGGACATCTTGTTCTGTTTGCTTATCAAACACCAACCACACAGAGCCACTACGTCTAAAGGCGGCAGCAGCAACGGGTTCCCCAAATTCAAATCGTAAAGAAAACGCACTGGCAAGCCCCGCAGCATTTGGTCCGGTTTTCTCCGTAACCTGCGACAACTCTTCCGGGGCGGAGACTTGAGCGACAGGCGCAGCCTTAGGCGCAGGTGGCTCTTCCGCTTTTGGCGCCGGTGTAGGGGCTGGTGTTGGTTTAGCTGGTGCGGCAGGCGCAGGTTTGGGGGTTGGCGCGGGTTGTTGTGGCTTGGGTTGTGCCGCCGCAACCTGTTGAGCCGGCTGCCCGCCTGACGGCGCAGCTGGCTTTTGCGCTAATCGGTCACGATAAACGTCAACGACAACTTTGTTGCCCACATAAAAATGCTTGATCCGCGACCCCGGCGTCACTGCCAGTTCGACGGCCTGCCCATTCTGACGCAATCCACGGACTTGACCTGTCAAATTACGTTGAGCAGCTGCGAAGTTATATTTTGCGGGTTCGGCGAAATTAACAACCGTCTTTTGTTCATAATCCCCAATCGTGTAACCAACTTTGCGCGGCCAGTCGAACACGATGCGGGTATGGGTGCCTTTTTCCCCTTTACGTACCCGTACATTCGGGCCGTCTTGCGGAACAACGGACGCCTGCATCGCAGGGGCCGGTGTCGCAGCGGGTGCAGGCGTTGGTGCCGGCGCAGAAGTGGGAGTGGGGGCAGGAGCCGGTGCAGGCTTGGGCGCAGGGGTTGGCGCGGGTGCGGGTTTCGCGGCCTGTGGTTCCCCTAGAATATCAACGACCAAAAAACTGCCCGTATAAAAACTACGTACCGCATAGTCACCATCCGTCAACCGGATCGCCACACTGCGACCATCAGTGGACGGGGTGATCGTGCGGATATATTTGCGCAGATTGCGGCGCACTTCGTCATAAGAAGTTTCCGCCGGCTCCCCCATCTGGATATTCAGAACACCATTTTGAATATCTGCGGAATACTGGACAGGAAGCGACCATTTAAAAACAATCCGACCATAGCCCGGATGCGCCCCTGCACGCACGGCGATACGCTCGGCCCAAGCAACCTCTGTTGCCAATAGACCGATCATAAAGACCATCATGCTTATTAGGACACGCATTGTCATGCGGATTGCCTAACTCCTCTTATCATTTCAACACACCGGTTTGTAAAACCATAATATCCACACGGCGCGCCAAAGCTTGTTTCTTCTCTTCGGGTATAGCAGGTAATTGATCATAACCGCTATCCCCATAACCATATGCCAAGAATTCTTGCGAGAAGCCAGACTTTCTTAAAGCATTCCCAACCGCAATCGCCCGAAAAAGCGATAATTCCCAATTTGATGCGTAATCAGAACCTGTCGCCGGTTGAGGGTCGGTATGTCCAGTTATAACAACCTGATTACTAACATGTCGTAAAACATCACCAATTTTTAACATGGAGTCAGTTGCCCGTGTGCTCAATGTTTTACTGCCACGGGTAAATAATAGATCCCCGGGCAAGGAGATCAGCAACCGATCATCTAGCAACTGGATCATGGACCGACCCAAGACCTCGTCCTTTTCAACTTTTTCTTCCAAGACGGCTTGCAAATATTCCAGATTGATTGCGCGCTGACGAAAAACGGTGGAGATATTAAAGTCCGCCGTCGCCGTCGCCACCGCCTCAACCTTATTGGGGTTTAATGTGGTGGAGAGAGAGTCCGTAATCGCATCCCATTTATCAATTTGCACGGTAGACATGGAAAACAGCATGACAAAGAACGTCAGCATCAACGACACCAAATCGGTGAAGGTCAGCATCCATGCGCCTTTTTTACCCTCTTCCTCTTTGGGTTTAAAACGACTTGTCCCCAACTGCCGCCCCGAATTTATCATGGCAGCGCCTCCCCTGCGTTAGGCTGCGGGCGCAAAGACAGCGGCGCGGGCCCATCCGATACGGTCGTTTCTTCGGTTGGCGCGGGCAAATCCAGCATCTGCGGCAAGGTCTGGATCACCTGCGCAGGCGTGCGCACAATCGGCTGCAACGTCACGGGCGCAGCGCGGACCGGTGCCTCGACAACGGGGGCCTGAATATCCCCGCGGATAAGGGGAGACTCTTCAAACTTGATGCGATTTTCGTCTGTTGCGCGGATATGGAACCAAATTTCAATGGTATCGCTGTCGCCGCCCTTCAACCCGATAGAAACCGATCCCGGAGGCGCCCCCCGCGTCAACAACTCGCGTGCGAACGCACCGGCGCGGCGCACAGGCAAAGTTTGCTCCGCCGACAGCGTCATTTCATCGGACCACGGGGAGGAGATGACAAATTCCATTTCAAACCGCAACCCCGGCGGATTGGCACTAAGTGCGGAAACCAGACGGTCCATAAACGGGTATTGGCCTTCCCGGACCACCGCTTGGTCCTGCTCAAACAGGTTATTGCCAGCGACTTCCACCCGCATTAAACGACCGGGCTGGATCGCTTCGACTTTCACAACACCAACAACCGTAGAGAACAAACCAGTCACTTGACGCTGAAATTCATCAGCCGCCAAAAACTCACCGGTTGTTGCATTAAAAGCTTGTAAATCCATACGGGGAGGCAGCACAGAAGAAAACGTTGAGGTTAAGCTTTCCATCAACGCTTTTGATTTCACTTCTTCTGTAGAGGAAATACTGACCAACAAGATAAAAAAGGCCAGAACAACGAGGTATAGAGACAGGAAGAGCGTTATGACCCGACCCGAGTCACCTTTGGATTTGTTTTCTCCCCCAAAGTTTACCTGCATCCGGTCCATCTCGTTGGGTTATGATTAATCGAAGCTGGCGAGCAGAGCGTCAATATCTTCCTGAGATTTACCCTGCCCTTCAAGCTGCGGCCCTTCCAGAAGGTCTTCATCTGTAATGACCTTCGGCCCGTCATCTTCGGGCTCGGGGTTTTCCGCCTTGAATTTTTCAATTTCAGAACCGAAGGCTTCCACCAACGCATCAATCTTATCTTCGATGTGATGCAAGGCATTCACGACCTTGGTGATCCGCTGGCCCGTAATGTCCTGAAACGTACAGGCTTCGTAAATTTTGGTAGTTGCGTCCATCAGCTTTTCACTGACGTCCGGTTCCACTTGACCCATCACCTCTTCCACCATTTCTGTTGCGTCCATAATACTGTTGGTCGCATCGGCTGTGGCTTCGACGATGGCATCAAGTTCATCACTGGCAGAAGACAGATATTTGTCTTTCACATCATCCGGGCGAAGCTGTGCAATCTCAGATTTTGCAGAATGAATGTAAGCCGCCAACGATTCCAGTTCGGAATAGAGCTCCATATCAGCAGAGGTAACGTCGCCTTTCATGGTTGTCATCAGACTGTCTACGACGTCTGCGACATCTTCCACTTTAACGTTATCCCCGTAGGTCTCGCGTAATTCGTCCAGACGTGACTTCAACTCTGGATCAACCTTTGTATTCACTGACATGAAAGCTCCCCGATTTCTTTGCTAGTCAGTTATCGGCAAATTCTTAGAAATCGCCGATAACACTAACCATTTTGCCTTTAAGCGTCTCCGCATTGAACGGCTTAACGATGTAGTTAGATACACCTGCCTCTTTCGCAGCGATAACGTTTTCGGACTTGCTTTCCGCAGTCACCATGATGAACGGAATATGCTTCAGCTTAGCATCTGCACGTACTTCGCGCAGCAATTGAAGACCTGTCATCGGCTCCATGTTCCAATCAGAAATGATTAGATCAAAGTTTGCCTGACGCAGTTTCTGCAAAGCCTGGCTACCATCTGTTGCTTCATCGATATTGGTGAAACCCAATTGGCGCAGAAGGTTGCGGATAATACGCAACATTGTTTTATAGTCATCCACGATCAGGATCGGCATATTAGGATCGACAGCCATCTAGCACTCCACTCCCAGAAGAAATAATATAATCGGCATGTGCTTCTCAAAAGAAACGGTTTTTAAAAAGCTTGTATAAATTTAGTACTTTACCATAACTCAGGACGCAACCCTTTTAAAAGGGAAAGCAACGCCTTAGTGCATTTTTTTAAGCTTTTTACGCAGTTTCTGGCATTATTGCCCGACGGCCAGCTCTCCCGGCTTAGGTAAACTACGTAAACGGAACAATTCTTCGGTCACATCCCGTGCTTTTTGCGGCGCCATTTTTGCTAAAATCGGTGCAAGACGGCGATTATTCATCTTTTCAGCCACTTGCAACAGAACATCCATCTCCAGCTCTTCAAAGATTCGACCCGCATCCTTGGGCTTCATATTCTCGTAAATCTTAACGAGGTTCTGCAGTTTATTTTCCTGCTCCTCATCATATTTAACCATGCTTTCTTCAATCGTCAGCTGCAAGGCTTTGAGACTCTGAACCTTTTTATCAATCCGCGCTTCTGCGGCTTTCAACAGGTTTTCGCGCACATCAAGCTCGCGTGCCTGCGCCTCGATCTCTTCGCGACGTTCTGCCAGTTTCTGCAACAGGTCAACTTCAGCTTGGGTGTAGAAGGTCGGATCATCAATGAAAGACGAGTCGGGCTTGGCGTTCTTCTCTTCAGCCTGAATAGCGGCTTCTTCTTCGGCAATCGCCGCTTTTTCCTCGTCGCTCAACGCGTCGGTATTGGCTTGGGCAAGTTCCAGCACCTTAGGCGGGGACGGGTGGCGTTTTTCCAGAATTTCGCGCGCAGACTTGGGACGCAAGCCGCCTTCTTCGGCTTCAGCGCCCGCCTTGGAGACAGAAACACCGTCCATCCAATCGCCCACACCTTCCCAGATTGTGCCAACTTTTACGGTCAGCAGAAAGAAGGCGACAAAGATCGTCACCGGCAGAACACGTAAATTTGCTAAAGTGGCCAACATGGGGTGTCTCCTTCGACTTAGCGAACGGATTCAAGAGCTTTCAACAGCTCCCGTTCCGCATCCGTCTTGGGTTTATAGTCGTCATCATCGTCCAGAAAACTCGGTTCCGGCTTCGGCTTGGCGGCAGGTGTTGCCTTTGGTTCCGGCGGGACAACCGTATCCTTGACTTTTTTACCGGAAAAGGCCGGAGCTTGCGGCTCTGGGCGATTATTGCGCACACGCTCTTCCAGCTTGTCGGCAGATGCGCCCGCGCGTTCGATCAGAAAATTAAGATCGTCTCGCAGGGCTTCGGCCTTTCTCAGCGTATCTTGCACATCACGCTTCATGTCGTCCGCAGACCCGGTGAGCTTGTGAATACTTTCTTCCGCACGAATGGTCGCATCGTTAAAGCTTTGCGCCAGCTTTTCCAGTTCGGATTGATCTTTGCGCAAGTCCGTCAAGCGACGATTGAGCATCACTGCATAAGCAATCGTTGCAATCAACAAGATTGCAATGAGCATGTCTAAGATTAAAGCAAACGGCAAGGTCTCTATCCTTTCTGCTTGGTAATCTCGTCGTCGATACGAACGGCGATATTCTGACCCTTACGGCCCATTTTACCAGTATACATGGATACACCGCCACAACGAATTTCAATATCTGAATCCGGCGTTGCATTAAACATAATCTGCGAACCAATTTTCAGGTTCAAAATATCCGTCAGCTCCATATACTGTTCATCCAGCACGGCTTCCAGATCCACATCGGTTTGCCACAATTCGCGCGCCAAGTGAGTTTCCCAGATACTGTCTCGACCGAATTTCTCCCCCATAAACATTTGCAGGAGGAGTTCCCGAACCGGTTCCAGCGTCGCATAGGGCAACAGCATTTCCACGCGCCCCCCGCGATCTTCCATATCAATCCGCAGCTTCGCCACAATCGCGGCGTTACTAGGGCGTGAAATGGTCGCAAAACGCGGGTTGGTCTCCAGACGATCAAACCGGAACGTTACCGGCGACAGCGGATCAAAGGCGGCAGACAAATCATTCAGGACCACATGCACCATACGTTCCACCAGATTGCGTTCAATCGTGGTGTAGGGTCGTCCCTCAATGCGCATCGCAGCCGTCCCGCGACGCCCCCCCAGCAACACGTCCACGATAGAATAGATCATGGAACTGTCGATGGTCAGCAAACCATAGTTATCCCATTCTTCCGCTTTGAACACGCCCAGCATCGCCGGCAGCGGAATAGAGTTTAGATAGTCACCGAAACGGATAGATACAATGTTATCCAGCGAAACTTCTACGTTATCGGACGTAAAGTTACGCATAGAGGTGGACATCATACGGACAAGGCGGTCAAAGACCACCTCCAACATAGGCAAACGTTCGTAGGACACCAGCGCCGAGTTCAGGATCGCCTGAATACCGCTTTGCCCCGTATCGTCGTCATGATCTTCATCGAAACCCAGAAGGCTATCGATCTCATCCTGGTTTAGAACACGCGTGGACTCACGTCCGCCAACAGCACCCAGCAAGTCTGTACTGGGGCCGCCATCGTCGTCCCCTACCATGGACTCCCATTCTGCTGCGAGATCGTCGTCGGCACCGCCGTCTTCGTCATCGCCTAGGGCAGCTTCCCATTCAGCAGCGAGATCTTCACCATCATCATCGGCGACAGTCATGCACCCTGTCCTTTACGTCGTTCCATCATCGTCTTTAGATACGGGTACTGTTATTGTACCAGCATCTCCTTAAATAACACATCGTTAACCTTAACAGGGGCCACCGCGTCATTCACGCGCGCCAGCAGCTCTTCACGCAAACGATACATCCCCGCCGACCCCTTCAAGTCCTCCACGCGTAATTCACGCAGGTACACTTGAAATGCATCGACCACACGGTCCTGTACAGCTTCCACCTGAGGCACATCTAAAGAATTGGCAAGTTCCAGACTCACGCGGATTTTCAGGAAGCTGGATTTACGTCCCGTTGTGTTCAGGTTCACCAGAATTTCCGGCAAATCGGTAAAGGCAACCTGCAGCGGCTCCCCATCCGGCCCCAACTCAGGGCCCGCATTTTCTTCACCTTCTACCGTTTCTTCCGACCCCATAAGCGGGTCCAGAAGACAGGTAAAATACGCGCCAGCCGCACCGCCGAGGATCAAAACAAGGGGAATAGCCAACAGCAGCATTTTCTTTTTACTGCCACCAGAGCCACCACCTTCTTCTTCAAACTCGTCGTCGTCTTCCATGTCGTCGTCGAGATCGTCATCAGCCATGTTTCTTGCTCACATACATTAAAGTCAGAATTCAGTCGAACCGCATCTTATACGGTTACCCTTATTTACACCATATTAGGCAACTGGTTAACAACTGGTTTCTAAGGTTTATTTTCTTTTTCTCCCTCACATGCAAGACGATCGGCAAGGTTCACTCGGTATTTCTTGCCGAACGCTCAATTCTGACCGGGTAAAAAATGCAACAGCCCTCCTCTCGTATACCCATAACCCTTTATATATAAAAGTTTTTTAAAGTTGGCACACCTTCTGCATATAGATTGGCAACCGCAGCGAAATGACTGCACACCCTAGAGCGAACTAGTTAGAGGCATAGCCAAATGGAAAATACATTACTCATCGCATTGTCCCGACAGACAACCCTGCGCCGTGAAATGACTTCTGTGGCAAACAACATCGCCAACATGAACACTCAAGCGTACAAGCGTGAGTCTATGATGTTTGACGACTATCTGGTCCGCAGTGACGGTGGTGAGCGTATCATGGGCGACAAACTGATGTTTGTACGCGACGTTGCACAATATCGCGACCTGTCAGAAGGTAAATTCGACGAAACCGGCAATCCGCTGGACGTTGCCATCCACGGGGAAGGCTATTTTGTCGTCGATACCCCAGAAGGCAACCGCTACACACGCAACGGTCACTTTCAGCTCAACAGCAATGGTGTGCTGGTGAATACGGACGGTCATCCCGTCCTGACAGAAGACGGCGATCAAATCCAGACAACCCCGGGCGATACCCGCTTTGAAATCAGCCGCAATGGCGAAATTCATACGGATGCAGGTCCGGTCGGCAAGTTAGGCATTGTCCAATTTGACAACCCGCAAGAACTGGAAAAAGTATCCAGCACCCTGATGAAATCAGATGCCGCGGGCGTACAGGTCGAAAACCCGGATGTTCATCAAGGCAAATTGGAAATGTCCAACGTGGAACCCATCATCGAAATGACTCGCATGATCGAGGTACACCGCGCCTATAACCGTGCAAAAAGCATGATTGATAAAGAAGATGAGCGTATCCGCAAGGCAAACACCCTCATCACAGGTCAATAAGCGCCGATCAAACGGCTAACAAAGAGCGAATAAGTTAGGAGTTAAAATTATGAGATCATTAAGTATCGGTGCTACAGGGATGCTGGCTCAACAACAGAACGTTGAAGTCATTTCCAACAACCTGGCAAACATGAACACCACGGCTTTTCAACGCCGCCGTACCGAATTTCACGATCTTCTGTATCAGAACCTGCGTCGCGTAGGCTCCACATCCGGTCAGGACGGCTCGGTTGTCCCAACAGGCGTTCAGCTTGGTTTGGGTGTGAAACTGGCTGCGGTTTACCGTATCCACGAACAAGGCAACATGAGCGCCACCGACAATACGTTTGATCTTGCCATTCAAGGCAACGGCTTCTTCCAGATCAATCTGCCAAGCGGCGAAACCGCTTACACCCGTGACGGCACATTCCAGCTCAACGGTAACGGTGAACTGGTGACCCACGATGGCTATCTGGTTCAACCGGGCATCACCATTCCGGCAAACGCGGTTGATGTCACCGTCAACTCCAGTGGCGAAGTTCTGGCGAAAATCGATGGCCAGATTGCGCTGCAAAACGTTGGCCAGCTGCAACTTGCCTCTTTCCCGAACCCGGCGGGTCTAAGTGCCGAAGGTTCCAACTATTACCTTGAAACAGAAGCATCAGGGCAAGCGGCAACAGCTGCACCTGCAACCGTTGGCTACGGCAGCATCTTGCAAGGCTTTTTGGAAACATCCAACGTAAACGCGGTGTCAGAAATGACCAACCTGATTTCTGCACAACGCGCCTACGAAATGAACTCCAAGGTGATCTCCACCTCCGATGAGATGATGGGCACCTTGTCGCAAATGCGCTAAGGGAGATTGGTTCCATGACACGTTTTATCTATTTTCTTTCTGTTTTGTCCCTGCTGGTGGTGGCGTCCGCCGCCGTTGCAGGACAGCAGGCTTCAGAAAAAGAAGGCTTGACCCTCGGCGCTACCGGTCCGGTATCCTTGCGCGAAAACATCGTCGTGTCCGGTGCCTATATCCGTCTTGGCGATCTCTTCACCAATGCGCCGTCCGACAAAGCCGACACTGCCGTTGCTTACGCCCCAAAACCCGGTCGCCGCGCGTCTTTCGACGCCCGCTGGCTCTACCGTGTGGCCCGTGCCTATGGTTTGCAATGGCGCCCGCTGTCCGCTGACCTGAACGCCAGCGTCACCCGCGACAGTATCATCATTAACCGCGATGAAATCGAAGATGTCCTGATGTCAGCCCTGCATCAGTTTGATCTGCCACAAAACCCGCAGATCCAACTGAGTAACCGCAATCTGATGTTACATGTGCCGAGCGAAATCATGCCGGAAGTAAAAATTGAGGATGTTACGTTCAACGCACGCTCCCTTCGTTTTGCCGCTATTGTCGCTGTCGGTGAACAAGGCGCAAACCCGTTGCAACGGGTCCGCGTCACCGGCCAAGTCATCCAGATGATTGATGTCCCGACCCTGTCGCGCCGTATCGGCAAAGATGACGTCATCAAGGAAGATGACATCCGTTGGGTTCGTATGCGGGCTGATCGTACACAGCGCGACATCATCACCAACATAGACGACTTAGTCGGCATGGCCCCGAAACGCCACTTGCGTCCAGAACGTCCCGTGCGTGCCTCTGACATTCAGCACCCTGTTTTGGTGGAAAAAGGCAGCCTCGTTACGATTATCCTTAAAAAACCGGGCATGATGCTCACGTCACGTGGACGTGCCCTACAAAACGGTGCTGATGGAGAAACCATTCGCATCACCAACACGAACACAAGTCGCACAATCGAAGCGATCGTTGTTGGAAGTTCAACGGTAACGGTCCTACCGACCGGTATCAACCCACAGCTGGCTTTCAATAATTAAAAAATCCGCCAGTCGTTAATCTTAGAGCAAAAGTAGTTAGGAGATTGAAAATGTTACAGTCAAAACAAATTCTCCGGATCGTCGGCATTTTTGTTGTAATGTCCTCCCTATCCGCCTGTAACCTGTTTACCCGCCTGTCCCAAGTTGGTGACGGCCCGAAAACAACCGAGATTGTGAACCCGACCCATCGTCCGGCATACCAACCGGTCAGCATGCCCATGCCAGCGCCAAAAGCCAACATGGAGAACCCGAACTCCCTGTGGAGAAACGGCGCACGCGCATTCTTTAAGGACAATCGTGCCAACGAGATCGGGGACATCCTGACCGTCACAGTCGCCATTTCAGACAGCGCCGCCATCAATAATAAAACAGAGCGTACCCGTGACGACGGCGAAGACAGCAACATCACCAACCTGTTTGGCTTTGAAGCCGGTCTGGGCAAAATCGTTTCCAGCAACGTCCTGAACACATCCACTGTCAGTCTGGATACAGACCACACCACCAAAGGCGAAGGTAAAATTGCCCGTGATGAAAGCATCAGCCTGACCGTTGCCGCCATCATTACGCAAATTCTGCCCAACGGAAACCTAGTCATCAACGGTCGTCAGGAAACACTGGTAAACTACGAACTGCGTGAACTCAACATCACAGGGATCGTGCGTCCGGAAGATATTTCCTCTTCCAACTCCATCGACCATACAAAAATTGCAGAGATGCGCGTCACCTACGGTGGTCGCGGCAATGTCAGCGAACTTCAGCAACCACGTTGGGGTATGCAGGTTCTCGACATCCTCTCTCCCTTCTAAGCTGACTTAACACAGCTTACCGAATGCCCTAGCCTCTTATCGCTCTAAGATGCAGGTAAACTCAAGGCCGAAGTTTCACAACTTCGGCCTTCTTTCTTTTTGCCCGTCTTGCTTGAGAATTCTCTCCCTTTTTAAAGGGTTGTTAAGAACTGTAGATTTAAAATCACTGAATCGAGGTCTTCCAGAAAGCGTATGTCATGTCAAAATTTAGCTATGATTGTTCAAAATGTGCGGCCTTTTGCTGTATCGCGTTGGGGTATGAAGCCTCAGACCAGTTCCCCTACACCAAACCACAAAATGAACCTTGCAAAAATCTGGACAATTGCAACCGCTGTACAATCCATGATGATTTGGAAGCGCAAAACTATCATGGCTGCATCGCCTTTTCCTGCCATGGTGCCGGTCCACACCTGACCCAATGCTACAGTCGATTGGACTGGCAAAACGACCCTATCCTTAAACAAGAGGTCTATGACAAGTTTCATTTTTTAAGGGCGGTCTTTGAAATTGCGGAAACAACAGAGCTTACCCTCAAAAACAGTGGATTAACCCCCAAGGCGCTCATAAAAGATTTCTTCAAAATGATTGCGACGCGGCAAAAGATACCGCCCATCACTAATCGAGAAGCCACCGATCAATTTACGGAAATCTGGGAACAGAAACTCCGCGCCTTCATCCATAAAAATAAATAAATTCGGCCCTTCAAACTCACCCACAGATATCCTGCACCGCCTGAATAACCGCCCTCACATCCGCATCAGTCAGGCCAACATAATAGGGCAACGCCAGCACATTCTGATAAAAGCTGTCCGCCCCCGGCATTTCTTGAACCCCATAAAGTTTCTCATAATAGGGTTGCTGAGATACAGGAATATAATGCACTTGCGTCCCGACTTGCCGCTGTAGCAACGCCTTCATGACCGTCGCGCGATCCTTGCCCAAACCTTCAAAATCAATAGCAAGCTGGAACAGGTGTAACAACGGTTCACCATTCCCACTGGCAGGAACAACCTTCACATATGGAGAAAAACCATTCAAAGCCGCACGATATTGAGACGCAATTTCGGCACGGCGCTGGCGCACATCTTCCATTCGGGACAATTGACTAATTGCCAACACCGCCTGCACATCCGTCAGGCGATAATTAAATCCAAGCTCATCCATACGATAAGCCCACGGACCGGTATCCGGGTCAGGTGTCATCCCATGGCTTCTCAAAACCCGCATCTTTTCCGCATAAGCCGGGTTATTGGTAGACACCATCCCCCCTTCACTTGCCGTAAAGCTTTTTGTCGCATGAAGAGAAAAACAGGCCATATCACTGTAGGCACAAGCCCCAACCTTTGCGCCATGATTGGTGCCACCTAAGGCATGGCATGCATCTTCTACAATCTTCCATCCTTGAGCACGGGCATAGTCGCAAATGGATTTCATATCTGCGCAATGCCCCCCGATATGAACGGGATAAATCGCAACCCCCCCTCCCCCGTGCGGGCATGAGCCTTTTTCACATCTTCTAGCCGCATAATGCCGGTTGCTGGATCAACGTCGCAAAAGACCACATCAGCTCCGCACATGCGCACAGCATTTGCTGTCGCTAAAAATGTCAAAGCAGGAACAATCACCTTATCACCGGGCTTCAATCCCAGAGCCAGAGAAGCTAAATGCAGAGCCGTTGTCCCGTTACTGGACGCCACGCTTTCTTGCGCCTCTACAAGAGTCGCAAAAACACTTTCAAGCTCCGGCACCTTTGGCCCCGTCGTTAAAAACTGGCTACGTAAGACCTCGCACACAGCGTCGATATCTTCCCGCTGTACATGGGGGCGGGCATAAGGTTTCAGGGTCATTTTCTTACCTCGATGATGCAATCGAATTGAAAATGACACGGAACAAAAAAAGCGACAACCCTGAGATTGTCGCTTTTGAAAATTCTTGCTGACGGTTTAGTCGTCGCGGTGCGTTTTTTCCAAACGTTCGTGACGTTCCTGCGCTTCGATGCTCAACGTTGCAATAGGTCGAGCTTCCAAGCGACGGATCCCGATGGGTTCATCCGTCTCTTCACAGTAACCATAGGTCCCTTCGTCCAAACGCTCCAGCGCGGCATCAATTTTATTGATCAGCTTACGCGCACGGTCACGGGTCCGCAATTCCAGCGCACGATCCGTTTCCATAGACGCACGATCTGCCAGATCCGGTGCCTGATTATTTTCATGTTGCAGATGTTCGAGGGTTTCGTTGGATTCACGAATGAGTTCATCTTTCCAAGCCAGTAGCTTTTGACGGAAATACTCTTTCATGTTTTCATTCATAAACTCTTCTTGATCAGAAGGTTTATAATCATGCGCCAATGTGACGGTCATCCCCTGTATTCCTTCATGACATGGGCAGTCCTATTAAATTGCGCCGCAATATAAGGACTGATGTCTACATGCGCAAGTAATTTTATTATTGATTTAAAAGGATAACCATAAATCACTGTAAAAGCGTATTAAACGCCCGGAAAATCAAGATGTTCGGGATCTTCCCCACTTTGCAATCTCAACCTCGGCGCGCAATTCTATCTCGTCAATAATTTGTGCAAGCTGTGGGTCTTCCACCGTTTCCCGACGATTACGCAACAACTGTGCAAGATTCTGTAAGCGTTCAACCGAAATGGCTCCGCTCAAAATTTCGCTTTGAATTTGCGCCAGACGATCCAGAATATCTTCGCCTCGCAAATAAAGCGCCCGACGTTTTTCTTCCTCAGTGCTGTCACCGACTTCCTGTAAAGACAAAATCGAGTCCATGGACGCAACCGGCATGGTTTCCATGATCTCACTATGCGATCCCGCTGCGGGGGCTGGTCTTAAATGCGATGCGAAGTTACTTCCCGACGCCTGGGACGTACCACCTTTTTTCGCTGTTTTCGAGACACCTTTACTCGGACCCGTATTGGAAATTTTCATTTTTTATATTCCGCACATTCAGTCTTAATTCATTTTCCAGTATACGCGAAAAACCCCGAAAAGATAGTCACTCCTTTTACCCGGCAGATTTTGCCCGACGGCAGGATTTTCAGTGCCTTGCCGATTATCTCCACGCCCCAAGGCCCCAAGTTACAAGGAAACCGGTTTGGCACGGCTTTTGCTGTTTAGGTCAATGGGTCACTGTACCCGATGTGTAAATATAAACGAAGTGAGACAAAAAATGAGTTTGCTTGGACAATTCGCCGCCCCAGTCGGCGCGATGATGGCCCAAAGCAAGGCCATGCAGGTCATCGGTACCAACATCGCCAATATGAATACGGGCGGGTACAAAAGAAGTGAAACCACTTTCTATTCGATGATCTCAAAAACATACGGATACAACCGCGATATTGGCGGTGTAAACGGTATCACCCGACAACTGGTTGACCAACAAGGCCAAATTCTTGGGAGTGATAGCAACCTTGACGTTGCGATCAACGGGAACGGCTTTTTCGTCCTAAACTCTGAACTGGACGGCAGTGGTCAAACCTTCTACGGGCGCGACGGTATGTTGGGCATGGCCCTGGGCAATCAAATCACCACCACCATCAATGGCAATACCTATGTCACCCGCGAAGGGTACGTGGTCGATAAAAACGGCTACTACGTTCAAGGTTGGCCGGTAAATGCCGATCAGGAAACCTTCCCGACCGACGCAGGCTCTCTGGGCGCCATGCGGATCGACCCCGAAACCTTCACCAACAACGGGGAAGCGACAACAACGGCAGAGATCGGCTTGAACGTGCCGTCCAACGCGCCTGTCGGGTATCAGGAGTCAACCTTTATCAAGGCCTTTAATGCGCAAGGTGAACAGGTTTCCTACCAGCTGCGCTGGACCAACATTGTCTTGGGCAGCAACACCCAGACAGCCGCCCCAAACTGGGCACTGCCCGGGGGCGAAGCTGCCGGCTTCAGTGAAACCAACGAGATCACGACCTACAATAACCGTGGGTACGAAAAGCGTTACAATCTGCAATGGACCAAATCGGCAAACCCCGGTGAATGGACTTTGTCGGTACTGGAGGGATCGGACTCTCTCAGTTCAACAACCGTGACTTTCGATCCGGTTACAGGCGACATCGTCAGCCCAACTTCTGTCAATGTACAGGGGACAGGTGACTGGGATGATGCCTTTAGCCTTGATCTCAGCGCCATGAGCCAACCCGTCGCAGGTGCAGGCCCCATCACCCAGACAGGCTTCACCCAAGATGGAGTTGTTGCCGCTGCCGAGAAAAATAAATACTCGCTGGAAATTCTGGAAAATGGCGTCCCGTTAACCATCGATAGCGCCTCCGGCGACACAACGCCCGGCATCATGACAGTGGTGTTTAACGAAAGCGGTAAAATTCAGTCCCCCATCAACCTGACGATTGCGGGTACGGCAGCCGATGCGCCTACCTTCACATTAGATATGCAAAAAATCACCAACTATGCCTCCGGCACTTTGGTGGAAGGCAGCTATGATTATAATGGTCGTTCCAATGCGCGTCTGAGTCATGTCAGCTTTAACGCAGCAGGTGAGATGATCGGACATTTTGCGGATGCAACCACGCGTCCAATTTACAAATTACCGTTGGCTACCTTTACTAACCCCAACTCCCTTGATCCAGTGAACGGGAACGTCTTTAGGCTATCCGGCACAACAAGCGAGCCGGTGATCCGCACAGCGGGCGGGCAAGGGGCCGGCCAGTTTGTCCCGAATGCGCGTGAAATCTCTAACGTGGATATGGCGGATGAATTCACCTCGATGATTCTGACTCAAAAAGCCTACAACATGGGGTCCACGACCTTCAAGACCATCGACGAGATGAGTCAGGTTGCCCGCGACCTGAAACGCTAAGCCGAGCACTTCGTCTTTACACATCTAGGCCGCCCCTTTCACCAAGGGGCGGCTTTTCGTTTTTCACCCGGCAAATTTTTCCCCAACGGCAAAAACGCCCTGCCCCACCTCTATATGTCGAACGTACAAAACCTCATAAGATATTGTTTTATATAGACTCATCAAACATACCAGACTTGGCATCACCTTTGCATATTAGAAGCTAACGAAAACCGGCTTCAAAGAAAGCCACCATCGCACAACGGCTTTTAGGAAGAGAAAACCATGACTGCCGTCAAAAAGAGAACCAACCGGGCGCTTATGAGCGCAAAAGACAAGACAGCACAGGCCGTTTGCGCTCTGCTGCTGGCTGTAGGTCTTTTGATAAGTGCAACAGAAGTCCAAGCTTCTTCCCGGATCAAAGATATTGTGACATTTGAAGGTGTGCGCGACAACATGCTGGTCGGTTACGGCCTTGTTGTCGGTCTCAATGGGACAGGTGATGGCCTCAGCAACGGACATTTCACCAAACAGAGCTTGCTTTCCATGCTGGAACGCCTTGGCGTCAAACCAACTGAAGAAGGTCTGGATAGCGACAACGTAGCCGCCGTTATGGTCACCGCCAACCTTAAACCCTACGCCCGTCAAGGCTCTGAAATGGATGTGACGGTCAGTGCTCTCGGCGATGCCGACAGCTTAATGGGGGGCACCCTGCTTGTAACGCCGCTGATCGGCGCAGATGGAGAAGTTTATGCCGTGGCCCAAGGTCAATTGGCTGTTGGTGGCTTTACCGCACAAGGGAATGCCGAAACAGTGACCAAAGGGGTGCCGACATCCGGCCGGATCGCCAATGGCGCGATCATCGAACGTGAGCTGAACTTCGAAATGGCGGAGATGGATGACGTCAAAATCTCTCTCCGTAACCCGGACTTCACAACCGCGCGCCGGATTTCCCAAGCCATCAACGCCTTTTTAGGGACCAGCGCCTCGCGCCCCACCGACCCGGGGACCGTCCATCTTGACATTCCTGACGGCTATCAGGGCAACGTGGTCAACTTGCTGACTGACATCGAACAATTGCGCGTCGAGCCGGACCAAATGGCCCGTGTCGTGATTGACGAGACGACAGGCACCATTGTCATGGGTGAAAACGTGCGCATCAGTACAGTGGCGATTGCCCAAGGCAACCTGACCATCCGCATCACCGAAAACCAGCAAGTCTCTCAACCCGGTCCATTTGCGGAAGTCGGGACAACAACGACAGTTGATCGCACCACAACAGAAATTGACGAAAATGAAGACAAGAAAATGACTGTGCTGGACGATGGTGTCTCTCTGCAGGAGTTGGTCAACGGCCTCAACGCGCTGGGCATCGGTCCACGCGATCTAATCACAATTTTGCAAGCCATCAAATCCGCAGGTGCCTTGCAAGCCCAAATCGAGGTGATGTAAGATGACTGACCTGAGCATGATCACCCAAAGCCAGACCACCTATCAGCAGGCACAAACCGACAAAGCCCTTAAGGCTGCCGATAAGTTAAAAAATAGCCAGAACAGCTTTGCTGCCCTGACGGCAAAACAGATGCAGGATCCCTCTCACACCGCGGCCATGCAAAAAAGAAAAATTCGTGAAACCGCGATTGAGTTTGAAGCACAGTTTTTAAGCCAAATGCTGCAACCGATGTTTGAAGGCATTCAGGCTGAAGAACCGTTTAGCGGTGGACATTCCGAAAAGCTATGGCAGTCCATGCTGGTCAACGAATATGGTAAATCAATAGCTAAATCCGGCGGAATCGGTTTAGCAGATGAAGTGCAGAAACAATTACTGCGCGCACAAGAAGGACGCTAATTATGGATATCAACGACCGCGTAGCCGAACTGACTTACGTCTGTGAACGCATGATCGAAATCTTGCAAAAAGAAAATGACGCACTCGACAAGCAAGACGCCAAAGTGCTGGGTGAAACATTTGCCGAAAAAGATAAACTTAGCCGCCTCTACGAGCGCCACTGTCGTGCGCTGGAACGCGAAAGAAACGGTCTTGCCGACGTGGATGAAGATGCACGCACCAACCTTAAAAAACTCGGTAACGAGATGGATGAACTGGTCGCACAAAACGCCCGTATCCTGAAAATGAATATCGAGATGAACCGCCGTGTACTCTATCGCTTCGCCGATGTCGCCAAAAAGATGACACCGCACGCGGGAACTTACGCCCAAGACGCCAATATCGGGGTAAAAGCAGAAGCAACTGCGCCGATTTCACTTAATGAAACCCTCTAAAGAAACCTTGTAGAACACAAGGGAGATAGAAAATGTCAATTACTCACGCTTTAAACGTCGCCGCGGGCGGTCTACTCGCCACCCAAACTGCATTAGGGACGATTTCGGACAACGTGGCCAACGCGAACACCCCCGGTTATTCGCGTAAAATCGTTCAGTTTGAAACCAACGTCCTTGCGGGTGTCGGCGCGGGTGTCCGCATCGCCGACGTCGGTCGCGCTGTCGACGAAGAACTCATGCGTGATTTACGGGATGAGATGTCCGATCTCTATGCCATTGACTCTAAGACGACATTTTACAACCGACTGCAAGAAGTCTTCGGCAGCCCCGGCGACAACAGCTCTATCGCGCATACGATCTCCCAACTCAGCACAGCTTTTGAACAACTCTCCGTCACACCGGAACGCTCGCTGGAACAGAGCGAGGTCGTGCGCTGGGCACAAAATGCCGCCTATCAGCTGCAAGACATGACGGACTCCATTCAGGATTTGCGCAAACAAGCTGATAACTCCATTCATCAGACTGTAAAAGAAATTGACAATCATCTGGCGGAAATTGCCGACCTGAACCATAAAATCGTTCGAAATGACGTCGCAAACAATGACACATCTGCACTGCGAGACAAGCGTGATATGGCATTGAACGAACTGTCAAAACTCATCGACATCACCTACTTTGAACGCAGCAACGGCGAAATGTCCGTCTTCACCAAAGGTGGGCGGGTATTGGTTGACGAAGAATCTGTAGGGATTGCCCATAATCTGGGCGCCAGTGTCAGCCCCGTCACCACTCATGAAGAAGGCGACTTCTCGCCGATTTATGTCGGGGAAAAGGTAACAAGCAATGATATCACCAACGATGTTCAAGGCGGTAAGCTCAAGGGCTTAATCGACATGCGCGATGACGTGCTGCAGGGCCTGCAATCAGAATTGGACGAACTTGCCGGTACATTGCGCGATGTCATGAACGCGATTCATAACCGTGGCGTCGCTTTCCCCGGACAGCAGTCCATGAGTGGCACCACAGCCTTTCTCGACAGCAGTGCACAACGTATGGACTTCGGGAGTGGTGACACCCGCCTTGCCGTAATGGATGGGGACGGAAACCAGGTTGCCAATGCCTCCTTGAACACTCTGCTAACCGCAGACCATGGGGCCGGACCCTGGACACTGGATCAGGTTTCCACCACCATTGACAACTGGCTTGATACAAACGCCGGCGGGGGCACGGCTCAATTTGTGGATGGTAAGCTGCAAATTAATCTGGATAATACAAGTAATTACCTGACCCTTCGAGATGAAAGTGGCTCCGCTGCCGGGTCGGACATGCAAGACGCCACCATCAACTTCTATGGTGACGGGGTCAATGTGACCGATACACACGCAGGTTTCTCCGACTTCTTCGGCCTAAACGACTTTTATACCGAGGATCTGGGAACAAACATCTACGAAACCGGTATTTTGTCCTCCAACTATTCAGAAAGTGGCTCCGCCCTGACATTTTATGACGACAACGGCAATGGAACCCTAACTAATCTGGGTACGGTCCCCATCTCCGGCACGCTGGAGAATATGGCGAAACAAATTAACGACCAAAACATTGGGGTGCGCGCAACCGTCGTAACAGAAGGTGACGGCAAACGCTTGCGGATCACCAATGAAGCCGGGAACAATATGGAAATTGTTCAAGCGAACGGTAACTTCAAAAGCAATACCGGATTTGACGTCTCCAACGTGCGCGTTGCCCAATCCTTAGGCGTACGCAGTGACCTTGAATCTACCCCAAGCAACATTTCACGGGGGATCTTGCGCTGGGATGAATCGCTTGGCACCGGCGGGGAATACTATGTCAGTGCCGGTGACAATAAGATTGCCAGCGATTTTTCATCTGCTTTCAATAGCCAGCAAACATTTTCTGGAGCCGGTGGCCTTGGCGGGACATCGGGAACATTCAACGACTACGCATCCTCTATTATAGCCCTTAGTTCATCCCAAGCGGCCAACAACAAATTGGATGTTGAGATCCAGTCTTCCTTGGTCAACAGCCTTTCGCATAGAAATGACTCCCAGAAGGGTGTAAACTTGGATGAAGAGTTGTCGCAACTTATCTTGTACGAACAAGCATATTCCGCTGCGGCGCGTATCATCAGTGTCATCCAGACAATGTTTGAAACCCTTGAAGGTGCCGTCAGGTAGGAGATAGTAAGATGGTTAACAGATTAGCAAACTTTGCGCACCACCAGCTCTTGAACTCGCACCTTTTCAAGTTACAAAGCAACCTGTTTGATGCGCAAATCGCCGTTGCAACTGAAAAGAAAACACAGCAATACGCGGGTATTCCAGACCAATCAGAACGGCTGGTCAGATTAGAGCATTTACTGAACCAGTCGAAAAGCTACAACAATAACAACGAAGTTGTCGACTTACGCCTGCAATCCCAAGATATTGCCCTTGTAGGGGTGGAAGACACAGTTCGAAATATGTATGACATGCTTTCGGACTATGGTGCAGGAGAACGCCGTGATGCCGAACAAGTCGCCCAAGTACAAAAATTCGCTTATCAAGCGCTTCGCGACATCCAGGGGTTTCTGAATGAATCGGTTGCAGGTCGCTACCTGTTTTCAGGCTCAAGAACATCTTCTGCACCTGTAGACCTAAAACTCGGCGATAACTTGGCAGATTTCCAGTCTAAATGGAATGGTGATACAACAAAGTTTCCTGAAACCCGCGATGCCCTTATATCTGAATTTGGGGTGGCCGATAATATTACCGCAACCCTTGGCGGGACGGGTAATAACCAATATGTCGAGTTGGACCTTGCAGGTTACGCCCCGGCGGATTATGGCACTTTCAAAGCCGGGTCAAGCATCACCATATCAGGCGGAACGGCCAACGATGGTACGTGGACGATTAGCGAAGTTGATACAACAACCGGATATATCCGCGTCAATCGTAAAGACCTAACAGACGAAACATCGCTCGACACTTTCACCTTAAAAAAAGGGTCGGATACAGACAAAATCATCACTGATACGATGACCTACGCCGGATCAACGATCACTGCCGCAGGTGGTGCCGGCACCTTTAGTGACATCCAAGTACCTGCAACCATCGAGATCAACTCGGGTTCCGGGAACAACACCATGACAGTAACCGTTCGTTCTGTAAGTGCTGATGGGAGCTCCATCACGGTTGATGAAACAATCGGCAATGCCTCTGGTGGTGCACAGGCAGGCGAAATCAAACTTGCCAATTACTACAATGGCGATTTAATGGAAACCAGACATCGCATTGATGAAAACCGCACCATTGACGTCAACACAAATGCATTAAACCCTGCGTTTGACAAAGCAATCCGTGCCTTATCTATCATCGCGCAAGGCGAATTTGGCACAGCCGGCGGCCTAGACCAAAACACCGAGCGTACAGACGAAGCAATTTGGCTCATGGATTCAGCGCTCAACTTTCCAACAGACGGTGCCCCTCCCTACGGGGCGGAAACCACAGAAAGTATCGAACAACTGCGCTTTGATAACGCTTTCAATCGCCAACAAATCAAGGGCTCCATTCAACGGGAAACCCAGACCATTAACTTTCTCCAAACCTCTATCGGGGAAGTAGAAGACATAGACAAACTTGAGGCCATGACAGAACTGCTCGACATCGACCGAGCTTTGCAAGCCTCATACCAGGTTCTTGCAAGAACCCAAAACCTAGGACTATCAAACTTCTTGTAAAAAGACAGATCAAAAAAAGGGGAGCCGCAAAGCTCCCCACAGACTGCTGACAAAGGTCTCGCTTATGCGGGGCCTTTGTGATTCAATAGGGAATGCTAAAAAAAACGCGGTCCTCAACAAACGGAACTTGAGATGGTCAGTCTGGATAGTCTGGTTCCGTCCAACCATCTTTTGCGTAAAATTAATGCGCATATTGAAATGCTCGCCAAATCCCAAGCCGACTATCTGGAAGCGTTGGACAAGGCCATAGATGAAGATCGTGCGGCCTATCGCAAAAAGACCATAAAGAAGGAGGTGCGCAAACCAGAGATGAAAGAGACTAAAGTCAGCAAAACCGACAAAGACAGCGGTTATATGGTACGTGAGGGCAAGCCCAAAGGGTTCTTCTATCTGGATCATCGCACCGTGGAAGGCAAGCATGCCATTATCACCGACACCCATGTCACAGCGGGCAACGTTCATGACAGCATTGCATATCTGTCACGACTGGATGAACATTGTGAAAAGTTCGGCTTTGAACCCAAGGCCGTGGGGTTGGATGCGGGTTATATGACAGCCGGGATTTGCAAAGGTTTACATGAGCGTGAGGTCCAAGCTGTTATCGGCTATCGCCGTCCTATACGCACCGCAAGGGCTATTTCTACAAACGCCAGTATGAGTATCTGCCTGGCATTGATGGCTACAAATGCCCCGGTGGACAGATCCTCACATACAGTACCACCAATCGTTTGGGTTATCGCGAATATAAAAGTGATGGCAAACAGTGCAAAACCTGCCCCTTTGTGAGCCAATGCACCAGCAGCGCCAACCATGTCAAAGTACTCACGCGTTATGTCTGGCAAGATTTCAAAGACAAAATCGACCAGAACCGTTTAACGCCTTGGGGCAAGGCCATTTATAAACGCAGAAAGGAAACGGTCGAACGCAGTTTTGCCGATGCCAAACAACTGCATGGACATCGCTATGCTCGGCTGCGTGGACTCAAAAAAAAGTCAAAGAACAGTGCCTGTTGGCAGCCGCTGCCCAAAATATAAAGAAAATAGCCCTGATTCTGGCTCGGCTCAGGCTCATATGGCGACATTTAAAGCTGGAAGCAGCTCATATGGCGTAATTACTCTATGTTAGAAAAGAATGACTGACCAATGGAATTTGTGAAAATCTATCCATAAAAGAACAAACCCCACCTAAATGGCGGAGTTTTTCAGCGGTCTGAGGGGAGCCGTAAAGCTCCCCATTTTTTTACATCAACAAATAATATGGCTAACCAAGCTCAGCCAAATCAATTTTAACCTGTTCCGCGGCCGCCTCAGACACATGCTTCTTAAAACCGCCTTCATATGGTTCTGGTACCTTTACACGGTCAACACCGTTTGCCATTTGAGAATACACATCCTGCAGTTCATCCGCCATCCAATGACATAACTCAAGATACTTCTCAAGCGAGTCAGCGATAAACTCTTTTCGTAGATCAATATCTACAATTCGGCTTCCCAAAAATGACGCCAAACGGATCATATTGCTATAGGAGCCATTGATAACCATCAAAATTCCCCGGAATTCACTCAGATTATCTGTCCAAAATTCCTTTAACGCCTGCTCAACCACCCAATAATTATCAACTTCGCCAATGAGTGGCCGAATTTTATCTGACAAAGCGTCTTTAAACCTTTGGCAGGCTTTAACGCAATTCGCCATTTTCTCAAAATCAATCTTTTCACTCGGCTCAAATTCTTTAAATTGACCCCGAATTTTTTCAAGAACCTGCGCCTGCTTATTCGGTGTAACCCCTTCAAGGTTAATCGCAGCACTCGACAAGGCTGGCACCCCATCAATTTTTGCCCCCCGGCTACAATTCACCATAGAAGCACCTTCTCTATTCAAATCCGAAAGGAAAATACGGGACATATCAAGAAAATGGGAGGTCCAAAACTCCCCGCCAAAATTCCCTTCCACTTTTCGAATATAAACTTTATCTAGATTTTCCTTTGTAAAACCGAGCTTCTTACCCAGTTCATCATGATAAAGTGCATCCTTATGATGAGAAGCCGCATCCTTTGCTTTACCACAGTCTGCACCGAAAAGATAAATCTTACGAAAACCTATATTGTAAGCAACGCCTGCCCCCGCATTTACAACCATGGGACCAACCCCAGTGATGGAGTCTGCTGGAGTTGCAAACATACTTGTGGAACTTAAGGCTGGCCGCACATAAATCCAAACCTCATCAAACAGTTCTTGAACACCGGGGTAAGTTGTTGACGAACAAGCTAAGACAATATTGTCTAAACCATATTCTTCTTTCACCGTCCGCAAAATTTCTTCTGTCTTCCACCCATTCTCATTCTCAATATGAATGTCTGGCCGAATACCGTTTTTCAACAACAATCGGATTGTCGTACCGCACGAAATAATGACCGCCCGATCCCGCCATTTCTTAATATCTTCCAGATTGTTCTCAAGTGACGGACCAGAACCAATTACAAAAACCGGATACTCCTCCTGTAAGACTTTCTGGTTTCTAATAAATCGGAATTTAGAATGCTGAAAATTATAGTAAGTGTTTGTCATCATCAGCAATTCATCTTCATAAAAGCCCGATGAGATCAAATATCCTTCCATGCGACCTCGTAGGATATTCAATGTCTGCTGAACATCCCATGATCCATAGTGAGCGTAGAAGTAGCTTCCCTCCAAAAAGGTGCCACCATAGTGACGGATAATCCCCTCGATGCGACGCGCCAACTCTGTAGCAGACCCCGTCAAGAGCAACTGAATTTTGGCTTCTTTTTCCTCGGCAATCCGATAAATTTCTTCCCAATCCACAACATCTAACGAGAACAAAAAGAATTCTGCCACTGGCTCTGAAAAGATAAACAACCGGACATCCGCTTTCTCTACAATGTCCTTCAGATGATACCCTAAACCAATACCGCTACAGACAAAAAATCCACTGTCCACAACTTGCAAATTTGCAATCCAATTGCTGTCCAGCTTACGGCCCATTGCAAACTTCTGGATGTGCCGATAAAGACCGAAGCTAATGTCAGAGAGATTACAATGGTTAGGATTTTTAAAAGCTAGGCGGTTTGGTTTCTCAAAAAAATCTCTAACCTGCCTTTCTGCATAAGTAGGACCATCCTTACCATAAAGGTTGATATCCCCCAGCCGGATATTAACAGGTCTTCCCTTTTCGTCATAAACCAAGCTCTCGACACTTAGAAACGGCAACCGATCTTCGATTAATTTGAATATTTTTTCGTCTTTTTCCTTAAAAAAGGAAATATTTCGATCTCGTAAGCTAGTCATCACGCTCTCTTTACGGCCTCTGCCCAATACCTCTCAAGAACATCAGACAATTCCTCCATTCTCTGACGGTTATTGCAGTAATTCCCGTTATTTAGATTTAAAGGCAGCGTGTTTCGTAACTCGGCACGCTTTGCTTCCTCGCCTGCCCAATAAACGCTGTGCGCAACATATTGGTCCTCATCTTGAGCCAACATATTTTCCGCCGCATTATTGTTCTTACAAATATCTGTGACCGCACCAACAACCGCATCCCACTGTTCATTCACAACAACAGGTACACCAGCATTCAAGGCTTCTGCCGCCAAATAATAACGCTGGGTTCGTGCAGGCATTAACAGCACATCAATTTCACGCGCAAATTCTCTAAAGGTGGCGCTGGCCATAATATCAACCCGATGGGCCATGCCAAAATTACCAAACTTCTCCATCAGTAAAGTAGAGTTCTCCGGTCGCTCAAAGTCGTGATTGCGCAACAAAAGCATACTATTGGGGACCTCGTTCAGGATACGCACCCATGTCTCAACAGTACGCCCATTCAATTCAGCAAAACTTGCGTCTGCACCGAATGTAAATACCGAGCCAGATGAGCGCTCCACGCCCAGCACTCCCTTTTCATCCCCTTGCTCGATATTTGAAACCGCATAGCCAACATCAAAGACATATTTCTTTTCGCGGGCAACCAATGCGGACCCTGTTATCTGCGCATCAATACCTTGTGGCTCACCTGCCAAAACAGCAGGTGCATATAGCATTTGCACCGGAGCAAGGCGGGCGCCCATGACACGAAGCATTTCCGGCTGTTTAAGTCCAACGCAGTTAATCAGAATATCTGTATCAAACGCCTGAATGATTTCCTGCAAAGTGTAAGGGTCATCAATACTAATTGAGCGCCAATCGTCAAACGCCTTTTTATATAGACTGTTTCGCGGCTCTTCGATTTCACCATGTCCCAAACCAACAAAATTGTATCGCCCGGGGTCGCGGTGTGCCAACGCAAGAGCCAGCGTCGCACCAAATCGCATTGTTTCAATACCGACGACAACACAAGTTACCGTCAAAACCTTTTTATCAGGATCAGCCTTAGGTGCGTTCCCTTTCGGTTTAAATGCAAACTTATCCCACCATGCCTGATGTAAGCCAACGATAGTTTCGATACTACACTCGGGATCTTCCAAGACATCCAAACAATAATTTGCCGCAATAACGGCATCATTTGGCGCCAGCCTTTGCGCATATCGGTGGCAAGCTGCCGCATCCTGAAACATACCCAATTGAGTCAGCAACACCGCTTCCCGACTCAAAAGCTCGGCATTGTTAGGAATAATATGCAAAGCTGAACGCAAAGCCTCAATCGCCCCCCGGTATCTTTCCTCAAGAACCAGACATTCGATTAAAGCCTGATGGCCCTGTAAATCTTCAGGATTCAAAATGATGTGCTGGCGAAACCAGTTTTCTGCCTTATCAAGCTCATTGTCTCGATAGGCTTTTACCCCACGCAGTAAAAGCGGCTTGTCAACAACTGTTGAAAGCACTTCGCCATATTTGGGAATTAAATCACTGGGAAAAACTGCTGCAATATCCGGATCGTCTTGTAGCGTCCCTTTGACCTTGGAGAAATAATAAGAGTCTTTGCTTTTGCCCGCATATACGGCGACAACGGACATGAAGTCTGCCACTTGTGCCGCGTTCGGCAGCAACCTCAGGGCTTCTTCCCCCAAGAGATAGGCTTGGGCAATATCGTCTTCCACAAAGGCCGCAAACGCCCTTGCATAAACATAAAACGGATCAAACTCTTCTTTGGAAGACTCCTGCTCACAAACCCCGATCACCCCTTGCCAATCATTGGCTGCGATAAAGGACTGTAATTCTCCATACTTTGCCGTCATGATAACTTCCCTACACCGTTGGTTAGGCTTCTAAATCTTTGAGATCAATTGTTTGCATAATAGTTTCAGACGGTGTCTCGGCGCTAGCCTCTGAGGGCGCAGCACTGGGCGTCACTGCATTTGCCTGTCCGTTATCTTGGTAAAGCCCGCCAGCGATTTCCCGGTTAATGTTAATCAATACATCTACCAACGAAATATCGGGATTTGCAAAATATTTTGTCGTACGCTGATCCACGAAGTTACATAAAGACAGCATATTCTGCCGGATTTCCAAAGGCAACTCGGAGTCCGCACTTAACAAATCAGCCTGAAAAATCGTCCACAAACGCCAATTGACGCGAAGAGCCTCAGTCAGACCTTCATCATCATTTGCCATTCTTGCATCATTTAGCTTGCGCGCGGCCTGCATTAATGCCCAAGCCTCACTGGCCCGCGGATTCCCTGGCATCGGAGTATTCTGATACCCCTGAACACCTGTATTGCTTTGCATCACCTGCCTCCTTAGCGAACTCTCTGGAATATTCACGTCTTAAAATTGTCTAAATTTTCTAGAAAATAACAAACAAGCTCAGACAATATTTTAAGCAATAAATCATATCTAAAAGATTACCTTATGTCATGATCCTTACCGAATAATTAAACGATTGTCTCACAACATAAAAATAAAGCCGGGTCCCCTAAAAGACATGTTGCCCTAAATGAACATATCAAACAGTTTCGCCAAAATTATCCTTAATAATGCCTGTCTCAGCATCAATCAATTTTCGTGCAGCCCGCAATGCGACGTAATATTCTTCCCTTTCTACGGCTTTTTCAATTTCATCCCCAATGGGTTGACTGGACGGGATTGCTTGTAAAAAATCTTCCAAGAACACTCGACAATCCGCCAAATGTTTGACCCGCTCATTTTCAAAAAGGTACGCACATTGAATGCTGTAATAAACGCGAGATGCAGGTGTTGAAGCTTCTTCCGCTGTCAAAATATCATTATCGCGTAAAATCGCGGCATCGTTCAAAAGCATCAAGGAAACAGAACGGTCCACGGTGTTCTCCAGAACAGCTCCGTTAATAATGATCTTTTGCCCTTTCTTTAAATTTAGCTTAAGTGGCATTCTCTACTCCTGAGAAGATAAAATATCGGCTGGAACAAAGGGCCCACCTCGAAGTGGGTCAGACCATCATATTTTTTTATTACAGCCCTGACCAATAAAATAACATCGCATAATAACCTAACATGCTTATTTTTCAGAGAACAACGCAGACACAAAAAAGATAATGACACACCTTAAATTCTTACTTCTGTATAAATAACTATAACAGACCTAAAAAAAGCGGCTGAAGCCAAAGCCCCAGCCGCTAATTTTTTATGGTGATTATCTAAACAGACCCAAGACAGCTTGTTCAGACTGACCAGCAAAGGACAGAGCCTGAATACCCATCTGTTGACGAGTCTGCAGAGCCAGAAGGTTTGCACCTTCTTCGTTCAAGTCAGCCAATGTCAACTGACCGGCACCACCTTCAAGAACACCAACATACTCTTCTGTGAAGTTTGAACGCACTTCCAAAATCGCAACGTTACCAGCCATAGTAGCTGCTTCCGCACGAATTTTAGAAATTGTCTTATCCAAAGAAGCAACAAATGCATCTGCATGCTTGTTGAAGGACGCAAGGTTGGAGGCAAGAGAGTTAGCGTAACCAGTAAGACCAGTTGCAAAAGCACCTTCTGTGATCAGGTTAGTACCTGCAGTCACACCAAGATCAGCGGAACCAGTGGAGTTCTTAAACAATTTAGAAATGTTAAAGTTAACCCCATTGACGTCGAGCTTAGAGTCTGACTTTTCAGAGAAACGAACGGAAAGCTTGGACGCAGTAGAGTTAAGCAGGTTTAGACCTTGGTAAGATGCGTCATTTACCAATTTAGTGATCTGATCCGCCAACTCAGAGATTTGCGTGTTGTAAGCTTTACGTTGTGTCTTGTCTGCTGAACGCGCAGAGTCAACCACACCCTTGATTTGCTTGACAAGATCTTCCATCGCATCAGTAGCTTTAAGCGCAGCATTCAGCGCGTTAACGCCTTGATCGATGGCCGATTTACGTTCCATAAGGTCACTTGCGCGATCTGACAGGGATTTACCCTGAAAGTATTTCACCGCATCGTCAACCGGGCTAGCAACAGCCAGACCTGTAGACAGACGACCTTGGGTACGATCAATAAAACCGGATGTGGACTGAAGAGCCATAAGGTTTGAACGAACGGCACTTGATAAAGCAATATCAGCCATAATGTAGTCTCCTCTTTCTGAGAAAAATGCAGCCACCATGGCTACATTGTGCGCTTACTACGCACATACGTAAGTCATACCATAACTAGCACTCCTTCAAAAGAAAAAAGCACATCATAAGGTGTGTGAAAACGTATAAAGTGTGACAATGGCAAATGAGCTTGATATAGTTCTTTGATATGTGGACAGATATCTACCACCAAAATGTAACGACAGAAGGTCGCTCTACTATGGTTTACTATAAAGAAAACCTTGAAAACTGCTTCATTTTTGAAGATGCTCCCATCTCTGAAGCCATTCATAAAATCGAAGCAAACGCAGCGAAAATCGCGCTTGTCACCAACCAAAGAAAACAACTCGTCGGCACCATCACCGATGGCGACATTCGACGCTCAATCCTGAACAATGTGGATGACCATGAGTCAGTAAGCACCCTTCTCAAAAACAAGTCCCACCCGGACTACACCAAACCCATTCAAGCCACAGAAGGCAGCAGCAAGGCCGAACTTGCAGCGCTGATGCATAAATACAAAATCGCTTCAGTCCCTCTCGTAAACGAGGAAAATCAAGTTGTCGACATCGCCATCTTTCAGGATCTGGTCGAGGATTACAAACTCCCAGTGCGCGCCGTTGTTATGGCTGGCGGCTTAGGCACTCGTCTGCGCCCTCTAACCGATTCAACCCCAAAACCCATGCTCCCCGTCGGAGAAAAACCCCTCTTGGAACAAATCATCGCTCAACTGAAAACATCGTTTATCAATGACGTGGTGATCACAACACATTATCTGGCCAACCAAATTTCAGACCATTTTGGCGATGGACATAATCACGGGGTCAACATTCAATACGTGCAAGAAGACGAGCCCTTGGGAACGGCAGGGTCAATCGGCCTCATCCCCGAAATGGAAGATACCTTACTCATCATCAATGGGGACATTTTGACCAATATGGATTTCTCTGCCTTTTTGCACTTCCATAAGCAGCATAATGCGTCGCTGAGTGTCGCGGTTCGACGCTACACCATTGACGTGCCTTATGGGGTAATTGAGTCAAAAGATAGCCTAATTACCAGTATCAAAGAAAAACCTCAAATTTCCTTTTTCGTAAACGCTGGCATTTATCTCGTTGAACCCGATGCCCGTGAATTCATTCCTGAAGGCAGCGATAAGTTTGATATGCCAGATCTCGTCACCACCTTACTAGATCAAGGAAAAACGGTCGTCAACTTCCCCATTCATGAATATTGGCTAGACATTGGCAAACCCGACGACTATCTGCGCGCTTCTCAAGATATCGCACAAGGGGTATTCACCCCAGCAACATCCAACTGATACCGCGTTTCTATGACACATTCAGTTTACATAATCGCAGAAGCCGGGGTTAATCACAACGGTTCGCTCGCAACCGCGTTTGAATTGGTCGACGCCGCCTGCCAGGCTGGCGCCAATGCCATTAAGTTTCAGACATTCAATGCTGAACGACTGGTTACAAAAACCACAAGCATGGCCCCATATCAGCAGAAGAACATCGGCGTGACAACAAGCCAGTTTGACATGCTGAAATCCCTGGAACTGCAACTTGAAGACTTTGCAAAACTTGATGCATATTGCAAAAGGCAAGGCATCGATTTTATGTCTACGGCATTTGACCAAAAAAGTCTGGACGAACTACTCACCATCAGCTCTCCCCCCTACCTGAAAATTTCCTCAGGGGATTTAATTGACGCCCCCCTAATCCTGCATGCTGCACAAAAAAATATACCACTAATTCTCTCTTCTGGCATGGCCACCTCCGCAGAGATTGAAAACGCCCTCAGTATCATTGCGTTTGCTCAAAAGAAAACAGCCGTACCTCCTTCCATCAAAGAATTCAAACGCGCATGGCAGGAAAAAGAAACACGCCAGTCCGTTCAGGATAACGTTATACTCATGCAATGCACGACGTCTTACCCTGCCCCGCTATCCAGCGTGAATTTGAGAACCATGTCAGCCTTCGCAAGAGATTTCGGAGTTAAAGTAGGCTTTTCCGATCACACCAATGGAATTGATGCCGCCCTTGCAGCCTGCGCTCTGGGTGCCTGTGCAATTGAAAAACATATCACACTTTCCAAGACCATGTCGGGCCCGGACCACATCGCTTCCACCGAACCAGATGAATTTGCTGAAATGGTTAAGCGCATCCGAAACATCGAGCTTGCCCTCGGGAGTGATAAAAAAGAACCCATGGGGATCGAGTATGAAAATAGAACCGTTGCACGAAAATCCCTGATCGCCGCGCAAATAATCAAGAAGGGAGAAATCATCTCTCAGGAGAACATCCAAATCCTTCGTCCCGGAAATGGCACACCAGCCATCTACTATTGGGATATTGTCGGGTCCGTCTCGCAGCATGACTACACCCCCGGCCAACCTCTGCAAGAGGTACTTTTATGATCTCCACGATCCCGAGAAAGATATGCGTTATCACCAGTACACGCGCTGACTATGGACTGCTGCGCAACCTTTTGACAGCACTTCAGCACAAAACGACGATTTCAACACAATTACTTGTGACAGGGACACATCTCAGTAAAAAACACGGCTATACGGTTGAAGAAATTCGCCAAGACGGTTTTGAAATTCAGGCTGAAGTCCCCATCACACTAGAGGTCACCTCACCTCTAAGCACCGCACAGGCTGCTGCCTCTGCTCTTAGCGAAATTGCCAAAGCTTTACATCAGCTAAAGCCGGATATAGTCGTCCTTCTTGGTGACCGCTACGAGATCGCCAGCGCGGCTTATGCTGCCCTTTATCTACAAATCCCCATTGCCCATCTCCACGGTGGAGAACGCAGCGAAGGCGTTATTGATGAAGCCCTGCGCCATAGCATTACCAAAACCGCTTATTGGCATTTTTGTGCGTCAGAAGAATATCGTCAGCGGATTATTCAGTTAGGGGAAGCGCCACAACGGGTCTTTAATGTCGGTGCATTAGGCCTCGACTCTATTAAAAGATTGAAACTTTGGGATAAACAAAAGCTTGAAAACAGCTTGGCTCTATCATTGCAGGGACCCGTTTTTGTCGTCACTTATCATCCCGTCAGCACCTCAGAACAATCAACACGCACCGAGATCAACGCCCTGTGCGACGCACTATGCGCCTACCCAGAGGCAACCATTATCGTAACCGGTGTCAATGCAGATACTGGCGCGGATATTGTGCGAGTGGCTTTTGAAAACCTCCAGAGCCAGCTAACTACACAACGTTTTTTAATGGTAGAAAGCCTCGGTCAAACTCGTTACCTCAGTCTCTTGGCACATGCCGATATCGTCATCGGCAACTCCTCCAGCGGGATCATCGAAGCCCCCTTCATGAAAGTACCAACCGTCAATATTGGCGACAGGCAGCGCGGGCGCCTGAAAGGAAGAAGCCAAATCGACTGCCAAGGCAGGTCAGACGAGATATCAAACGCAATTTCCAAAGCCCTTTCCTCTGACTTTCTACGAACTGCCTTTGACACCCCTCCCCCACTTGGCGATGGTACAAGCGCCCCTAAAATTGCCGAAATCCTTGAAAAAACACCGCTTTCAAAGGATTGCTTAACCAAATCATTTTATGACATTCCGTTTCAGGATAGATATTCAGAGGGTTCACTATGAATTGGGAAAATCGAAAAGTACTCGTCACCGGTGCCGGTGGCTTTATCGGAAGCCACCTGTGCGAAGATCTGGTTCGACTTGGTGCGGATGTCACAGCTCTCGTTCACTATAATTCCCAGAACTCAAATGGCTGGCTAGACCACTCCATTCATAAAGAGCAGCTGCATCTTGTTGCCGGAGACATAACGGACGCAGGCTTTGTCGATACATTAATTCAAGGGATGGATACCGTTTTCCACCTCGCAGCCCTAATCGCTATTCCTTATTCCTATGTGGCGCCAGACAGCTACATTCAAACCAACATTATAGGGACAACAAATGTCCTAAAGGCCGTCAGAAGATACGAAAACCGCCGTTTGCTTCACACCTCAACCTCCGAAGTCTATGGCTCAGCGCAATATGTCCCTATCAACGAAGCACATCCGTTACAGGGGCAATCACCGTACAGCGCCAGTAAAATTGGTGCCGATATGATGGCCGATGCCTATTATCGCTCCTTTAACGTACCCGTCACAACAATCAGACCTTTCAACACTTTTGGACCACGGCAATCTACCCGCGCCGTTATTCCTACAATCATTACCCAATGCCTGAAAAAGCAAACCATAAATCTTGGCAGCCTCACCCCGACACGGGACATGAATTACGTTAAAAACACGACATCCGGCTTTATTGCCGCTGCTCAGAATGACAAAGTGATTGGGGAAACCATCAACTTTGGTTCCGGCAGAGAAATTTCTATTTCCGACCTTGCCGCGCTGATTGCCCGCCTCTGTGACAATGATTGTAACATCATTCAAGAAGATGCAAGAAAACGCCCTGAAAAGAGCGAAGTCGAACGCTTGCTGGCAGATCACACAAAAGCAACTGAACTTTTAAACTGGCACCCTGAAACATCTCTTGAAGATGGACTGACAAAAACCATCGAATGGTTTTCAGAGAACCTGCACAAGTATGAAACGGGCAAATATGTCATCTAAGTCATCAACAAACGACCTTATTGCGTTGTGCGAACCAGAAATTTCTGGTCAGGAATGGCACTATGTCAAAGAATGCCTGGATACAGGATGGGTTTCTTCCGTCGGGTCTTTCGTCACACGCTTTGAAGAAGAATTCGCCCGCTTTGTTGGTGCTGACCATGCAATTGCGACCGTTAATGGAACGTCCTCTATTCATTTGGCCTTGCTTGCTGCCGGGGTCGAAAAAGACCAAGAAGTCATTACCTCTGACCTTACCTTTATCGCGCCTGCAAACGCCATCCGCTATATCGGCGCTCAGCCAGTCTTCATTGATGCAGAAGAGGCACACTGGCAAATGTCCGTCCCCCATTTGCAAGACTTTCTGGAAAACCACTGTACCTTTAAAAATAATATCCTGACGAACAAGACGTCCGGGCGACAGATCGCTGCCATCCTGCCCGTTCACATTTTAGGTCATCCAACAGATATATTAGAAATCTGTCAGCTTGCTGAAAAATATAACCTGCCTGTCGTCGAAGATTCAACCGAATCTCTTGGCGGATATGTGGGGAAACGCCACTGTGGCACCTTTGGACAAAGCGGTTGCTTTAGCTTCAATGGCAACAAGCTCATGACAACTGGTAGTGGCGGCATGGTCGTCACTAATGATCCCGCACTTGCTCACAGAATTCGACATCTCTCAACCCAAGCAAAATCATCAAGCAGCGAGTATATTCACGACGAAGTCGGCTACAACTACCGCTTAACGAATATTCAGGCCGCAATAGGTTGTGCCCAACTCGAAAGATGCCCGCACTTTCTTGTCCGCAAAAAAGAGATCTACGACACCTATCAACAGGCTTTTCAAAACAGAAGCGATATCCTCACACTCGACACAGCGGATCATGTCACCTCAGCACACTGGTTATATTCCATCCGTGTGAATGATGAAGCAAATGACATAAACTCCCGTCAACTCATTAGCGCACTTGGTGAACGCCGTATTCTCGCGCGACCTTTATGGCAGCCCATGCATCTTAGCCCTGCAATGACCGGGGCTCAGTTTGTCGGTGATGGTGCAAGTCAGCGTATTTTCCAACAAGGTGTAAGCTTGCCTTCATCCGTCAACCTAGACACACAGCAGCAAGAAAAAGTAATTAGCGAAATTTTTAAAATTCTGGGTCCGTGACAACAATGAAACGTGTTTTAATCATCGGGATGGGTAGCATCGGCCAAAAACACTATCAAACCTTCCAATCCTTAGGAGCTGATGTGCGCTATGTGTCACGCCATAGGCAAGAGGGAGGCATATCTTTTTCACAGGTACACAACGCTTTAAGTCAGTTTGATCCCAACATTTGCCTTATCGCAAACGACACCTCCCAGCACCTAGACACTTTAAAAGAGCTGCTTTCTCATCCAAAACCTTTAAGGATTTTAGTAGAGAAACCCCTTTTCCACCACCCTGCACAACTAAGTGTACAAGCTCAGAAAATGGTCTATGTCGGCTACAACCTTCGCTTTTTTCCCCTTCTTCAACGCCTGAAGGAAGAAGTGGCAAACAGAACCGTGCTCAGTGCAGATATCTATTGTGGCAGCTATTTGCCCAACTGGCGCGCAGGTATGGACTATCGCAAAACGGCTTCAGCCTCATCACACCGGGGCGGCGGGGTCTTGCGCGACTTGAGTCACGATCTGGATTACACCCAATGGCTTTTAGGAGAAATCACGCCCCACAGCATGCTGTCCGGCACCTTTAGCAATCTCGACTTAGATGTGGAAGATACCGTCCTTATCCTAGCTCGTGCCAAAAACTGCCCTGCTCTGACTATTCGGCTCAACTATACAGACCACCTCAGCCAAAGGTATCTTCACATCATTTGCGATGACACGACCTTACATGCCGATCTCCTCGCAAACACTTTAACAATCGGGGATACGAAAGAAAATTTCGAAGGCTCCATTCAAGATACTTATCTAAAGCAAGCCAAAGCAATTCTGTCTCCCACTCCGTCCCCTCACCTTAGCACTTTTGAAGAAGCCTTAAAGCTCCTTCATCTCATTGCACAACTTGAAAAGATGCCACATGTCTAGTCCCACAACACGCCTTTGTAGCATTTGTATTCGCGGTGGAAGCCAAGGGGTCCCCAACAAAAACTCGCTCCTCATCGCTGGAAAACCTCTTTTCGCTCACTCTATAGATCAGGCTCGTCGATCCGGTCTTTTTAACGCGATCGCAGTCAGCAGCGACTGCACAACCCTTCTTGCCCTTGCTAAAGAATGGGGCGCCGACCACGTCATTCAACGTCCAGACGAACTTGCTACACATTCAGCAGGTAAATTAGGGGCCATTCAACATTGCATCAAAACTGTTGAGACGAAAACAGATAGCGTCTTTGATACTTATGTGGATCTGGATGCCACTTCCCCCTTAAGACACACTCAGGATATTATCGGTGCCGTGCACTATCACGAAAAACTCATACAGCAAAACCCACGAGTAAATGTTGTCACAGGCTGTAGCGCACGGCGCTCACCCTATTTTAATCAGCTTGAAGAAACACCAGACGGAAATGTCACTCTGTCAAAACAAATTGGGCAAACGGTTCTGCGCCGCCAAGATGCACCAAGAGTCTATGATATGAATGCCTCTATTTATGTCTGGACACGACAAAGCCTTTTTGAGAATACAGGTGGCGTTATCACCGACAACACCTACATTTATGAAATGCCGGAAGAGCGTTCCCTTGACATTGATACCCCTTTTGATCTCAAAATCGTCAAATTCCTAATGGAAAATACTGAAATATAAGGTGTCCCAATGTCCATAAACCTAGAAAACCTCCCTCTCAACAGTTGTGCGGGTAAAAATGTCATCGTTACCGGCGCAACCGGTATTCTGGGTGAGGTAATCTGCCATGCGCTTGCCACTAGTGGCGCACAAGTCTGCGTCATGGACCTCTCTCTAGACAGATGCTCCGAATTGGCTTCAGCCCTACCAACCCCAAAAGACCAAAAACACATCGCGATCGCCTGTAACATTGCAGATCCCAATCAGGTTCACAGCAGCGTTCAAAAGGCCATCAACGCTTTTGGGCACATCCATGGACTTTTGAATAATGCAGCAACAAAAACAAAGGACCTCAAAGCTTTCTTTGAACCCTTTGAAACCTATTCTCTTGATACATGGCGCGAAGTAATGTCCGTTAATATCGACGGGATGTTCCTCATGGCACAAGCCGTTGGCACACATATGGTTGAATATGAGATTGCCGGCAGTATCGTGCAAACCTCCTCGATTTATGGCGTCGTTGCCCCAGATCAGCGCATCTATGAAGGCTCACACTATATGGGGGGTGCCATTAACACTCCCGCAGTCTATTCCGCCTCCAAAGCCGCCGTTCTCGGCTTTTCAAAGTATCTCGCAAGCTATTGGGGCCATAAAAAAATCCGCGTGAATAGCCTGACACCCGGCGGTGTTGAAAGCGGTCAAAACGATGTATTTTCAAAAAAATATAGCGCCCGTGTTCCTCTTGGTCGCATGGCGGAAAAAACCGATATTGCCCAAGCTGCCGTTTTCCTAATTTCTGACGCTTCATCCTACATGAGCGGGCAAAATATGATTGTTGATGGTGGACTAAGCTGCTGGTAAAAAGTGCAAAATCTATTATTTTTTCTCTCGTGCCGGCACACCCACCACACAGGCACCATCTGCGACATCTCTAGTCACCACGCTACCAGCGCCAACCAGAGCATTTTTACCGATGGTTATACCTTGTAAGACTATGGCACCGACACCAATATGACTAAACTGCCCGACTGACACCCCACCAGATAAAGTAACGCCGGGGGCAATGTGGCAGTGATCATCGATGCAACAGTCATGATCAACAATTGCCCCTGTATTAACTAAAACATTCGCCCCGATACGAGTCCCTGCTTGGACAACAACTCCCGCCATAAGCTGGACCGCATCCCCCATCACAACATCGCTCGCAAGAATAACGCTCGGATGAACCAAGTCTAAAAACTCATACCCCTGAGTTACAGCCTCCGAATAGACTCTTCCGCGCAAAGAAGTGTCTCTCACAGAACCTACGCCATTCACCAAAAAAAAAGCACCACGATCAGCAGAACGTAAATATCGATCACTACCTAAATAAGCAATCGTACTCCGACCCGGTTCAGGTGCTAGACTTCCTTCAAGAGGAATATTCAGCTCAGAAAGGCAAGAGGCAACCACGCCCGCATGCCCACCATGGCCGAGAACGATAACGGGCCGTTTTCGCATAAAAACAAGACCTAATCACACTAAAATACTAAAGATATTCCCAGAGGTCGGAATGAGACTAGCATAATTGTTTTTCATCATAAAAGATTGAGCTAACGACGATTGCGCACCTTTAAACTGCTGAACCAAGAGATCACGCTTTTCATAAAGTTCAGTCATCAAATTTCTTTGCGCATCAAGCTTCTGCTGATTGACACCTTCGACTTGCCCTTCCGCCCTTTCCAAATAAAAGTTAAGCGAAGTTTCCAACATGTCATAACGGGACTTTTCAAGCTTAATAATCTCATCAGCCCCTTCGATGTCCTCAAGAGCACGGGCACGATCAGCATCATTTTCCAGATAATTGTACCCCCAAGAACTCAAAAGGCCAATGCCATTACGAGAAATTTTACCACTATATGTCTGCGGGTCGCCTGTGCTGGATCCAATTGTAAACTCAATATTATCATTTGCATCTATAGAGCCGAAATCCAAGCCACTATAAAAGGCGCCTACCTTATTAGAACTCTCACCACCAGAGTCATAACGTCGAATTAAGTTGGAGGACTGTTCCAGCTTCCAAACCTCTCCTCCAGCTTCCTCGATGGTATAGTCCGATGATAAATTCGCCCCAAAAAACTTGTAATCCACGTCAACATTTCTTGTAGAATATTCTAGGGCACGCGTTGAACTGTTCAACAAATTGGTGGAAACACGGGTCTGTCCGATTTCACCATCTATGTACTTCAGCGCAGCATCAAAGCTACGTGCATAACTTTCTGGACTGAAATCAACGGCAGGATCATCAGACGCGCTCTGAGCACGTCGAATGTCAAGCTTCATACCATCCAGCTTACGCTCAATATTCTCAAGACGTTTTCGCGTATTCTCCAAAGTATCAAGGGAATCCCGTATCTCTCTCACCAATTCAGAATACGGCTTGCCTTGCCGATCGATGATCGCCATCTTACCTTGCACACGCGCTTCAAAATCCGCCTGCAAGTTTTTCATCTTGGTTTGATAGTTATTTTGGATCTGGGCATTCAATTGATTGCGCGAAACATTCTTCTGCGCATTAAAAATTGTCGGGGTACCCTGCCCATTCATCAACGATGAAAAAATATTGACCATTTCTCAGTCCTTTTCCACTTTGCGGTTCAATTCTAAACCAGAGAAACATACTAGCATAATTTCATCATATATTAAAACTAAATCGTGCATTCCTGCGACTATCATCGGCACTCGGTAAAAAGTGCCTAGCCATAGCGAAAAAATCTGCCTATCCCGAAATTCTTCACGTCAGTAAAAATATATAAATTATTTAAAAACAACAAGTTATACGACACCCCATTTTGGCACATCCTTTGCAAAATAACTAGCAACGATCAGAAATTTGAGGATGTGATCATGGATAATTTAGCGTTAGAAGCAAAAAACAATGTTGCTGGCAGCCCCCAGTCCGGTGTCGTGACATCGACAAAAACCAAATCTGGAAACGGGAACGGTTTTGCCGATCTTTTGGCCTTTTCCGGCAACAACATGAACACAAATCTGACCATGTCCACCGCCCGTCAGCCGAACGAGGCGAACTATGACTCGTCAGCCGACAAGCCGCGGGACAATAACTATCATGATGACAACCGTTCGGACGTTCAGGACACGCGCTCCGATGATACGGGCCGTGATCGCGTGGAAGACAAAGATTACCGCCGCGACGATGACCGCCCTAAAGAACGTGTCGACGATACCCGTGATGACAATACAGACACGGCCTCCAACGACACCAAGGACAACACCTCCTCTGATCAGGACAAATCCAACGCTAAAGACAGTAAGGGGGATGACAAACCCTCTGATAACACAGCGAAAAATGACACAACCGAGTCTGATGCCACAAACACAGGGGAACAGCAAAACGCAGGCACTGGCGAAAAGTCAAATGCCGTTGCTGATGCTGCTGCAAACACAAACCTGAACCAACAAGCCACCACAGGTCAGCAAACGGGCGAAGACCCGGCAGCCGCCGTTGCTGCCAGCACGCAACAAAACAGCAACCAGTCAACCACCACCAAAGAAAACACACCGACTGTTGGTGCTGTTGATCCAAACGCCATCAACAAAAATGCGGCAAGCCAGAATAACGCAAACCAAAACAGCAACATGCAGGGCCAAACCGGTCAGAATGCGCAGGCTCAAAACCAAGGCCAGCAGCAGAACACGGTAAAAAATGCCCAGCAACAAACCGTTGCGCCGGAACAGGATATCCAATCCCAGACCAACGCCCAGCAGCAAGCCGCCAACCTGTCCAAAAAGGTCGGCCAGAACCAGCAGGCGCAGGTACAGGTCAAGGTAACGGATGCCAACACACAAACCACTTCGCAAACCTCTAGCCAACTAAGCAATGCAGCAGGCGTTGCAACCTCGACCAACACATCGGGGACAAACAACCCGACCGGTCAGCAGCAAAATAATGCGCAAGGCAACAACGGCCAAAATGCGCAAGCAGCTGTTGCAAACGCACAGGCTCAAAACCAACAGCAAAACGCCGCGCAAAACACCCAGAAGCAGGATTTTGCGCAAATGGTGAACGAGGCTAAGGGCGCGCAGACAACAACAAAAACGGCTGGTGCACAAGTCACCCAGACCACCGGCGGGGAAACCACACAAACTCAATCCAGTGTGCAGACCCAGTCAACGACTCAAAGTCAGCATACCGCTGATGCAAAACAGGCGCATGCTGCCAAGCAACCCTATCAAACATCCGCCCGTCCTGAACAAATCAGCGTAGAAATTAGCAAGGCGGTACAAGCGGGTCACGACAAGATCAGCATTCAATTGAAACCTGCTGATCTGGGTCGCATTGATGTGCAGTTGGAAATGGTTGGGTCTAAAGTCACCATTAACGTGACCGCAGATCGCCCCGAAACTCTGGAGATGCTGCGCAATGACGCCAAAGAACTGGAACGCGCCATGCGTGAGGCAGGTCTGGACTCAGGGGATATGAACTTCAACCTGCGTAAAGAACAAAACGAAAGCCAGCAAACTGCCGGCGATGACCGCGGCACACGCGGCGGCAATGACATGGCCGAGCAACGCATGCGCGGCGAAGATGTCACCACAGCAGAACAAGAAGCCATGGAGCTTCGCGCCCAACTTCGTGCGGCCTATGGCGGCGTGGACCTGAGCGCATAAAGAACAGATCGAGAGAAAAGGTTAAAAACAATGGCTGATGCAGTTACAGGAATTGGTGGATCTTCCGCAGCGGGCGCAACACGCGCGGAAAACGACCGTCAGAAACTTGCTGACGATCTGGATGACTTCATGACGTTGCTGACAACACAGTTGCAGCACCAGGATCCGCTTGATCCCATGGATGCAAACGAATTCACCACACAGCTGGTACAATTTGCCAGTGTGGAACAACAAATCCAACAAAACGCCAACCTTGAATATCTGCTCAATGCGCAAGAAAACTCGCAGCTGGCCTCGGTTGCCAGTTATGTCGGGCGCATGGTTGAAGCGGAAACCAATCAGGTTCAGGTCTACAACGGTGAAGCCGAATTTAACTACATTCTGCATGAAGACGCTGTCTCAACCCTCATTAATATCGTTGATGATAATGGTCGTACGGTCTTCTCTGCGGAAGGCAACATCGGACAAGGTAAACACGGTGTCATTTGGGATGGTACGGACCTTAGCGGCCAGCGTCTGCCAGATGGTATCTACAAACTTACCGTCAGCGCACTGGATGCAGATGGAGCGCCTGTTGATGTCACAACAACCGCGGTCGGTAAAGTCACCGGTGTCTCTTATGCCGGTACAGAGCCTGAACTGATGCTGACCAACCAGGCGATCAAACTCGATAAAGTTATCTCCATTCAGGAAACTGCCATCGAGTTGTCCGAGGTGGATAAAATCGCAGCAGCGACCCTCAAAGCCAAAGCCTCTGCCGATGATGCCAAGAAAAGTGCTGAAGCGGCTGAAGACTATGCAACTGCCCTTCAGGAATTGGTTGGTGAAAATGATATCAGTGGGCTGGATGATGAACTTAAGATCGCAACTGACATGCTGGAAGAAGCGAACAAAGCTTCCGCCGCAGCTGATGAAGCATATGAAACAGCTAAAAATGCAACAAGCTCTTACGTAGCGGCTGAAGCGGCACAAACAGCCGCAGCCGAGTCCTCGAAAGCGCTTGTTGCCGCCACGAAGGGTGCACAAGCACTCGCACGGGCAAAACAGTTGGTGGCAGAAGCAAACCCTGACGCTGCCTAACGACAACGATAAATGAGAACCGGTGTTTTAGAATGAAGCACTTCAACAAAGGTTGCGAGAACGCAAAAAGATTTAAACAGGAGATATCACAATGAGCCTCTATGGTGCATTATTCTCAGGTGTTTCAGGCCTCCAGGCACAATCCAGTGCCATGGGCGCGATCGCGGATAACGTGACAAACGTAAACACCGTTGGTTACAAGTCGACGCAAGTCAACTTTCAAACCCTTGTGACCAAACAAGCCTCTCTGACCAAATATTCCGCAGGGGGCGTACAGTCCAAACCCCGTCAAGGTGTGGATGTACAAGGTCTTTTGCAGTCCACAACGTCGGCAACCGATATCGCGATTTCCGGTGGCGGCTTCTTTATCGTCAACGAAGCGGGCAATCCGTCTACAGGCGACATCTACGCCTATTCCCGCGCCGGTTCTTTTAAGGTGGATAAAGAAGGCTACCTGCAAAACACCTCTGGCTACTATCTGCAAGGCTGGCCTTTGCAAACGTGGGATGGCTCGACACAGGCCGTTCAAAAGACTGTCGGCAACGACACCTACATGAAAGCCTATCAGAACAGTCAAGGTGACACGGTTTACATTAACGATAACATCGTTGATAACACCAACCTGCGCCCACTCAACCTGAAAACCATCGGCGGGACAGCCGTGGCCTCCACCACCATTTCCATGGGGGCAAACCTGCCTTCTTCTGCGGATGTTGGGAAAAGCCACAAAACAGACATTCTGATCTATGACAGCCTTGGCGCGCCCCACAACATCAACCATACATGGACCAAACGTGCGTCCAACGCATGGGACTTGAGCGTTGTACCACCCAAAGGCGCAGCCTCCATTGTTGTAGAAGATCAAAACTCCGTTCGTAACAACTACATGTCCATTGGTCGTATGGACTTCAGCAGTGTGCCTGACAGTGGCACAGAGATGACGATAAACGTTGATGGCGTGGATTATACGATCCAGTTTACCGGTGCGGATGACTCCGCCCTTCAAACACGCGAGCTAACCTTCGGTGGGGATAACCCGGCTGATGGTGATACCTTTACCATGGACGTAGACGGCACAGCCTATACTTTCGAATTTGATAGCGATGGCAATGTTGCTGCGGGGAACACGGCGGTCACAATTGGTTCGAACATCGGCTCAACGATCAGCAACCTGAATACAGTCCTGCAATCAAAAGCCGATACCGTCTTAGGTAAAGGGGACTGGTTTAATGTGTCGGGTAGTGTGATCACCTTTAACAACCCGGTCAACGCGGCTGCACCTCTCAACAACGTGACCTTCTCCATTGCGGATACCACGGCAAACGGCCTTGCAACCACGCTGGCAGACGGTGGGTTGACGCCTGCCACACTCGCAGCGGCCGCTGATCGTACCCTCGGTATTAACGTCAACGGTCGTTCGCTGTCTCAGGTCATGGATCAGCTGGCAGATCGCGTAAACAATATTCTGCAAACAGAATATGGTGGGACACCAAAGTCCCCACCAAACACGTGGGGCGAACGGATCGCAGGTGAAAACTCTGTTGTTTTCCATAACGGTTCCACATCGTTTGACATCTCTGTCGACATGACAGGTCTGACAACCGGCGGCGTCACGTCTGTAATCCAGAACGAGCTTTATACAGTTGAAAAACTGGACTCTGCGGCGGCATGGACAGCGACATCCAACTACACCATTAACTTCAATGGCGACGGGACACCGGACAAGTTCTTCAACACAGACGAAGCCCAGGCCGCTGATCCGCGCATCCAGTACAAAATCGACTGGGCCAACGGTGCAGAAGACATGAACGGTTCTGACAGCCCGGCACTGTCCGTCTCTTTGGGTAACTACAACGTGGCTGACGGTATGACCCAGTTTGGGGATACCTATCAGATCAACTACATCTCCCAAAACGGTGCGTCCTTCGGTAACTTTGCCGGTGTGACCATCGGGGAAGACGGTGTTGTGACAGCCCTGTTTGATAACGGTGTGACCCGTCCGATCTTTATGATCCCGGTTGCGACCATGGTGAACCCGAACGGCATGGACAGCCTGTCCGGTAACGTCTGGATCGAAACCGACTTCTCCGGTCAACCGACCGTACGTGAAGCAGGGTCCGCGGGTTCCGGTTCTGTTCAACAATCCTCCCTTGAGGCCTCTACCGTTGACCTTGGGGAAGAATTTACCTCTATGATCACCACCCAGCGGGCCTATTCCGCTGCGGCCAAGATCATTTCAACATCAGATGAGATGTTGGAAGAACTCCTACGAGTGAAACGTTAAATAGAACGTTTCCTCGATGGATATCTCCGATTTTATCGGTTCTCTTTAGACTTGGCCCCGGCACCATTTGGTGTTCGGGGCATTTTTCTGTTTCAAGGGAAATTATGCTAGAAATATTGAGCGTTTAGCGCCATTTTATACAAAGGAATCCTGCAAAAAGACAAACTGGGCAAAAATTGCCCACTTGTTAACCTCCTGTTTAGGGGTCATACGCTAGATTCTATGCTGAAGTTTCATAGGCAAATAGGATTGCGTATGATATCAAAGGCGAATAATTAAGTCATAAAGGATCGACCGGAGTGAATAGTTTTTTAGATACCTTAAAAAATCTAGGACCGCAGCGCCTCGCCGTTGTTGGCGGCGTCATTTTGGCTTTGGTTGCCTTTTTTATCTTTTTAATGACCCGCCTTGGCACTCCGCAGATGGAGCTGCTCTATTCCGGCCTCAGTCAAGATGACTCCCGTCAAATTGTCGATATCCTGTCACGCGAAAAAATCCCCTACGATATTTCTCAAGATGGCGCCGAAGTGTTTGTCTCGTCCGATCAAGTCGGGAACATGCGCCTTAAAATTGCCGAAAATGGCCTGCCCAGTGGCGGCAATGTCGGCTATGAAGTCTTTGACAATGCCGAAAGTATCGGCTCAACCAACTTCCAGCAGAACGTCAACCTTGTGCGGGCCTTGGAAGGCGAACTCTCGCGCACCATTCGCGCCATCGATAGTGTCAAAGCCGCCCGTGTCCACCTGGTCTTGCCCCGGCGTGAACTTTTCTCACGCGAACGTCAGGAACCCAGTGCTTCTGTGATCCTGAAAATGGCAGGCGTGGACCGTCTGAGCAAAGAACAAATCGCTGCTGTCCAGCACCTCGTGGCCTCTGCCGTACCCGACCTAAAACCGGAACGTATTTCCATTGTCGATGATAAAGGGACACTTTTGGCCCGCGGGTTCGATCAACCGGGCAATGCCGACAAAGCACAGGAAATAGAACGCCAGCGCCTCAACAAACAGGAAGCGATCGCACGCCGTATTGAAGGCCTGCTGGAACGCACTGTCGGTTTTGGCAAAGTGCGCGCCGAAGTCTACGCAGATATGGATTTCTCCCGCGAGACATCGGTTGAAGAAGAATATGACCCCGAAGGTCAGGTCGTTCGCTCCAGCTCCACAACCGAAGAAAACGAGCAGAGCAACGAAAGCGAAAATGACATGGCCGTGACGGTGGGGAACAATCTGCCGGATGCCCAGCAAGGCGGCAGCGGAACCAGCGCCGGATCAAGTGCCAGCCGGACTCAGGAAACTGTAAACTACGAGATTTCCAAAAAAGTCGTTAATCGCATTCGGGAAACCGCGATCGTCAACCGCCTGTCTGTTGCCGTCCTTGTCGATGGCACCTATCAACAAGCCGATGACGGCACCATCACCTACGAGCCACGCTCTCAAGAAGAGATGGATCAGATTGCCACACTGGTTCAAAGCGCCATCGGTTACGAAGAAAACCGTGACCGTGTAGACGTGATCAACATGCGCTTTGCCGCCATGGAAGATATCGACGATTCACCGGAAATCGTCTTCTGGATCTTCACCAAAGAAGAGCTGATGAAATACGCCGAAATCACGGTCTTGGCTCTGGTGGCGCTGCTCGTTATCCTGTTGGTGATCCGCCCGCTGATCAAACGTGTCTTCGAACAACAAGCCGCTGCAGAAGCTGCTGCCTTGGCCGAAGCTGAAGCTGAAGCACTGGCAGGTCCGGGCGGGGTGCCCGTCCCCTCCGATGCGGCCCCCGATGATGATGACGACTTTGAAGAATTGATCGATATTGACCGTGTAGAAGGCCGCGTGAAAGCATCTTCTGTCAAGAAAGTCGGCGAAATTGTACAGAAACACCCGGAAGAAGCTCTCGCGATTGTGAGAAACTGGATGTATCAAGAAGGTTAAAGGTAAAGAAATATGGCTCGCGTAAAAGACGATTACCGAAGTTTAACCGGACCAGAGAAAGCCGCAATTTTCATGCTCTCTCTTGGGGATGAACATTCAGGCAAACTGTTTGAAATGATGGATGACGAGGAAATCCGTGAACTGTCACAGATCATGGCGTCCCTTGGGTCCGTTAGTTCCACCGTGATTGAACGACTGTTTGTAGAGTTTGCCGATCAGCTTTCCTCTGCAGGCTCCCTCGTCGGGACGTTCGACAGTACGGAACGATTGCTCAGACAGGCTCTGCCCAAAGACCGTGTCGCCAACATCATGGAAGAAATCCGCGGTCCTGCGGGTCGTACCATGTGGGATAAGCTCGGCAACGTGCATGAAGCCGTGCTGGCCAATTACTTTAAAAACGAATACCCGCAGACAGTTGCGGTGGTTCTGTCCAAAATCAAGCCGGACCATGCCGCGCGCGTCCTTTCCCTCCTGCCGGAAAACTACGCGATGGAAGTCATCATGCGTCTGCTGCGTATGGAAGCGGTCCAAAAAGAAGTTCTCGACGGGGTGGAGAAAACCCTGCGTTCCGAATTTATGTCCAACCTTGCCCGCACACAGCGTCGTGATAGCCACGAACTTATGGCCGACATCTTCAACAACCTGGATCGTAACACCGAAAACCGCTTTATCACGGCCCTTGAAGAACGTAACCGTGAATCTGCTGAACGTATTAAGGCCCTCATGTTCACCTTCGACGATCTGATCCGTGTGGATACTGCCGGTATCCAGATCCTGCTGCGTCAGGCGGAAAAAGACAAACTTTCCATGGCGTTGAAAGGTGGCTCCGAAGAAGTCAAAGACCTGTTCTTCAAGAACATGTCCGAACGTGCCGCCAAGATGATGCGCGAAGATATGGAAGCCATGGGTCCGGTCCGACTGCGCGATGTGGACGAAGCACAAGCCGAGATCGTCGTGGTTGCCAAGCAATTGGCAGATGCCGGCGAGATCAACATTTCCCAACCGGGCGAAGACGACGAGTTGATTTTCTAACATGAGCGACTTGAAAAAATATATGTTTGAAGACCGGACCTTTGATCCGGACTTCGATCCTGATGATGAAAACAGCTTCGAATTTGCCGAAGACCGTCGCGGACAGGAAGAGGTCGCAGAAGAAGAAGCCTTCTATGAAGAGCCCCCTGCCCCGACCTTTAGCGAAGAAGAAGTTGCTGCCGCCCAGCAAACAGCCTTTGACGAAGGTAAAACCGCAGGCCTTCAGGAAGCGAACGCACAGTTTGAACATATGATGGCAACAGCCCTGACCCAGATTTCGGCAACCTTGCCACAGGTCTTTCAACAGCATGTGCAATCGCAACATGACCATGAAGCCTTGGCCCTGTCCGTTGCCCGTGCTGTCGGCAAAAAAGTCATTCCGGCTTACGCGGAAAAAAATGGGCTGGAGGAAATTCTAGCTGTTGTCAGTCAATGTCTGGAACCTTTGCGTTCCGAGCCGCGCATTATCGTCAAAGTCCATGAGAGCCTGCGTGAGGAGACCCAAAACAAGCTGGTCAAGCTTGCCGACCAAATCGGGTTTGACGGACGCGTTGTCGTTATGGCGCATGAAGATCTTGTACCCGGTGATTGTCGTGTGGAATGGGCCGAAGGTGGGGCCGAGCGAAACAGCGAAACACTTTGGCAACAAATTGATGAAATAATAGAACGGAACTTGACGGAAGGTGGTAATCAGAGCGACACTCAAATAGAGGCGAGCGCTGAGAGCACACCTGCGATGAACACCCCCACAGATGTGGCCGGGTAAAGGAGAATTGCGACATGGCAAATAATGATAACAATCTGGAGCTCGACAGTCTGGAGTCACCAGAAGGGCCAATGGCCCCGGAAGCCCAGATGGGTTCTATGGGCAGCGGCATGGGTGGTTCTGTGCAAGACCTGCCGTCCAGTGCCCGCGAGCTTGAAGCCGTCTATGATATCCCCGTGCGGGTCAGTGCCGTTTTGGGAAAAGCGACCATGCCCGTGAGCGACCTTTTGAAGCTGGGCCGTGGCGCGGTCATTGAACTGGACCGTAAAGTCGGAGAAGCCATCGATATTTATGTAAACAACCGCCTTGTTGCGCGTGGCGAAGTGGTGGTTGTTGAAGAACGTCTGGGCGTAACCATGACCGAGATTATTAAGTCAGACCGGAGCTAAAGCAGAACATATGGCTGAGGGTGGAGGAATTGGGGGCAGCAAGGCAAGCCTTGATGCCGCAACAATTATCGGAATTGTTATTGCTTTTGCGCTTGTAATCGCCGCTATTGTGCTGGGTGGATCACCGGACTCATTCATCAACCCGCCTTCCATCCTTATCGTGATTGGCGGGACGATCGGTGTGACAACGGCCTGTTTCTCCCTTGGAGAAATGCTGCGCAGTGGTAAACTGATTATGAAAACCGTTCTCTATCGCAATCAGGATCCGAGCACGATTGCCGTTCAAACCATCCGCATTGCCGAAGTGGCGCGCAAGCAAGGTGTCCTGCAGTTGCAGAATGTGCTGGATAACATCAAACGCGAACAGTTCTTTCATAAGGGGCTGGCGCTGATCGTCGATGGTACACCGGCTGATGAAGTCGAAAACATGATGATCGGCGAGCTGGAGGCCATGGCAAGCCGTCACCAGAAAGGGGCAAATATTCTACATAAAGCCGCAGAATTTGCCCCGGCGATGGGATTGATCGGCACCTTGATTGGTCTGGTGCAAATGCTGGGCAATCTGGATGACCCGTCGACCATCGGTCCAAGTATGGCTGTTGCACTCTTGACCACCTTTTATGGTGCGGTGCTGTCAAATATGGTATTGGTGCCTCTCGCGTCGAAACTGGAACGAAATTCAGAAGAAGAAATTCTGATTAACCAGCTTTATATTCTGGCAACCGCCTCCATCGGTCGTCAGGAAAACCCGCGTCGTCTGGAAATGATGCTCAACAGCATTCTACCGCCCCAGCGACGTGTACAATATTTTGATTAAGACCCACGAAAGAGGTTTGGAATAAATGAAGATTTTGATCGTCGGAACATTGAATGGACAAGTCGGTGCAGCCAGCCAGATTGCGGTGAAGCGCGGCGCAAAAGTCATTCATACTGATGATATCAGGGAAGGACTGGACACGCTGCGTCAAGGCAAAGGCGTGGATCTGGTTCTGGTCGATATCCAGTTGGATATTGAAACCTTCATTTCAAATCTGAATGCGGAACGCATCAACACGCCCGTTGTTGCCTGTGGGGTCGCCACCGATGCAAAAGCGGCTGTGCGCGCTATTCGTGCCGGTGCCCAAGAATATTTGCCCCTACCGCCGGATGCGGAGCTCATCGGCGCGGTCCTGAGTGCCGTGGCTGAAGAAAGCCACGCCATGATCTATCACGATCCGGCCATGGACGATGTGGTGCGCCTTGGTAAACAGATAGCCCCCAGTGACGCCAGCGTGCTGATCACCGGACAGTCCGGGACCGGTAAAGAGATTATGGCGCGCTTTATCCACCGTAATTCCAAGCGCAAAGATGGTCCGTTTATTGCCGTCAACTGCGCTGCTATCCCTGAAAATCTGCTGGAGTCAGAACTGTTTGGTCACGAAAAAGGCGCCTTTACAGGCGCGGTTGCCCGCCGGATCGGTAAATTTGAAGAAGCCAATAACGGCACGATCCTGCTCGATGAGATTTCCGAGATGGACCCGCGCCTGCAAGCCAAGCTGCTGCGGATTTTGCAAGAGCGCGAGATTGACCGTGTCGGCGGTAAAAAACCTGTCCCCGTCAACGTACGTGTACTTGCGACCTCCAACCGCAATATGGAACAGTCGGTGGCCAAGGGCGAGTTCCGCGAAGACTTATATTTCCGCCTCAATGTTGTGAACCTGCAACTGCCATCCCTCAAAGAACGCCCGAAAGATATCGCGGTGCTGGCTGAACATTTCATCAAGAAATATGCCGCTGCCAACGATCTGCCTGTGCGCCCCCTGACAGACCCGGCTAAACGCAAGATTCTGCAACACAGCTGGCCCGGTAACGTGCGCGAGCTGGAAAACACCATGCACCGTGCTGTCTTGGTGGCTGGCCCGACAGAGATTGACGATGAAGCCATCATGATCAATGGGCAACCCCAAGCCGGTGCCAGCGCCCAAAGCGGTGGTCAGATGGGCACGGGCAACCCCGGTGATTTTGTCGGTCAGACCGTGGCCGACATGGAACGTAAATTGATTATTGCAACCTTGGACCATTGCCTTGGCAACCGGACCCATGCGGCAAATGTGCTGGGTATTTCCATCCGTACCTTGCGCAATAAACTGAAACTCTACGGGGAAGAAGGTTTCAACGTCCCCGCAGCCGGTGGCAACCCATAAGGTTTAGGAACCAAACGTCATGGCAGAACCGGGCAACAGCGGTGCAGCAAACGGCGGGGACAGCCTAGGCCCCGCTTTCAACAAAATTAAAGACATCTTGCTCAAAGGTGACTTCGGGATGGCCATCGGGATCTCGACCATTTTGGTCGTCCTGATTTTCCCGATGCCCAGCTGGCTGCTGGATATCTCGTTGGCCTTTTCTTTTACCTTCTCCGTTATGATTATGATGACGGTGATCTTCTTGGAAAAGCCGCTGGAATTTAGCGCCTTTCCTACCGTCCTGCTGATCGCAACCATGATCCGGCTGGCCTTGAACCTTGCCTCCACCCGTCTCATTCTGACCAACGGGCACGAAGGCACCCATGCCGCAGGGGCCGTCATTGAAGCCTTTGGTGGCTTTATCATGGGCGGCAACTTCGTCATCGGGATCATTGTGTTTGCCATCCTCGTGATCGTAAACTTTATCGTTATTACCAAGGGTTCCGGCCGGATCGCGGAAGTGACCGCCCGCTTTACCCTTGATGCCATGCCCGGTAAACAGATGGCAATTGACGCCGATCTGTCCACAGGCTTAATCGATGAAGACCAAGCCAAAGAACGCCGTCAGGAACTACAAGACGAAAGCACCTTCTTCGGGGCGATGGATGGTGCCTCCAAGTTTGTGCGAGGCGATGCCATTGCCGGTATCCTGATTACCTTCATCAACGTCATCGGCGGGATCATCATCGGGGTTGTCCAAAACGACCTCCCGATGGCAGAAGCCGCTGATAGCTACACACGTCTGACCGTAGGTGATGGTCTGGTATCCCAAATTCCGGCGCTGATCGTTTCCACAGCCGCCGGTCTGTTGGTGACAAAAGCCGGTGTTGCCGGGACCGCTGACAAAGCACTGATCACACAATTTGGTGCCAACCCCAAGACACTGGGCGTCAGCTCGGTCATTCTTGTTGGTATGGCAACCATGCCCGGCATCCCCGTCCTGCCCTTTATGTTTTTGGGCTTACTGACGGGCGGCGGCGCGTACTACGTCTACAGACAGAAAGAGGAAGAAGCCGCCGAGCGTGAACAGCGCGAGATGGCCGAAGCCACAACACCCAAAACCGCCCCCAGCGAAGAACCAATTTCCCAGACCATGAAAATCGACATGATGCGTCTGGAGCTGGGCTATGGCCTGCTGTCGTTGGTTAACGCGGGCATGGACGGACAGAAACTCACTGACCAGATCAAAGCCCTGCGTCGCCAGTTGGCGCAAGAAATGGGCTTTGTCATGCCGTCAGTGCGTATTCAGGATAATATGCAGCTACCGGCAAATAACTACGTCATTCGCGTCAAGGAAATTGAAGCCGGACGCGGAGATTTGCGCCCTGCCCAGCTGATGATTATGGACCCGCGCGGCGAAGATATCACCCTGCCCGGTGAAGCGACCAAAGAACCCACCTTTGGCCTGCCCGCCATGTGGGTTGATCCGACCAACCGCGAAGAAGCCCTGTTCCGCGGCTATACGGTTGTGGAACCCGGCACCGTCATCACCACCCATATCACCGAACTGGTGAAAGACAATATGGCGGAACTGCTGTCCTACACCGAAACGCAAAAACTGCTGGATGATCTGGATAAAGAACACCAGAAACTCATTGGCGACATTATCCCGAACAGCATGAGCGTCGGCGGTGTGCAGCGTGTCTTGCAGAACCTGCTGACCGAACGGATTTCCATCCGCGATTTGCCAACTATCCTTGAAGGCATTTCCGAAGCGACAGGCTACACCCGTAACATCAATATGATTACCGAACATGTGCGCTCCCGCCTTGCCCGCCAGATCAGCGATATGCTGACCAACCAGCAAGGTATCCTGACGCTCGTGACCCTGTCACCGGAATGGGAACAAATCTTCCTTGAGTCCCTTGTCGGCAGTGGCGATGAACGCCAACTGTCCATGGCCCCAAGCAAAATGCAGGAATTTATTAACATGGTCCGCCAGACGTTTGAACGTCAGGCCATGATGGGGGAGACACCGGCCCTGTTGACCAGTCCGCCGATCCGCCCCTATGTGCGTTCTATTATTGAACGTTTCCGCCCCTCAACGGCTGTGATTTCACAAAGTGAAGTCCATCCGAAGGCCAAAATCAAAACTATCGGTCAAATTTAACACTTGGATCAATCATGTTTCAAAACTTACAACCGCCTACCGTAGATGCAATCATCGCCTTGATGGCAAAGGTCAATGCCGATGAACGTGCCGACAAAATCGACCTGAGCGTCGGTATTTACAAAGACGAAGAGGGTCGCACCCCCGTCATGAAAGCGGTCAGCGAAGCAGAAGACCGCCTGCACGCCTCACAAGACACCAAAAAATATGTCGGCATGACGGGTGACGTTGAGTTCAACAAAGAAATGACCAAGCTGATGCTGGGCGCTGATGCAGACCTGAGCCTGACCGGCGCCGCACAAGCACCGGGTGGCAGTGGCGCGCTGCGTCTGTTGTCTGAGCTGGTAAAGACGGCAAAAGCCGACGCGACTGTCTGGCTGAGCGATCCAACATGGCCGAACCACCATTCCCTGCTCGGTTCCGGCGTGGGTCTGGCGGTCGAAGTTTACCCCTACTTTGATTATGACACACAAAATGTCCGCTTTGATGACATGTGTGCAGCCCTGTCCAAGGCGAAAAAGGACGATGTGGTTGTGCTGCACGGGTGCTGCCACAACCCGACTGGGCGCGACATGAGCATTGAGCAATGGGATACCCTTGGCAAATTCATCGCTGAAAAAGGCCTGATCCCACTGATCGACTTTGCCTACCTTGGCTTTGGTGATGGTCTGGACGAAGATGTGCTGGGTATGCAAGCCCTGTTAAAACATATTCCGACAGCCATGATTGCGGTTTCCTGCTCCAAAAACTTTGGAGTTTACCGTGACCGTGTGGGCTGTGCGATTGTGGTTTCTGATGATGCGGAACTGGCAAAAGTCTGCCAAGGTCACTTGGGTGCCATCGCCCGTCGTATCTATTCCATGCCGCCAGATCACGGTGCAGCAGTGGTCCGTACCATCTTGCAAGATGCGGAACTGACCAAAATCTGGAAAGAAGAACTCACCGAAATGCGCGGTCGCGTAAACGGCCTGCGCGAAGAATTTTCAGCCAAGCTGCGCGAATTGACAGGCACCAACAAGTGGGACTTCATCGCCAACCAACGTGGCATGTTCACCCTGCTGGGGCTGAACGATGATGAAATCGCAGCGCTGCGCGATGACCATGCAATCTATGTTGTCAAAGGCGGGCGAATCAACGTCGCGGGTCTGCAACAAAGCAAGATCGAAAAACTGGCAAAAGCACTGGTTGAAGTCACGTCTTAAGTTAAGAGCTGACATTTTTTTTAAACAAAAGACACCGCATGAAACCTCAGTGTTTCTGCGGTGTCTTTTTATGTATAAACGCTGTGGTTAACGAATTGAAAATCTTTCCCTAATTGTTCGGTAACTATTTACCACTAAATATAATACCCATGTTTGCGGCTATGACCAACTTAACCCCAGCACCAACAACCCGCAAAGGCGGCAACGTTTTTGCCATCGCATCGGGTAAGGGTGGCGTGGGGAAGACCTGGTTCGCAGTGACGCTGTCTCATGCGTTGGCGGATCTGGGTCAAAGAACCCTCCTGTTTGATGGCGACTTCGGTCTCGCCAACGTGGATATCCAGCTGGGCCTGATGCCCAAATGTGATTTATCCGGCGTTGTCGGGGGCAATCTCACCCTCAACCAAGCTGTTCAACCCTTTGATGAAGGCAACTTTGACATTATTCCCGGTCGATCCGGCTCAAACGCCCTCAACCACATCCCTGCCAATCAGGTACAGCACCTTGGCAATGATCTCGCTGTGCTTGCGGCTTCCTATGATCGGGTGATTGTAGACTTGGGTGCTGGGATAGACCGCCCGACCCGTCAGTTGACCACCAAGGCAGGTACTTGTCTTGTTGTCACCGCTGACGAACCGACAGCCATGACGGACGCCTATGCTTTTATCAAGACCATGGCGAAAGAACGTCCGGGTCTGGACCTGCGTATTGTCGTAAACCAAAGCGATTCTATCCGCGATGGGGAGCGCACCTACAATACATTGCGCCGCGCGTGTGAAGGCTTCTTGGGGATTTCGCCGCCCTTGGCAGGTGTGATTCGCTGGGACAAGCGGGTTCGTGATACAATCAAGGCTCAGCAGCCTTTGCTCACCCACGCGCCCACCTGCGCGGCAGCAAGGGATGTTGTCAGTATCGCCAATAGCCTGTTGTCACCCTATTAACGGACGGACCCTATGACCAGTGTTGCCCCGCCGCCCCCTCCACCGCCCCCTGCGGCCCAAGGAAGCGCAGCACAATTAACCGTCAGCCTGCCACCAAATGCAGGGCAAGCCGCGGCTGCCCTGTCCCAACTGGCACTGGACAGCCTGATCTCAGGGCTCATTAAACCTTCTGGCAGCGCAGGTGAAGTCCTGCTGCAAACCAGCCTTGGTCCCTTACAGTTTAAAGCCCCGTTTGCCCTGCCCGCAAACGCAGAGGCCACCTTTAAACTGATCCAAACCGAGCCCAGCGTCCAGCTACAGCTCACCCATATTAACGGCAAGCCCCTGCCTCCCAATACGCCAGCCAATCGGGTTATGGTTCTTGCTCATCAAATGATGCAACCTGCCCCGACCGGTACAGGGCAGGCGTCCCCTAATCCGGCCGGCCAACCTGTCGGCACACCGACAGGCGCATCAGCACCTGCGACCCTTCTCAATCTCAATGCTGCAAACGCCATGAAGGCCTTTGTTCTGAATCTTGGGACAGCTTCCCCCCCTACGGCAGGAACCTCGACGCAGGCCCAAACCGCGCCGATCAACACTGTTCAAACCGGTATAAAAAATCCGGCGACCACATCAGCCGCACCGATGACGGGGAATACAACCATCCTCACCACCACCAGCCCCCAAGGCCAAGGTACCTTCCAACCCGGCAATCATTTGAATGTGCGGCTGTTGTCCGTGCAACTGCCGGAACAGCCTGCAAGCCAGATAGCACCTACAACAGGTACCCCCCTTGCCAGCACCGTGATTGTGCAGGGGACTGTCATGGGAACAACAGCGACCCAGCAGCCAATCATCAAAACCCCTCAAGGGCAGATTGCCCTAGATACCACCGCTAAAATGCCGGATGGCACCAGCGTAAAAATCGAGGTCCTATCTTCTAACCGCCCCTTAAGTGGCGCCAGCCCCGCGGCCGCACCAGTTGGCCCCGCCCCTGCGCCCCTGACCCAAAAATGGCCGGCCCTCGAAGAAACCTTGAAGACCCTACGCGACCTTAACCCCGGCCTTGCCGACCATGTTGCCAAAGCCATGCTACCAAAACCGGACAGTCGCCTTGCCCTTAATATGCTCTTTTTCCTTAAAGCCCTGGGGCGCGGCAATTTTAAAAACTGGGCGGACGAAAATGCGATCAAAGTCCTTGCGCGGACAAAACCCAACTTGCTTGGCAAACTGGAAAATGATTTCCAGAACTTAAGCGATAAAGCCAAAGTCCCCACCAGTACAGATTGGAAAATTGCTTTTGTTCCGATGCAAAATAACGGTCAAATTGATCAAATTCGCATCGCCCAACGAGATCATAAGGACGAGCAAAACGGCGGGAAGGAAGACCCCGGCGTGCGTTTTGTCATCGACATCAATCTATCGCGCTTGGGGGAATTGCAATTTGATGGTCTTGCAAAAGACAAATCCAAACGGTTCGATTTAATCATCCGCGCCAAGAAAGCCCTGCCCGGCTTTATGCGCAAAGAAATTCACGACATCTTTGATCACGGTATGTCCGTTCTGGGGTTTGAGGGAAAAATCAGCTTTATCGTGACAAGTCAGTTCATTAATGTAGAAGGTATTCATCCACAGAACGCCTCCCTCAACCTTGGTATGCTGGTATAATATGACCCTGACTGAGCGCCGCGCCCTTATCACCACACACAGTAACCCCAACAAAGCCCTTGATTATATCATCACCTTAAAAGGCGGTGATCAAAGCCGCGGGATCGTGGTTTCTTTTCGCTATATCCCTGACAAGGTCATTCTGGATCACGCTGCTTTCACCAGCTATCTGCACGCCATCTTCAACGACTGCACGTCATTGGAAGAAGCAGGCACCTGGATCCTTGAAGATATGAACAACGAACTGGTGGCACGCTGGCTACAGGTCAATCTGACACAACATAAAGACGAGATGTCAGAGCATCTGGTGGTTTTAGAAGATCACCAGCCGCAGTGGAACAATACACATCTGAAAGACCGTTTCGCCAAGATTTAATCCGACTGATTGTTGCGATAGAGATTCATCGCAATTTCATCCATCTCGATATTTTCTTTGCGCTGACGTTCATCGGCTTCACGTTTTTTGCGGTTTTTCTCCGCTTCTTCGTAGACCTTTAATTCCTGGAAGGCCGTATTGACCTCATCACGGGCGGCTTCGACTTCCTGTTCTTTCTGTGCGATCGCCTGCACGATTTCGTCCCGGATCAACATGGCGCGTTGATGGAAGCGTCCATAGGAAAACATCGCCTGTTCCGGCGTGGATTGGGCGATCTGTTGTTCGTTTGCAATCTGGGCATACAGATCTTTCAGCTTTTGCTCCAGATCATTTAACTCCCCATACAGCAGGCCCAGCACGCGACGTTTTTCATCCACGCGGTACTTGTGCAATCGGATCAGGTTTTCCAGCGTTTTACCCATGGGCGCTTATCCTAAAACTGCTGCGGAGCTTCCAGTTGACCTTGCGGGGCACCCAATTGGGACACATCCCCGTTAAAGTCTTTATATTCCATCCCCAACAACTGCGCCAATGCCATATATCCGGTTTCAAGGTCCATCGGCTCGTTTTTATTTTGCGCAAGGAAGGCTTCTAGGGCGGGGTTATAATAAACGGCCTCGTCCACTTTCGGGTCTGTGCCTTGCCGATAGGCCCCCAATCGGATCAGTTCCGCCATATCTTCATAGGTGGACAGAAGCTGTCGCGCTTTAAAAACCAAAGCATTTTGTTGATCATCGTTACAGTCCGGCATGGTCCGCGATACACTGCGCAACAGGTTGATCGCCGGATAGCGTCCGCGTTCCGCGATGGCACGATCCAGCACGATATGCCCATCCAGAATACCGCGCACCGCATCCGAGATCGGCTCGTTATGATCATCCCCTTCCACAAGGACTGTAAACAGCCCCGTGATACTGCCCTGCCCTTGTCCTCCCGGGCCTGCGCGTTCCAAAAGGCGCGGCAGTTCAGCAAAAACAGAGGGGGTATAGCCTTTAGAGGCAGGCGGTTCCCCGACCGACAGGCTAATCTCGCGCTGGGCCATGGCAAAACGGGTGACACTATCCATCAAGCACAGGACATCGCGCTGTTGATTACGGAAATATTCCGCCACCGCCATCGTCACATAGGCGGCTTGGCGGCGCATCAACGGGGGCTCATCAGATGTGGCGACAATCACCACACTGCGCGCCAACCCTTCTTCGCCCAAATCATCCTCAATAAATTCCCGCGCTTCACGTCCCCGTTCCCCGATCAGGCCGATGACGGAGATTTCGGCTTCCGTACTACGGGCCATCATGGACAGGACCGTCGACTTCCCCACACCGGAGCCGGCGAAAATGCCCATCCGCTGCCCCCGGCAACAGGTCAGGAAGGTATTGATCGCGCGCACGCCCAAATCGATCTTGCCGCCCACCCTTGTGCGTTCATGGGCAGAAGGCGGCGTGCCTTTAATCACGAACGGATTAGGGCCAACCGGCAGCGGTCCTTTGCCATCTACAGGTTCTCCCATGGCATTTATCACGCGTCCGGCCCAGGCTTCACAGGGGTACAAAACCGGCTCGCGCTGCCCAACTTCGACGCGATCCCCCATGGCAATTCCGTCCACCGACCCAAACGGCATCACAAGCGCGCGCCCATCACGAAAACTCACCACTTCGCAGGTGATCCATTCCCGACGGCGCACGCGGATACGGCAATGATCCCCAATGGATAAAGCCCCTTGAACCCCACCAACCTCGACCATCAGGCCTTGCACAGCCGCGACCCGACCGAACACATTGTAGGATGGCAGCTTATCAACTTCTGCGATTATATTATTGACTAAAAAGGCCACAAAGGTCCTCCCTAAACACTGCTGGCGCGCATGAAACTTTAGGGCAATATACTCCATTTACCGGAAATGACAAACCCCTTGACAGGATTATGTACCTTTTGCGACTCGTGAGAAAACTTGGACTTTTTCCAAAAAATATCTTTGCAAGGATTCGGCCCTATGGTAAAAGTTAACAAAAGGTTAATGAACCGTTAACGCCAATTTTTTTGGGGATCGGCCATGCGTGCATTACTCGTCGAAGACAATCCTAGCGAAGCGAAAGCCATCGAATTGATGCTCAAATCGGCCGGTATGGTCGTGGATGTCACCAACTATGGTGAAGAAGGCATCGAGATCGGTAAGCTCTATGACTATGATATTATCATCCTTGATCTGATGTTGCCAGACATTGATGGGTTTGAAGTGTTACGGGCGCTGAGAAGCTCCAAAGTGGACACGCCAATCCTGATTCTGTCCGGCCTTGATCAACCGCCAGAAAAAGTCAAAGGCTTTGAAATCGGTGCTGATGACTATCTGACCAAGCCTTATAATAAGGATGAACTGGTCGCCCGTATCCACGCGATCGTGCGCCGTTCCAAAGGTCATTCCCAGTCCGTGATCAACACAGGCAAACTGTCTGTCAACCTCGACAACCAGACTGTGGAATGTGAAGGTAAGCCCGTTCATCTGACCAGTAAGGAATATGGCATTCTGGAACTGCTGTCTCTGCGTAAGGGCTCAACCCTGACGAAAGAGATGTTCCTCAACCACCTTTACGGCGGTATGGACGAACCTGAACTGAAGATCATTGATGTTTTTGTCTGTAAGCTGCGTAAAAAGCTGACTAAAGCGACCGACGATAACTACATCCACACCGTCTGGGGTCGGGGCTATGTACTGCGCGATCCCGATGCGGAAGAACAGCCCGCGGCAGAATAGACCGCCACCAACTCAAAGAAAAAGCCGATCCGGTATTTTACGGATCGGCTTTTTTTATGGCTTTTTAATATCCGGCTTGGGCGGCAATGGTCTGCCGGGGCTAGCCGCAGGACGCGGCGCACCGGGTCTGGGTGGTGGGGAGCCTGCCGGACGAGGTGCCACACCGGGACGTGGCGGCGGTGATCCGGCCGGACGCGGTGGTGGGGAGCCTGCTGGACGTGGTTGCAAAGCAGGGCGCGGGGCTGCTGGTGCCCCTGCCGGACGTGGTGGCGGCGTAGCCCCTGTCGTACCGGCAAGCGGTCTGCCTTCGCGCATATGTTTAGGTTGCTGGAACCCCGACGGTGCAGCAGGTGCCGCAGGTCGTGCAGCATCCGTAGTTGCCCCATCACCAAGGGATCCTGTACCGGTGGTGCGCGCATAAATCCCGCGCAATCCCTGTACCGGCTTAAACGCATCAGAGATACCCAGCACGGTTTCCGCCCCGCCAAGGTACAAGACGGCATCATCAGTCATCTGTTGCGCCATACGACCCAACACTTCGCCTTTGGTTTGCTGATCAAAATAGATCAAGACATTACGACAAAAGACAACATCAAACGTCCCCAGTGCCTTCATATCTTCCAGCAGGTTAAATTCCTTATACTGGACCATAGCCCGTAAACCTGAGTCGATCTGCCACAGATCGTCACGTTTTTTAAAGTACTTAACAAGATTTTGGACAGGCAGTCCACGCTGGACCTCAAACTGGGAATAAAGCCCGGCTTTCGCTTTCTCCAACATTTCTTTGGAGATATCAGTCCCTATGATTTCCACACGCCAACTGGCAAGCTGGCTGGCAAATTCTTTCAACACCATAGCAATGGAATAGGGTTCCTGACCACTGGAAGCGGCCGCACACCAAATCCGAAATGACTTCTTCTGCGCGCGTGCTTTCAACAGGTTCGGCAGCACGGTTTCGCGGAAAATGTCAAACGGCTTGATATCGCGAAAGAAGAACGCCTCATTCGTCGTCATCGCTTCCGTAATCTCGTCGGCGAGCACATTATCCATGCGGGCACGCAACGTGCTAACCAACTCTTCCAAGCCTTTCATGCCACGCTTTCGCGCAACAGGCATCAACCGGCTTTCCAGAAGATAGGCTTTATCCTGCGTCAGCACCAGACCGGAACGGTCCTTCACCAAAGTTGCAAGAAACTGAAAATCATCAGGTTTCATCAAACACCCCCAGAAGCGGCTTTAACAACATAGGATGAAATGTCATCCAACGGCAACACAGCGCTGCAAATCCCGGCTTGGGCCACAGCCCCCGGCATCCCCCATACAACACTTGTCGCTTCGTCCTGTGCAATCAGATCGCCGCCGTTTTCAACAACAACCTGACCACCTTTTAATCCATCAGACCCCATACCCGTCAGGATTACAGTCAGAACCTTGCGCCCATAAGATGCCACGACACTGCGCAACATCGGGTCCACAGCCGGACGACAGAAGTTTTCCGGCGGGTTCTGGTTTAGTTTGAGTATCTTTTGCGGTCCACTACCTTCAACAGTCATGTGAAAATCCCCCGGCGCAAGATAGACTTGTCCCGGCTGGATCAACATGCCATCGCTGGCTTCCTGACAGGGCCAGCCTGTCATTCTGTTGATATGTTCCGCCAAAATTTTGGTAAAGGTCGCCGGCATGTGTTGCGTAATCACAATCGGCTGACGCACCTTGCCATGCATCCCCTTAAGGACGTTAAACAAGGCCTGCGCCCCCCCTGTAGAACTGCCGATCGCAATAATATCAGGGCGTTCTTTTAAGGAACGCGGGCGTAATTTAACTTCTTTTACCGGCTTTGGCTGCAGCGGCGCGGCAGGGCGCGGCGCAATCCCGCGCGGACGTGACACACTGACAGATGGCGCGCCTTTGGCTTTGCGGCGCGCTTCCCCGTGGATATGGACTTTCTCGATCAGTTCCGTCCCGAAATCCTGTCCACCGGACAGTTCACGCGATGACGACGGTTTGGGGATATAATCGACTGCACCGGCCTGAAGGGCTTTTAAGCTGATATCCGCATTTCTGGACGTCAGGGTCGACGCCATAATGACGCGGATATCCTTGTCGATCTCCAGCATCTTTGGCAACGCTGTCAGACCATCCATCACCGGCATCTCGATATCCAGGACAACAACTTCCACTTCGTTGCGCGCCAGGCTGTCGACTGCCATCTTGCCATTACCGACCGAGGACACAACCTTGATATCGGCATGTGCCTCCAGCATCCGGGTGATTAAACCACGTACAACAGCAGAGTCATCCACCACCATGACCCTTATCGGGTTTTCGTTTTTGGGTGCAGCGTTCAGTGACATATTTTTTCCAACAAGACCTGTCAAAAGATCCTCAAAAAGTAATTACAAAAGACCGACTTGCGAAAATTTCGCCTGAATAATTTCGCTATCAAACGGTTTCATAATGTATTCATTTGCCCCGGCTTCGATGGCTTCCTGAATATGTTCTATATCGTTCTCCGTTGTGCAGAAAACAACCACCGGCTCGTCACCGCCTGGCAATTTACGCAATTCGCGCAGATATTCGATACCGCTCATGACCGGCATATTCCAATCAAGCAATACCGCTGTAGGCATAGCCTCCTTACACGCATCCAGAGCCTGTTGCCCATCGGCTGCTTCAATCGTGTCAAAGCTCAATTCCTGAAGAATTTTACGTGCCACCATACGGATGACTTTTGAATCGTCGACAATCAAACAAGATTTCATTTCTTTTCGGTTCCCCTCGGCTTGGATCGCCTTAAACACTGTCCCTGAGATTGAGGGACAGCCTACTCTTAACTAAGGTAAAGCAGTAGACTGTCAAACTCAACACTCTTAGTTATTTGACAGTCAATATTTCCATCAAAGTTTGCAACAGCGCATCACGGTCAAACTTGGCACAATAGTCATTAAACCCGACTTCGCGGCCCCGTTCAAAATCCTGCTCGGTTGCATGTGAAGACAGGGCAATCATCGGCACGTACTGCCAACGTGTATCGCTCCGCACTGCCTCGGCAAATTCGAAGCCGTTCATTTCCGGCATTTCGATATCACTGACGATGGCGTCAAATTCACGACCAGCAGAACGTAACTCAAGGGCTTTCTTGGCATTTTCAGCCGTGGACACTTTGTAACCTGCCACAGACAGAACCGGTGTCAGAAGGTTTCTGAAGAACGGGCTGTCATCGACCAGCAGGATACGCGGGCCGCCGACTTTATCATCACCGTACGCTGTCGCAGATTCCGCACGACCAAACCAGTCCGGGAACGCTTTTGTCAGATAGTAACCGGCGTCGATCAGATCGGTCGCCTTACCACTGATCACCGCAGAACCGACAAAGCCTGCACGGTCGGATGCCAACTCGATATTCAGATGATCTTCAACGATATCGACGATTTCATCCACAACCAGACCCATGGAGTGATCACGATCCGTGAACACCAGTACAGGCTGACGACCATCTTCTTTCCAGACATGTTCCGGGTCGATCGGAATCAACGGCATCAACTGGCCACGATACTGAACAACCGGGTTCTTGCCGGAGTATTCGATCTTGGTCACATCCACTTCTTCAAGACGCGCAACCAAGGCCAAAGGCACAGCCTTAAGCTCTTCTCCGCCTGCGCGGAAGATGAGGATAGACGTTGTTTCCCCACTCGAGGAGGTCGCAACATTTGTCGATGCCGCTTCAGAATTACCCATTGCGACTTCACCTGTTGTGGCGGCAATCCCGTTCGGGTCAAGGATCATGATGACGCTACCATCCCCAAGGATTGTGTTCCCCGAGAACAGAGAAATATGACGCAGGATCGGCGCAACCGGTTTCACCACGATCTCTTCCGTATCGAAGACGCGATCAACAATGATACCGAAGGTGTATGTCCCGACCTGTGTCACAACGATGAACAATTCGTCATTTTCCAGATCAACCTTACGATCGCCCAGCGACAAATGATCATGCAGTGACACCAACGGCAGCAGACGGTTGCGCAAACGCAAGACCGGTGCATCGTTGATCATTTCAATGCAATTGTCGGAGGCGGAAGAGGTACGGACCAACTCCAGAACACTGATTTGCGGGATGGCAAAACGTTCGCCGGAACATTCAACAACCAGCGCAGATACAATCGCCAACGTCAGCGGGATCTTGATGGTAAAGGTCGAGCCTTTGCCTTCAATGGATTTCAGCTCGATCGTGCCACCAATTTTCTCGATGTTCGTGCGGACCACGTCCATCCCCACGCCACGACCGGAAACCGACGTCACTTTCTGGGCGGTGGAGAAACCGGCACGGAAGATAAACTGGTGAATCTGCTGATCGGACATGGCTTCCAGATCGCTTTCGCTCGCCAGACCGTTTTCAATGATTTTTTCACGGATACGCGCCGTATTCAGGCCTTTACCATCATCGGCGATTTCGATGATGATGTGACCACCTTCGTGATAAGCGTTCAGGGTAATGGTCCCGACTTGCGGTTTACCCAAGCTTTCACGAATGTCCGGTGTTTCCAGACCGTGATCGGCAGAGTTACGAACCATATGCGTCAGCGGATCTTTAATCAGTTCCAAGACCTGACGATCAAGTTCGGTTTCCGCACCGATCATTTGAAGATCGATTTTCTTATTCGCTTCGATGGACAGGTCACGGACAATACGCGGCAATTTCGCCCATGCGTTACCGATCGGCTGCATCCGTGTCTTCATGACGCCTTCTTGCAGATCGGATGTAATGTGGCTCAAACGTTGCAGCGGCACTTTAAAGACGCTGTCGTCAGACCCACGCACCATTTGCAAAAGTTGGTTACGGGTCAGAACCAGTTCGGACACCAATGTCATCAGATTTTCCAGCAATTCGACATTGACGCGAATGGTCTGGTTGGCAACCGATGTTTCTTTAGCAGCCCCAGATGGTTTTGGCGCTTCTGCTTTTTTCTCAACAGGCTTCGGCGCAGGGGCCGGAACTTGCGGCGCGGGGGCCGGTGTGCTCGGCGCTGGTGCAGGTGTAGAAGAGGTTTTTTCCGCTTCCATTTCCGCTTTCATCTGGGCATCAAGCTCAGCCTGGCTTGGGGCTTTCGCCCCACTAGCCACAGCTTGTTCGACTTCCAGCAACAGCTCTGCAGCAACCGGGAAGCCACGTTCATCAAGTGTCGGACCACTGCTTGGTGCAGCCGGTGCCGGATCCGCGGCAGGCGCAGGAGCTTCAGCAGCAGGTGCCGCAGCTTCAACCGTTTTACCTTCCGCCATCGCATTTAACTGGTCAATCAGATCCTGATCGTTGCCATCCGGCTCGGACTCGGTTTCTTCCAGCGCTTGCAGCAGTTCTTTAATGGTATCGATTGCGTGCAAAATCAGCGTCACAGCCTGCGGCGTTACTTCCAAGGTTCCTTCACGGAATTTACCGAGAACGTTTTCCCCCGCATGCGCAACCTTTTCCAGACGCGGCAGACCAAGGAAGCCACATGTCCCTTTAATGGTGTGCATCAAACGGAAAATGTTCGAAAGAATTTCCGTATCATTCGGATTTTGCTCGAACTTCACCAGTTCAGAGTCAAGCACCATAAGACTCTCGGAAGTTTCCGTTATGAATTCGCTAAGGAGATCATCCATGTCTGCACCTTTCTTTAGACTTTGCCCCGAAGGCAACCTATCGCACGCATATGCGTTGATTCAAATTTAAGATACAGTACCTAAAAAATCTCTGATTCAAAAAAGAAAAACGACATCATTCCACATTCGAAATATTATTTTCATAATATTTACGAAATGAAACTAATTTACCTTCACAGAATATCCATATTAAATATGGCAGAACTCTTGGCTTTAAACTTCCAATGGAATAATAACGGCGAGCTGAACACAATCAGGCTCTGGACTGAAAATTTCAAAGTCCACACCAAGGTCTTGCGCCAATTTTGCCATAAAATAGGGCTGAACCGTGCGCGCTGTCAGCGAATCTTCGCGAGCATCCGGTGCAATTGCACTTTTAATCTCGTCCTTAATATGGGCTTTTGGGCCGTCCACAACCAACGCCACTCCCAAACCTTCTGGTAGAACAGCCTGACTGATACTCAGCGTTCCATTACGGGGCAGACACTCCAGCCCCAGCATGACTAGATTTAGGATCACCTTAATCACATCTTTAGGAACATTTTTTTCCTGATCCTGCCAAGGTAAATCCGCCAACACCGGCCAATTTAGTCTCACGTCCTGTTTAATATAGCGTTCAGCCAGTTTTCGACCTTCTGCAAAGGACATTTGCCCGGCCCCGCCACCGGACAGACCAAAGGCCACCCGATAAAATTCCAACCGCGCCGCCGCTTGCTCTGCGCTTTGGGCGATCATGTCGGTGGCATCCGCCATAACATCGCTCATCCCTTCCCCAAGAAGCTCAATTCCATGGTTAACGGAGCCCACCGGACCAACCAAATCATGGCACAGACGCGAGCATAATAATTCGGCGACTCTCATATCGACCTGAATACCCATGGAGTTTTAATCCTTCTCTTGTTAAATTGGACGCAGCAGATGGATAGATGAAAAGCGAAACGCATCAAATGTCAACACCTATGGCAAAACCAATTCGACTCGGTGGCGTCCTTTACGCAGCCGACACACCGGAACGCAACGCCTTACGTGATTTTGCACAAGAATTGCAAAAACGCGGCTGGCACGTTGCGGGACTGGTCCAAGAGTTTGCCTACAACACCTCCGGTGAAAAAATCGGACTGGATGCCGTCGATATTCGCACCGGTGAACACCTCCCCCTTGCCCGCCCCAGCAAAGAAGATCGTGAAAATGGCACCTGCGGCTTTGACCTTGGGCGCCTGAGCGAAACCTCCCGCGTACTGCGCGACGCCATGCAAGCTCCCGCCGATCTTTTAATTGTTGAAAAATTTGGCGAACGAGAACAAGACGGGCGCGGTCTTGCCGACGAGATTGTCGCCGCTGCTATGCAAGGCATTCCGACCCTTGTCGCCGTGCCCGCCAGCGCCCTTGAAACCTGGAATGAGTTTAGCGGACGTCTCGGCACCCTCCTCCCCCACGATATGGATAGCCTCTGGCACTGGTGGCCGAAATGGAACCTCTATAAAGAACTCACCCTCGGCATCCCGGACCAGCGCCCCGTTCAAATCGTGATCGGGGAAAAGGCCATTCTTGTGGAAGGCCCGAACGGTTGCGGCGTCACGGCCAACCCGTCAGGTCAAGGCCATCCGAATTTCACCACCGAAAAAACCCTAAAAGACCTTGCCCGTGACAACCAAAACCGCGCAGATATCCTCGCCCATGCCCTAGGTATTGCCGCCACCCTTGCCCATCACAACCGCTATGACCTCTGCGGGCCGGATACAAGCGGCCTTGACCATTTCAAAGGAAAAGATGACAGCGTGCTTGTCCTTGGGCACTTCCCGAAAGATCGCGCTTATTCTAACAACAGCCACACCATCGCGCCGGACAACGCCGTTCAACACCTCTACGACCACGCCTATGACGGGGTCATCCTGCCGTCACACACGTTCAGAGAGGGGGCACTCGCCACCTTGTTGCGCTTGAAAGGCACGGCCCAAACTGTCATGGTCGGCCCCGAAACACCCCTGTGTCCCAATTTATTTGACTACGGGATCAACGTGCTGTCTGGCCGGATTATCACCGACGCCACAAAAGCCGCTGATCTTGTCACCGCCGGGGCCAGCCCAAAAGAACTAAAACCCGTCAGCCGTTACATCACTCTAAACCAATAGGTCAGCCGCGCGCCTGCACTAAAATGGCCTGTGTAATCTGCCGTGCGCTCGCGACATCGGCATTTTTATCAAATCCAAGCTGAATGGCTTTGTTCAACGGTGTCAACAGCTGCACATCACGTGCGACAGGGACACCGCCGGAATTGCGAATGTTATTTACGATCCCCAACAGGGTCTGGCACAGTTCCGACACATGATCATATTGGGTGCCGTCCAGTCGACGGTTGGCATCTTCGGCAGCATAGCGCAATCGATCCAGACACAGACGCGCGGTTGCATCCACCTGCCCCGTGGTCAAACGCGGTGTTACAATCGTCACCAGTTCGTTGATATCATCCGCATGCGATTCCAGCGCCTTGGTATTAACGCTTTGGATCGCCGCATCCACCATCGCCTGTACCTCGTCCACACTACCTTCATTCAAAGCACGTGCTTTCAACGTATTGGGCGGGACAAACTGTTCGGCGTTGGCTTCTTTCTGGGATTTGGCCTGCCGGGTTGGGCCAACATAATCACCGGTCACAACAAAGGGTTTACGCTGATGGATCAAACGACCGACACGACGCATCAAAGTCGCAACATCAAACGGTTTTGACAACAGATCGTCGGCCCCCGCCTGAATAACCTTTTTCACCAATTCCGGCGTTGGGTTTTCCGCGAGCGCCGAAACAACCAGAAACGGATTATTCCCGATCTTATGATGGCGCAGATCATTCACGAATTCTGAAAAGTCACCATCGGGTAAATTTGTTTCCGCGATTAAAAGTTCCGGCATTTCCACATCAAAGCTCTGTTTGACAAACGCCAGATTATGCCCCGTTAAAATCTTGCGAAATCCAGCCTTGATCAAGGTCTTCTTTGCGATTGTCCTTGCCTTGTGGTCAGGGTCGGCAATAACCACCGTGACCTTGTCAAAACGTTCCTGTACCATGACGCTGCCCTTATTTTCTCGTTCTTATACCTAAAGTTATGCCATTTTCTCTCAATCATAAACACAAAAAACACAGATACTACAACGCGAGGTTAAAAAACCTTTCATTTGCCAATAAATAAAAGCTGTTTTATAGATTATTCCTATGAACGCGACATACACACTCAAGCACCTGAAATATTTTATCTCGGTTGCAAAATTCAAACATTTTGGCCAAGCCGCTGACGCTTGCTTTGTCACCCAGCCGACCCTCAGCGCCGCCATTCGGGAATTTGAAGATATTCTTGGCGTGCAGCTTCTGGAGCGAACAAAGCGCAGTGTCCTCGTCACCCCTATCGGCGAGGAAGTGCTAAAGCGCGCAAAAGATATCATGGTACAGGCCGATAGCTTGATGGAAATGGCCCGCGCCAAAGGCTCTCCCTTAAATGGTGAATTACGTCTTGGGGTCATCCCGACAATCGGCCCTTACTTGCTGCCACAGATCATGGAAGACGTGCGCCGCCACTTCCCCGATCTCACCCTATATCTAAAAGAAGACCAGACCGAACGTTTACTCGCCGCCCTCAAGGAAGGCCAGCTTGATGTGCTGATCCTAGCGCTTCCCTACGAAAGCGACACCATTGACAGTTTCACCTTTATGCAAGATCGCTTTTACTGTGCCTTGCCAAAAGACCATCCACTCGCCAAGAAAAAGCAGATCGAGAATCAGGAGATTATTTCTGAAAACCTCCTGCTGCTTGAAGAAGGTCACTGCCTGCGCGATCACGCCATGGCCGCCTGCTCTTGGGAAGGGGCGCGCAATATCAACGAATTTGGGGCAACCAGCCTGTCCACCATCGTTCATATGGTCGCCAATGGTCTGGGGATTACGCTCCTGCCGGAAATGGCGATCAAAGCCGGTATCACACGCGGCACCGACCTTGTGACCCTGCCCCTGTCTAAAAACAGTCCGCCCCGTGATATTGGTTTGGTCTGGCGCAAAACATCCGGTCGTAAAGAAGAGTTCACCCTTCTAGGACAATTCCTGAGAGAGATTAGCTGATCATGCTGATGTATTTTTTCCTGCTCTGCGCCCTGCAACTGGTCGGGGAAGCCATCGTCTTTTTGACAGGCGCGCCCATCCCCGGCCCGGTTATCGGGATGGCGTTATTATTGTTGATCCTGATCGTCAAAAACGGCGTACCCGATGGGTTGGATCAAGCAGCAGGCGGCTTGCTTAAAATTCTGTCGCTTTTGTTTATCCCTGCAGGGGTCGGCGTTTCCCTGCATTTTAATTTGATTGCGGCCGAATGGTTACCAATCAGTGCCGCCGTCTTTGGCGCAACCTTGCTGACTATTGCCTTTAGTGGCCTTGTCATGAAGCTACTGGATAAATCGTCATGACCCTGCTTACGGATCTATGGGCCCATCTGGCACAAACACCCCTTTTGGGAATTTTCGTCACCCTTGGCTGTTTTTGTGCGGGTAACTGGATGTATCAAAAGACAAACCAACACCCGCTTGCCAATCCGGTCCTGTTTTCCATCATCACCATTACGTTTATCCTGTGGATCACGAAGACCGACTATCTGACCTACTTTGACGGGGCCAAATACATCCATTTTCTGCTCGGTCCGGCAACGGTTGCTCTGGCGGTGCCGCTGTATAAAAATCTGCACCATGTCAAAGCTGCCCTTTTCCCCATTTTCGCAACCGTTATTCTGGGCGGGCTTTTTGCCATCGCAAGCGGAGTCGGCGTCGCCTATCTGCTGGGTGGAAGTGCTGAAACCCTTCTTTCCCTCGCGCCAAAATCCGTCACGGCCCCTGTTGCCATGGGATTATCGGATATTATCGGTGGCACCCCTTCATTGACGGCGGTGCTGGTGATCCTCAGCGGGGTCACGGGCGCTGTACTGGGCGGGGCCGTCCTTAGCCTTGTCGGAGTAAAAGATAAAAAAGCCCGCGGCATTGCTGTCGGCATTGCCTCACATGGGATCGGGACCGCACGTAAGCTCAATGTCCATGAAACCGCAGGCGCTTTTGCGGGGCTGGGCATGGGACTCAACGCCTTGGCGACCGCCCTACTGCTGCCCCTTTTAATGCTGTTTTTCACATAACGCTTTGGAAGGCGTGAATTTCTTCCTCAATCAAGTCACCCAACCGTTTCATGCCTTCCGCGACATTTTCAAGGTTGGGTGGCGCACCATAACAGATCCGCACCGCATTTAGCGGAGTACCTTTGCCGGTATAAAAGACCGAAGAGGGCAAGATCGAGACATTGCGTTCGCGCGCACGAAGACTAAACATGTCGGATGTCCACGGATAGGGCAACTTTAACCAACTGTGATAGCAGCGCGGCATGGATTGAATATCGCGGCCCTTAAAGTTTTCAAACAGGATTTCCTGACGCTGCAAGGCTTCCGCGCGGTGCCATTCCATCATCTCAAAAATCTTGCCATTTTCAATCCAGCGGCAGGTGACTTCCACATTCAAAGGGGCCGCCATCCAATTGCTTAAACGCATACAGGCCGCAACCGATTGTACCTTCGCGCTTGGTGCCAGGACAAAGCCAACCCGAATACCGGGGCTCACACATTTGGAAGCCCCGTTCAAATAAAAGGTCTGCTCCGGCAACATACGGGCAAAAGGCGTATGGGCTGCTGGATTGTCATGCAAAAAACCGTAGATATCATCCTCGATGATCCAGATGCCATATCGCGTGGCAATTTCGGCAATCTGCTTTCGACGCTCAAAGGGCATGATGGTACTGGTCGGATTCTGGTAGTTCGGCATGCAATAGAGCACACGCGCACCGGTCTGCACGATCGCATCTTCCAATCGTTCCGGGATGATCCCATGTTCATCCATGGCAAGCCCTGTAACCTTTAGGCCCAATTGGCTCGCCAAGGTGCGGATGCCGGGATAGGTATATTCTTCACACAACAACGTATCACCCGCACGCACCAGCGCCATCAAGGACAAAGTCATGGCGTGCTGTACCCCGTTGGATACCACAATACGATCCGCGTCATCCGGTGCATTATGATGCGCCGCCCATTTTGCAAAGGATCGTCGGTGATGTTCCATCCCTTGTTCACTTTGATAGCGCATCAAGGCCCCAAGGCCGGGGTCTTGCGCCACCACCATGAGGGATTGTCGCAAATATTCCACCCGTTCCCCTTCTGCGGGGAAGTTCAAACTAAAGTCATAAGTGTCCGGATTGATATCATAGGGGATATGAAACGGATGGCCCGTCGCATCATCCGGTCGCACGTAGGTTCCGCGCCCGACTTCCCCTACAACCTGCCCCCGACGCACCGCTTCGGCATAGGCCCGCGACACGGTCCCTACGGTCACCCCAAGGTCATAGGCCAGATCACGATGGGTCGGCAAACGGTCATTGGGTTTCAGGACACCTTCTTTGATCGCATCATCAATTGCATCCGCGATAGCGATATAGCGGGGACCTTTGCGATCTTCAATTTTCGGTATCCATGAGGGCATTTTAGTAATCCTGAAAATATTGTTATGGTGACAATGCATCAATTGACGTCACATTGTATCGATTGATAACTTTATTGTCATCAAGTAATTTTCACAAACACAGGCGGAGTAACGACCGATGAGACAGGAATGTATCGATACAATCGACACACAAACTGCCCCGCAGCTGAGCTGGGGCCAATGGGCAAAGACCGGCGCGCGCATGGTCAAGGCGGATGCACTCCAGCTTGTGACCTTGCTCTGGACATGGCATGAGCGATCACGCCAACGTTTCAAAATGAGACAAATGTCCGACGACATTCTCAAAGATATCGGCCGCTCCCGTGCCGATATCGAGAAAGAAGCGCAAAAACCTTTCTGGAAGGCATGATTTATGAAACCCGGTCATATCTTCCTCGCTGTCTGTGTGATGGCGGCATGGGGGGTCAATTTCGTTGTCATTAAAGTCGGGCTGGAAAGTTTCCCCCCGATTTTATTGTCCACTTTGCGCTTCGGGCTGGCGGGGCTTCCACTGATTTTCATCTGGAAGACCCGCCCTGCTCCCCTTCACTGGATTATTGCGATTGCCCTTTGCCTTGGCATTTTTAAATTCAGCCTTTTATTTATCGGCATGGATTTGGGGTCCGGCGCGGGCTTAAGCTCTCTTGTTTTACAAATGCAGGCATTTTTCACGGTTATTCTGGCGTTCTTCTTACTTGAGGAACGCCCGAGCCGACGTCAACTTTTCGGCATGACCCTTGCTTTTATCGGCCTTGGTTTTGTCCTTGTTGAACAGGCCGAGGAAAAAAGCGCGCTGTTAGGTGTCACCTTTGTCGTGTTTGGCGCTCTCTTTTGGGGGCTATCCAATCTTGCCATGAAGAAGGCACAAAGCAGCAATCCCCTGTATCTGATCATCTGGGTCAGCGCTTTTTCTGCGCCCGTGTTGTTTGCGGTTTCCTGGTTTTACGAAGGACCGGACGCCATCAGCTATGCCGTCACGCATCTTTCCTACAGCGGGATTGGTAGCGTGGTTTATCTGGCGTTTATCGCAACCCTCATGGGATTTGGCATCTGGGCCTTTTTGTTTAAGACCTATGCGGCCGGAACAGTTGCGCCCTTTTCCCTCCTGGTGCCGATCTTTGGCCTCAGTTCGTCTGCGATCATTTTAAATGAACCAATCACCATCAACATTATGGTTGGTGCGATCTTGATTATCACTGGTCTCTATTTCAACACCATCCCCGCGGGCTTCCTGTTAAAACGAAAGTCAAAAGCATGTTGAACTTTGCCCTTTTTGCACTCGTCAGCTCCATCACACCCGGCCCGAACAATTCCATGCTCATGGCCTCTGGTGTGCGTTTTGGGATCAAACGGACCTTGCCCCACCTGTTTGGCATTAATCTGGGCTTCGGTTTTATGTTTTTGGCGGTGGGTTCTATTCTGCCACTCCTTCCCACTGGCACGATGGCAATGCTGGAATGGGTGGCCATGGCTTTGTTGCTCTATATCGCCTTCAAGATTGCCACCGCACCGACCAGTTTTGATGAAGAAACCGCCAACGACAAACCTTGGGGATTCTTTCGCGCGGCGGCCTTTCAATGGATCAACCCCAAAGCCCTGATGATGGCGTTTGCCGGGGCAAGTTCTTACGGTCTGGACGCCGTCACCGGTGCCATCGTCTTTACCTCTGCAAACGTGGTCTGTGCCACCTGGATTTTTGCCGGTGCATGGCTGCGCCATTTCCTGATCGACAATCCCCTGAGAACCCGTATCCTCTATGTCATGCTTGCCATGATCATGGTTTTATCAATGATCTTATAGGGAGAAAAACTTATGACGAAAGAACTGTTTCGTGAAGACAGCTATCTAAAAGAATGCACTGCAACAGTCACCAACACTAAAGACAACGCCATCATACTGGATCAAACCGTCTTTTATCCAACAGGTGGCGGCCAGCCCGGCGATTGCGGCACCCTCACAAGCGATGAAGGCCAGACCTACCCCATCATCGATACCGTAAAAGACCGTGACAGTGGCGACCTGCTTCACATCGTTGCTGAGGGAACGGCTCTGCCCGCTGTGGGCAGCCCTGTTACCTGCACCCTTGATTGGGATCGACGCTACAAACTGATGCGCATGCATACTGCCCTTCATATCCTCTGTTCCAAAGTGGATGCGGCGGTGTCCGGCGGCTCCATCGGGTTAGACAAAAGCCGGCTGGATTTCGACCTGCCTGAAAGCCCTGATAAAGAAGCCCTGAGCGCCGCGCTGAATGCAGAAATTGACGCAGATAAACCCGTCACTATTGGCACCATCACCGATGCCGAACTGGACGCAAATCCAGACCTGATCCGCACCATGTCGGTTAAGCCACCGATGGGGCAAGGAACTGTTCGCACAATCACCATCAGTGATGTAGATTACCAACCTTGTGGCGGAACCCACGTGCGCTCAACGGCTGAAATCGGTCCCATCCGCGTTGGAAAGATCGAAAAAAAGGGCAAACAGAACCGTCGCATCAATATCCATTTCGCCTAACTTTGGAATACACAATTAATGAAACTCGATATCTATCAAGTCGATGCCTTCGCCGATAACGTCTTTGAAGGCAATCCCGCCGCTGTCGTCCCCCTCACAGACTGGCTGGACGATGACACCATGTTGGGCATTGCGGCGGAAAACAACCTGTCGGAAACGGCCTTTTTCGTCCCCACCGACGGTGGATTCCATCTACGTTGGTTCACTCCAACCGTTGAGGTACCGTTGTGCGGACATGCCACCCTTGCCACCAGCTTTGTGATTTACCGCGAACTGGGCTGGGACAAGGATGAAATCACCTTTGAAACTAAAAGCGGCCCGCTGGTGGTCAAGCGCCGTGACGATGGTTTTGTGATGAACTTCCCGACAAAGCCGCCAACCCCCTGCGCGATCCCCGACGGTTTGGAAGAGGCGTTTGGCGTTAAACTGCTTGAAGCGCATCAAAACCGGTTTTGCCTTGTCGTCTGCGAAAACGAAGAAGATGTCATCAATTCCAAGCCCGACCATCAGGCCCTTGCCCGCATTGAACCGGCGGACTTTATCCTGACCGCGCGCAGCAAAAAATATGATTTTGTCTCACGCTGCTTTGCTCCCTCCCATGGGATCGAAGAAGATCCCGTGACCGGGTCCGCCCATTGTGTCTCCGCCCCCTTCTGGGCAGAGCGTCTGGGGAAAACCTCGCTAAACGCCCGTCAGGTCTCCAAACGCGGTGGCAATATCCAATGCGATGTAAAAGGTGACCGTGTTGATCTCTTTGGGCGTGCTCAGCTCTACTTAAAAGGCCAGATTACCATTTAAAAGACTGGAAAATAGATTGGAGAATACGCTAGCATGTAAGCCTTGTGTCTTCTCCAATCAATCCGGCTTAAAAAATGCAACTGCCCTTTTTTCACGTTGATGCCTTTACGCAAAAAACACTTCAGGGAAATCCGGCAGCCGTCATTCCTCTGACAGCATGGCTCGACGATGCGTTGTTGCAAAAAATCGCCGCCGAAAACAATGTTTCGGAGACGGCTTTTTTTGTGCCGACGGACAAAGGCTTCCATCTGCGCTGGTTCACCCCCACAACCGAAGTCCCGTTATGTGGTCACGCGACCCTTGCGGCCTCTTCCGTCATTTTTAATGAACTGGGGTTTGACAAAAATCTTATTCATTTTGAAACACAAAGCGGGGAACTGATCGTCCTTAAAAAAGGCGACGATATCATCATGGATTTTCCCACCAAAGCCCCCAAACCCTGTCCCATCCCCGCGGGATTGAGCGAGGCCTTGGGCGTGCCGATCCTTGAAACCCATGAAAATCATTTTGTTCTTTGCGTCGTCAAAAACGAACAAGATGTCCTCAACGCCACCCCCGACCACAACGCCTTGGCAAAGATTGCGCCGGGTGAGTTTATTTTAACCGCCCGCAGCCGCGATTATGATTTTGTCTCACGCTGTTTCGCCCCCGGTCACGGCATTACAGAAGATCCGGTCACAGGGGCCGCCCATTGTGTCTCCGCCCCTTATTGGGCGGATAAGCTGGGCAAGGCCACCTTGCGCGCGCGCCAAGTTTCAATGCGCGGCGGGGATGTGACCTGCACCTTAAAAGGCAATCGGGTTGAACTCATGGGGCAATGCAGCCTGTTTCTCAAGGGAACAATCTTCTTATGAGCCTCACCCTCACAGAAGCCACGACGGCACAGGATTACGACACTATCAAACAGCTTTTTCGAGAGTATCAGACCGCACTGGGTGTTGATCTGTGCTTTCAAGGGTTTGAAACCGAACTTGAAAACCTGAAACTAAAATACGACGTCCTGCTGTTGGCATATTGGGATGGTGCTATCTGTGGCTGCGTTGGCATGTGGCCGCTGACCGCGGATCAAACCTGCGAAATGAAACGCCTTTATGTGCGCGACCAGTTTAAGGGAAAAGGTATTGGCAAAATTCTGGCCCAGACCATTTTAGACAAGGCCAGTGCACGGGGCTTTAAAACCATGCGACTAGACACGTTGGCACACTTAAAAGCTGCCCTTTCTTTATATAGTCAACTGGGTTTCGAAGCATGTGATCCGTACTACACCAACCCGTTAGACAACGTGGTGTATCTGGAAAAATCATTATAAAGTTCTTGTACAATTGCTGAGCATGCGCAATATCTACAAAGTAGAATAACGATCTTGCAGGGGAAATATGAGCGCACTCGTGATGGACATCTTTGGGCCAAACTTTCAGATGTGGCTCACCTACATCATTATTTTGGCGGCTCTTATTGCCTATGCCATTGAAGATATTCCCGTCGAGTTAACCTCGTTGGTGACACTTGGATTTATTCTGGTCATTTTCCATATCTTCCCCGTCCTTGATGCGGACGGGAACAACCTTCTCAGCCCCAATACGCTCCTGTTAGGATTTGCAAATACTGGCCTGATCACTGTTCTTGCCCTTCTGATTGTGGGGCAAGGGATGGTCAGGACAGGCGTGCTTGAACGCGGCGCCCAAGTCCTGCTTAAATTGGGCGGCAAAAATACGTGGGTGACGATCCTCGTTACCCTTGTTGTCGGCATGCTCATTTCGTCCATGCTCAACAACATTCCGGTTGTGGTTATCTTTATTCCGATCATGCAGGCCCTTGCTGCACGGATTAACAAATCTGCCAGCAAGGTCATGATGCCCCTCAGTGCTGCCGCTGTTCTGGGCGGGATGATCACCCTGATCGGGTCAGGGACAAACCTACTGGTAAACTCTGCCCTCATTCAGTTGGGGGAAACGCCCTTCAAGTTCTTTGACTTTACGATCCCCGGTCTGGTTCTTGCCTCCGTCGGGTTGATTTACGTGGTCTTTGTCATGCCGCGCCTGCTGCCAGACCGCACAGGCGAGGAAGGCGAAAATAAGCACAACGGCAAACATTTTATTGCGCAATTGACTGTTGCGCCCGGCGCAAAACTGGTCGGCAAAGAAGCCATGGGCGGTTTTTTTAAAGAGCTACCCAACCTGACCGTACGCATGATCCAGCATCAAGGCACGAATATTCTGCCCCCCTTTGAAGATCATAAAATTCATCCCGGCGATATCTTAGTCGTTGCCGCGACCCGCAAAATCATTACCGAAGTCCTGACCAGCAACAACGGTTTATTGGAACCTCACCATCCTGAATTAGTGCAAAAGTCCCTGTCCTCCATGGAAGGAACCCATGCCAAAGAGGAGGGCGAAGAAGAAACCAAAACTCAGGACCGCATGTTGGTCGAAGTTATGTTGCCCCCAACCACCCAACTGTCCGGTCAAACCCTGCAAGGGATCAACTTTGCCGAACGTTCCGCCTGTAAAGTGATCGGCATCCAGCGTCGTTCGCGCATGATCCGCGCACGCATGGATGATATCCGTTTGCAAAGCGGTGATGTGCTGTTGGTGCAAGGCCACCCCAGCGACATTCACAATCTGCGCTCCAACCGTGATGTGATCCTGCTGGAATGGTCCAAGGAAGAACTGCCCGCCGTTCACCACGCGCGCCGTGCCCTCACCATCTTTATGGGGGTTGTGCTCTTGGCGGGCTCCGGCATTTTACCAACCGTAACCTGCGCCCTGATCGGGGCCGCCGCCATGGTTGCCATTGGTGCGCTGAATGTCCGTCAGGCCGTACGCGCCGTTGACTCAAAGATCGTCACCATGGTGGGTGCTGCCCTTGCCCTTGGCTCTGCCATGCAGGCAACAGGGGCTGCAAGTTTCCTCGCCCACGGGGTTGTGGATGCGCTTGATGGCGCGGGGCCACGCACCATGCTGTCTGCGTTGTTCTTGCTCATTGCCTTGCTAACCAACGTACTCTCGACGCAAACCTGTGCGGTTTTGTTCACCCCCATTGCTGTGTCCATGGCGCACGAGCTTGGGGTTGATCCCCGCGCCTTTGCGGTTGCGGTTGTCTTTGCCGCCAACTGTGCCTTTGCCACCCCGATCGGCTATCAGACCAACCTGCTGGTCATGGCACCGGGGCGCTATAGCTTTAAAGACTTTTTGATCGCGGGGACACCGCTTGTCTTTATCATCTGGATTGTGTTTAGCCTGTTTATCCCCAGCTTCTACGGCTTCTAGGAAACGCACTACAGCCACAAATAAAAAAGGCCTGTACCGATCCTCTCGGTACAGGCCTTTTCTTTATCTCTTGCTCTAACGCTTAGGCTTGAAAGCGCAGCATGCGTTTTTCAAGCCGCATCCAGACCTGAATAAACAGGAAGGTCAGCAGCAGATAAATCACACCGGCCGTGAAATACATTTCAATCGCCAGATAGTTCCGCGCGATGATCGTCCGGGTCATGCCGGTCAGATCAAACAGCGTAATGGTATAGGCCAGTGCCGAGCTTTTCAGCATCAAGATAATCTCGTTACCATAAGACGGCATCGCTATGCGCAAGGCCCGCGGGATCACGATCCGGCGATAAAGCGTCATTTTCGTCATACCGATGGCGATACCTGCTTCAATCTCCCCATGCGGGATAGACTGGATCGCCCCTCGGAAAATCTCAGCCGTATAGGCCCCGGTATTCAGGGCAAAGACGATCAAGGCACACCAATAGGCTTCGCGCAACACAGGCCATAAGAAGCTGTCGCGCACCGCATCAAACTGCGCCGCCCCGTAATAGAACAAGAACAGCTGAACCAGCAACGGCGTGCCGCGAAAGAAGAAGGTATAAATCAGGGGAATATTGCGTATCCACCAGTTTTGTGAACTGCGCATCAACGCAATCGGGATCGCAATAACAAAGCCAACAATGCAGGAAATAATGACCAGTTCCAGCGTCAGTAACGCCCCGTCCAACAATTTGGGAAGGGCGAGAAAAATTTCTTCCCAATTCATGAGCTGGCCCTCTTCACACCCTTATTGGCCCAACGTTCTGCATAGAGCTGCCCCACGAGAACGACCGATGTAATCAACAGGTAAATCACCGCAGCGATAAAATAGAACGTAAAGGGTTCTTTTGTGTTCTGGATCGCAATCGCTGAATTGCGCATCAATTCCGGCAAGGCAATCAAGGACACAAGGGACGTATCCTTCAGCAAGACCTGAAACAGGTTGCCCAGACCAGGGATGGCAAGACGCATGGCTTGAGGCAATGTGATCCGCCAAAACACCTGATTGGACCGCATCCCGATGGCAACCGCGGCTTCAATCTGACCTGCGGGCACCGATTGGATAGCACCGCGAAACACTTCGGTTGCATAGGCCCCAAACGAGACGCCAAGGGCGGTTACGCCCGCAACAAAGACGTTAATTTCAATATAGCCGTCGTAACCAAAGTTTTCCGCAATCCGGTTGATAACATCTTCCCCGCCAAAATAAACGAGCAAGACCACCAGAATTTCGGGGATACCACGCACGACAGTAGTATAGGACTGACCGATCCCGCGTAGCACCGCATAAGGCGACAGCTTTGCCGCAGCACCCGCCAAACCGAATATAAGTCCGATCACCAGCCCACCCAAGGCGACCTGTACGGTCATCCATGCGCCATAGGCTATCTGCGGACCAAATCCTTGTAGGTCGATCATAGAAAAATCCGAATAGTCAAAGAGAAAGGCCCCTGCTTTGTCAAACAGGGGCACTTACTTGTCTTAGTAGATAGAGAACGGGAAGTACTTCGCGTTGATCTTCTCGTATGTGCCGTTCGCAACGATTGCTTTCAGCGCAGCATTGAATTTCTCGGCCAATTCCGTGTCATTTTGGCGGATTGCGATACCGATCTTGTCGTTTACGTCGATCGCATCCCCCACAAACTCAAAGCCCTTGCCTTCCTCAGAACGCAGCCAGTCATAGGCCGGCAGTTTGTCGGAAACCAGAACGTCTACACGACCGGACGCCAGATCAAGATAAGCGTTTTCCTGCGTATCATACAGTTTAACGTCTACATCTTTCAGGTTGTCCGTTGCGTAGTTTGCCGCAATTGTCGCACGCTGTGCGCCAACCGCTTTACCCGCAAGGTTAGACGGATCGATTGTCGCGCCTTTTTTGGCAACCAGTGTCAGGTTGTTGGAATAGTAGGGGTCTGTAAACGCAACAGCTTTCTTGCGCTCTTCCGTAATAGACATAGACGCGATGATGGCATCATATTTCTTTTTATTCAAACCGATGATGATGGAATCCCAATCAAGCGGTGCAATGATTTCACATTCCACTTTCATTTCAGCACAAAGGGCATCAGCGATATCCAAATCAAACCCAAACGCTTTACCGTCTTTATCGATATTGTTGAACGGAGGGTAAGCCCCTTCTGTACCAATACGCAGTTTTTCGCCAGCGTCAGCTGTTGCAACACCAAATGCCAAAAGGCCTGCCAGTGCGAGTGCAATTTTTTTCATTTTTAAGATCTCCCGTGACTTAAAATAACTTAACTCGTTTTAGTCCCTAACCAGTACGTCCTAAAGCTCGGTACTGATAAATTGTTTCATCCGTTCTGATTTCGGATTTTCAAATACATCTTTCGGCGGGCCGAATTCCTCTACCTGCCCCTGATGTAAGTACATCACATGCGAGGAGACCTCGCGTGCGAATCCCATTTCGTGGGTCACAACCAACATGGTGCGTCCCTCTTCCGCCAGCATCTGCATGACCTTCAACACTTCGCCGACCAATTCAGGGTCAAGCGCGGAGGTTGGTTCGTCAAACAGCAGCAATTCCGGCTCCATCGCCAGCGCGCGCGCAATGGCTGCGCGCTGTTGCTGCCCCCCGGACAACTGTGACGGATAATGTGTCTTGCGATCGTACAGACCAACCTTATTCAACAGTTCGGCTGCTTTTTCCGTTGCCGCTTTTTTAGAAATACCTTTGACCTTCATCGGACCTTCGATGATATTTTCCATCAAATCCATATGGGCCCACAGGTTAAAGCTCTGGAAAACAAAGCCGATTTCGGCGCGCAAACGGGTGATCTGCTTTTTATCCGCAGCCCCCAGCTGACCGTCTTTATCGCGTCTCAGCTTCATTTCTTCCCCGGCAATGCGGATGCTGCCTTGGGTCGGACGCTCCAACAGGTTCAGGCAGCGCAGGAACGTACTTTTCCCCGACCCACTGGACCCGATGATGGAAATCACATCGCCATATTGCGCAGTTAATGAAATACCCTTTAGCACCTCTAGGTCGCCAAAGTATTTGTGAATGTCCGTAACCTCTAGGGCAGGCGTTTCGTTGCTCATGAATACTTATTTATAATTTATGAAATCCCATTTCCCGCAACTTTGTTTCTTCTTGTCCAATAAGTCAAGAAACTGTCATATGATTTTTCTTTTTAGCGATAAAACCAGCAATTTACATAAGGAATAAACCCAAAACCCGACTCAGCGGGCAAGGATATTTCGCCGCTAATATTAATTTTTCTTATTCAGCATAAGGAATCGATGTGGCAATGTCCGTTGTCGTCGCACATATTTCCTTGAGCGCCTGCCAGTCTTCCTCGCTCATGGCGGGGCCACCTTCCGTGTTTTTAGACAAGCTCGCCGCACGTTCCTCTGACATGGGATGCGTGGAAATCAGGCTCATAAAGCGTTCCAGGCTGCCGTTTTCTTCCCCCATCTTTTCAAAAAAATGCGCAAGCCCTTGCGTCGAAATCTTCTCGCGCGATAACACCGTCAGGGCAAAATCGTCTGCCGCACGTTCATGATCGCGGCTGTAGGATGTCTCTGCCAACAAGGCCGCAAACTCGGCACCTGAGCCACCGGATAAAGCCGTCATGACAAACGCAATCCCCGCGCCCCGCAAGGCCGATTGCATGGGATGACGATGATACACATGGCCCAACTCATGAGCCAGCACGCCCACAACTTCGTCCGCACTGTCAGCTTTATCTATCAGGCCGCGCATCAACACGACATTTTGTCCCGGTGTGGCAAACGCATTGACCATCTTATGATCCACCACCAGTACATCCAGCTGGCGCGCCTGTTGTTGCCCGACCAGACGAATGACCATATTTTGTAGAACGGCCACCCCTTCCGGTGACGTGCAGACATCTTGCGCCCCGATCTGTTCTGCAAGCTTTAGGCCCGCGCCTTTAAAGGTTTCTTTTTCCCACGCAACCGGAACAAAACGCACCGCCCCTTGCATTATCAAGGGAAACACAAAGTAGAACACCAACGCCAGTGCCAAGACGCTGCCGGACAAAATCCACGCAAGTCGGCTTTCACGCTTGTAGATGGTGCGCCCCACAAGTCCGGGAATAATGTTAAATAACCAATTGCGGGTATTTTCATCATCCACATGCAAGCGGGCATGCCCCCTTTTTTGACAAGATAAAACCAGTGTTTCCCCTGCCTTTACCCGATCTGTCGGGGCGATATCAGACACAGGCCAGCTGCTCAGAACCTCGCCTTTTTCATCGCGAAAAATCAAGAGGCTAGAGGCGAACTCCAGATAGACTTTTTGGCGTTTCGCGCTTTGTCCATCCATATAAGCAGCTATCGGGGTCATGATTTAAAAGACTCCAACATCTAGTGCATCCGCCAGACCTTCGCCGGTCTTCAGTTCTTCGCGATCCACCTGAATGGTTTGCTCAAGTGCCTCCAGACCACTGGCCTGAAAATGACGAGAGATAAATTCCAGATAGCGATACATAATAACGGGGAAGGAAAAGCCGAACATCATCGCCATCAACAGCATGTTCATCAGATAAAAGCCCAACAAATGCGACGGTTTGACCGCGACTTTGAAACGACACTCCCCCAAGGTCAGGGAACTGCCCACATAGCTGATAAATTTTGCGTAATAATAAAAGACCGACAGACCCAGCAAGATCGATCCCAAAATACCCGCAGCCATAAACACCAGCGTGCGATAGACGTCCGCCAGCATCGACTCCCCAACCGGATAGGCGACATCGACCATTTCTAAAATCACCCATGTCCCAAAGCCAACCGCCGCAACTGACAGCACACAAAACACATAAGAAATCAAAAAAGCGCCATAGAGTTTTTTAAGGCTGATTTCCACGTGACAGGACTGGTTGCCAAAACGGGTATGGTTGACCAGATAACGCGTCATAACAGCCTGTTTAAAGGGATAAATCAGCCCCAACGTCACCGGCATCGCCACCGCAAATGCCATCCAGCGCCACCAATAGCCAAAAGTCGGGGCGACCTGAGCAAAGCGCACGCCGCGCCAGTTCACGCGGGAGAACAGATATTTATAGGTACGGATAATCGCGATCGGAAACAGACAGGCAAAGAAAACCGTCTGCACAATATAAATCACTGCCGCAAGCTCTTGATTAGCAAGTCCCAGACTTTCTGCAAACAAGGCAGGTAAAATCCCGAAGGGCAGGATAATCACCAGCATGACCAATAAAAAGCCCTTAAACAGCTCGCCTGCCGTGCCGGTATATTCAAAGCCATCGCCCATCACTTTGACATGGCTAAAGACATAGCGCCGAATACGGGTCTTCGCCCAAAAACGGTAGATCCCAAGAGTCAGAACTGTGAAAATCAGATTGGGAATATAAATTTTAAACAGTTCCCCAATTTGACAATGGGAGAACACAAACCGGCTAAATTCGGGTTGCCCCGACATGTCCGATACAGCAATCTGATCTTTCATTATTCTTCTAAAACCTTGATCTAAAAGTTGCATTAAGTAAATAACGCCAACTTAACCACAAAAACGACATTCAACAACTCGAAAGATTGATCGTCGCTCCGACATTTTGTATCGTTACACTCAAACAAAACATACAGGATGAGGTGTCTCTTATGACTTTTAACGCATTGCTCTTGGATAAAACCGATGATGGTTTGTCCCTTGAAATCAAATCTGTTCATGAAGACGACCTCCCTGAAGGGGATGTTCTGGTCAAAGTTGACTATTCGGCCCTAAACTTCAAAGACGGCCTGATTATGAACGGCCTTGTAAAACTGGTAAAACAATATCCCCACGTCCCCGGCATTGATTTTGCCGGTGTGGTGGAAAGTTCCAGCGACGATCGCTACAAACCGGGTGACCGCGTTGTCTTGAACGGTTGGCGTGTTGGCGAAATCCATTGGGGCGGTTATGCCCAAAAGGCGCGGGTCAAAGCCGATTGGCTGGTGCCCCTGCCCGATGCGATCTCCACCCGACAGGCGATGGCAATTGGCACCGCAGGCTACACCGCCATGCTGTCCGTAATGGCACTTGAAGATCACGGCCTCACCCCGGAACAAGACGGCGAAGTCCTCGTCACCGGTGCATCTGGCGGGGTGGGCTCTATCGCCTGTGCGATCCTTGCGCGCCTTGGCTATCAAGTTGCCGGATCAACCGGGTCTGAATCGTCGCACAACTATCTGACCGAACTTGGCGTCAGCACCATCGTTTCGCGCGCAGAATTGGAAGAAGCCCCTAAAGGCCCCTTGGGCGGGGAACGCTGGATCGGGGCCATCGACAGTGTCGGCGGCAGCACCCTGCACCATGTCCTTGCGACCCTCAAATACTGGAGCTGCTGTGCCTCCGTCGGGTTAGCCGCCTCCAACGAGTTGAATACAACAGTTTTGCCCTTCCTGATGCGCGGCGTCACCTTGCAAGGCATCGACAGCGCCACCTGCCCCTATGAGCGCCGCGTGGTCGCCTGGAAACGTTTGGTCAATGAACTGCCCAGCGACATTCTTGAGACTATGACGCACGAAATTACCCTGTCAGAATTGCCTAGTTACGGCAAAAAAATCCTGAAAGGGCAAACGCAAGGACGCATCATCGTCAACGTCAATTCGTAAACGATTTGTTAACCATTTGAATTTTAAGGGGTTGTTAATTTTTAACAGCCCCTTTTCATTTTTGGCATCCTCTTTGCTTTTTATATCTGCAAAGGCCGAGCAAACGGTCCCTGCCCCCTGCAGGATTTGAAAGAGGATCGAAGTATGCAGAAAACGCTAAAACATAGCCTGATTTTGGCTAGTCTTCTGGGGTTAAGTGCCTGTGGGTACGTTGATCCTTACGAAGAAGCCGTTTACGATCAGGACCCCAGATACTGTTACCGACAACTGGGCGGTATCGAGTGTTTTAGCGAACCAGTTCACCGGGACGCGGCGCGGTTGGTCAATTACTATGGCCCGCATCCAAGCCGATTTAACACGCCCTCACCTCCCAATCGGTTGGAGCCAGCCGCCCCGCCCCCGGTGACCTATTATGTCCGTGACCCCGACCCCGTGCCTGACGATTCAACCGTTCATTCGGTTAAATAGCTGCCTTGATATCCCCGATTATTCCCTTTCCGGTACCCACACTGGAAAGGGACTTTTATGCTTGCCTGATCATCCGATATCTTATTTAGTAAGGACTTCATAAGGAGAAGACAGCTATGTATGTCAAGGAAGTCCCCGTCCCCCCAGAACATGCCACCACCTTATTGGATCGCGTGACCTTCGCAGACTGCTACGAAGTTGCCCCTGTCAGTAAAGATCACCTTACGGACCTCTATTGGAATATTTTCACTCATAGTCCGGCATGGATCACCAACCTGATGGCCTTGCGCAATCGCATTGCGCGCAGGTTCGGGTTAAAAGCTGCTGCACCAGACGAGGGAAATTCAACAGCCCCTTGCCCTGCCCCAAATGATGTACAGGTCGGGCAAAGGCTTGGCATGTTTCAGGTGATGAAGATGGCAGATAACCTGCTTGTCACAGGTGAAGATGACAGCCATCTTGATTTTCGCATCGCCCTATCGCGCACAAAAGATAACAGATTGCGTGTTACCACCGTGGTACAGACCAAAAACACCTTAGGACGCGTCTATATGTTTGTGATTAAACCCTTTCACAAACTGATCGCACGCACCATGATCACCAATGCTTTAAAGGCAGGCCGTCTATAAAGCACCTCGATGAGATCAACCGATAAGGCCGCAACGGGTGCGGCCTGACGGGGGATGACGGGGGGATTAAACCAGCACTTCTTCGCCGACTTTTTCCAAAGTCTCCAGCGCGACTGCGGCTTCCTGCTGTTTTGCCCACATGGCGGCGTAAGCCCCGTCTTTTTCCAGCAAGGCAGCGTGGTGCCCACGTTCCACAATCTCGCCCTTATCCAGCACGATAATTTCGTCAGCATCCACAACGGTGGACAAACGGTGGGCAATGACAAGGGTGGTCAGGCCGCTGGACACTTCACGCAAGGACACCTGAATTTCCTTTTCCGTATGGGTATCAAGGGCAGACGTTGCTTCATCAAACAACAGGATGCGTGGGCGTTTCAGGATGGTGCGCGCAATGGCAACCCGCTGCTTTTCACCGCCGGATAGTTTCAGGCCGCGTTCGCCCACAATGGTGTTATATCCATCCGGCAACCCCATAATAAAGTCATGGATACGCGCCAGCTTTGCCGCCTCTTCCACATCTGCCGAGCTGGCATCGGGGCGACCATAAGCGATGTTGTAGAAGACCGTATCGTTAAACAGAACCGTATCTTGCGGCACGATCCCGATACTGCTGCGCAAAGCCGATTGTTTGACATGGCGAATATCAGCGCCATCAATCTTCACCGCGCCGTCCGTCACGTCATAAAAACGGAACAGTAGGCGTGACAGGGTAGATTTGCCCGCCCCACTGGACCCCACAATCGCACAGGTCTTGCCCGCAGGAACCCGAAAATCCACCTTCTTTAAAATCGGGCGCCGCTCGTCATAGGCAAAGGAGACATTTTCAAACACCACGTCCCCACCGCCTTGCGGCATATCACCGGCATCCGCGCGGTCTGCAATTTCCTCATCCTGCTCCAGCAAGGAAAACATATGTTCCATATCAATGAGGGACTGCTTGATCTCGCGATAGACAAAACCAAGAAAGTTTAATGGCATATAAAGCTGCATCAGATAGCTGTTTACCAACACGAAATCCCCAAGGGTCATGCTGCCATCCTGCACGCCATACCCCGCCATGATCATCACCGCAATCAAACCGATGGAAATGATCACGCCCTGACCAATGTTCAACAGGCTCAAGGTCACTTTAGATTTGACCGAGGCTTCTTCAAACTTGCGCAACGCCACGTCATAGCGGCGGGCCTCATGGTCTTCGTTGGTGAAATATTTGACCGTTTCAAAGTTGAGCAGAGAATCAACTGCTTTGGTATTTGCCTCATTATCACTTTTGTTCATACTACGGCGGTATTTGATCCGCCATTCCGTCACGATCAAGGTCCAAGCGATATAACTGGCAATGGTCGCAAAAGTGACCAGCGCAAAGGTCCAGTCATAAAGAGCCCATAAAATCCCGCAGACCAACACGATTTCCAGCAAGGTCGGCAAAATATTGAACAGCATAAAGTTCAACAGGAAATCAATGCCCTTGGTCCCGCGTTCAATGGATCGGGTCAAGCCGCCGGTCTGGCGTTGCACATGAAAACGCAAGGATAATCGATGTAGGTGATTAAACGTCTTTAGCGCCACATCCCTGATCGCGCGCTGTCCCACGCGAGCAAAGACCGCATCGCGCAATTCCCCAAAGGCCTGCGCCAACACGCGCGCGACACCATAGGCGATCAAAAGAAAGACCGGCACAGCAATCAAGCCAGCCCCTTTATCCGCACTCAGGACATCCACGGCTTCTTTATAAAACAGTGGGACAGCCACGTTGGTTGCTTTCGCCGCAGCCAACAACAGCAAGGCAATGACAACACGGGTGCGTAAACCCGCCGCATCCTTGGGCCAAAGATAGGGCAAAAGGGTTTTAAGAGTTTTCCAGTCTTTACGGGACGCCGAAGGCTTCGGCGCGTCTTGAGAGAGTGATCGCATAAAAAATATCCAAAGAAAAAAGTTCTTTGAATATAAGAGCCATTCTCAAGAAATACAGTGATTTAGTTAACGTTTTTCCAATTCCATTTGAATCGCGATAATCTGGGTCGCATGATTGCAGGGAATCTCGGAAAGAATTTCCATATCCCGATCTTCAAAAACATTGTCATCGGGGTGCACCGCTGCCCAATCGTTAAGAACCTCGTCACGCAAGCGCAACAGCTCGCAAATTTGGGGGTAGAACAACTGCACCATGGCTCCTACCCATCGATTCACAGGCCAGGACGGGCTGGCGTGATCGATTTCAAAACAATCCAGCATGGCGATAACATCCTGATAGTCATACCAATATTCTGCCGTCACCCAACGGTTTGTTGTAAACAACGATTGCGCGACACCACAATCGGTCATGGAAATTGCAACCAAGTGACTGATCGCGTCATTTTCTCCGGCGGGTGCGACATAATCCGGCAGCTCTTGCGCAAATACCCCCCGAGGCATCCCCCGCGGACGTAAAAAAAGGTGAAAATGCCCATGCTCGCCACCACGATGGCCATGATAATAATACTGCCCATGGGTTTCCTGATCATAGACATCCCCTTCGGGATAGTGGTTCATCTGATAAAAAGGGCCGCTGGTCTTCAACAGATCGCTAACGATATTTTCCCCGACTTTTGCCAGAACGCGGTGACATTCTTCCACCACATCACCTGCGGCCTTCATTTTTTCCAGCCGTTCTATCGGTATTTTTGAAAAATCGATATACATTGTCTCCCCCGATCAAACCTCTTGCCCCTTTTTAGACCATTGCTATTTTAACGTAAATGCCCCCACGTTGCTTCTTTCTTTTTTTATGAAGCGGATACTGATAGAAAGAAAACCATAAAAATAACCAGCAAGGCATGTCGGCAGTGTTAAAGTGGATCAAAAAAGCAAAGAAGCTCTTTTCAAGCGAAAAAACTGAATCTGGACTCGTGCGCATCCATGATGACGGCTTCCTCTCGGATGACATTAAGGTCAGTATTGAAGATATCGTCAGCGATGACGACCACGAAGAGATCGGGAAAATCTTTGTCCTCAGCTTAACCGAATTCCATGAAGCCATGGGCGACACATGGGATAAGCGCGAAGCCAAAATCATGCTGTTGACGGAAAGTGTCTTGCGCCAACGCATCGGCGCAGGCAACAGATGGGAACATCAAAGCAAAGAAATCTTTATCCTGATCTTCCCCACCCTACCAGAGATCGAAGGGGCTGCGCGCACCTATGACATTGCGGAAGAACTGGGCCTGAAGATTATCGGGGAACGTTTCGACGGCTCCAAACGCCCCTTGATCCGTGTTGCCGGTGTTGATCCCAAAGATGTCCTGACCGAAGATGGCAAACTCGACATCGAAAAGCTAGAACAGGTCGGCCGCGAAGGTCAGGCCGCTGGTGATGCGGAAAAAACGCCCATCCAGACCAAAGCCGGCACCAAAATCATTCATGACGACGACCAACGCGATATTATCCAACAAAATGATATTTCGCTGGAATGGCAGAAAAATGTCCATAGCCATGCCGATCACGACACCAACTGGCAAAAAAACAAGCATGTCAGTCAGGAACATGATTTAAACTGGCAAAAAATGCAGGCGCAAAAAGTTAAAGATGGAGGCAGTCCGCAATGGGTCAGCATGTCTGGCACACCGGAAAAAAAGGCTGCTAACGCCCGACCACAGGCACCAACCACGCAAACGGCAACCAGTGCTTATGATCTCCTCTTTGCGCCGTGCTGGGACCGTGCCCATCAACAACTGGCCCACTATAAAGCCGTGCTCACCTATGACACACCCGCGGGCAAACACTTTGAAAGTGATCACGCCTATCAACGCCATAGGGCCCCGGAACAACGCCTGAAAATGGATATTTGGGTCTTACAAAAAGCCGCCCATGCCACCGTCCCTTTGCGCGCCAAAAAGATTGTGACTCCGATTTTTATCCCCGTACATTCTTCCATCCTACGCGGAGACCACAAAGCCGCCTACCTCACCGCCTTGCAGAAAATCCCGGAAGATATCCGCAAAACCTATCTCATCCTTGAAGTACAGGATGACAGCTTGTGGAAAGGCGATCAGTTGGAACAGACACTGCAAGACCTGCAAGGCCATGTCTGCGCACTGGCGTACCGACCAGACGCCCTGACCGGCTTTAAGGCACCGACCTTGACAACCTTTAACTGGGTTGGGATTGATCTGTCCGCCCTTGATGCCACTTCAGGCATTACCCCAGAGAGGATTCAGGCGTTGCAATCAGAAACACAGGCATTGGGTGCAAAATTCTACGTTTTTGGCATCAATCAGCGCCTGCAACTCGCCGAGTTCCTCGACATGGGGGTTGATATGATCGCGGGTAAAGCGCTTGTCCGTCAAACACACAAGCTACGCCCGCCGTTTGCATTGGCGATGGAAAGACTGCGCGCCTGATTAAAAAGAGGCAACAGACCGCTTCAGGCGCATCAGGCCAATCCCCAACAAAATAAACAGCCCGCCACTGATGCGATGGAACCAGGCCATACGTTTTTGGTCCGACAGCCACGTCCGCGCCAAGCGCGAGATCATGCCGTAACTACATAACACCAAAAAGGACAAGACCATAAAGATCCCCGTCAGTACAAAGAATTGGCCCATCAAGGGAGATTTTAAATCTAAAAACTGGGGGAAGAGTGCGGTAAAAAACAAAATCGGTTTTGGGTTGGTAATCGCAAGGAAAAAGCTTTCCCGAAACAATTTAGCAACCGATTTCGGCGCAACCATCATCCCATCTGGCTTGGCGATCATGATCAATCTGCTGTTCCTAAACTGCTTCAAGCCGATATAAATCAGATACAGGGCGCCAACCACCTTCATCGCCATAAATAAAGTCGCCGAGGTCATAAAAATGGCGCCAAGTCCAAACATGGACACGGCAGATAAAATGAACAGTGCGACAATATTACCGAAGGACGAGACCATCAACGCCCGCCCGCCTTGGGTCATCCCGTTTGTAATCGCCAAAAAGACCGCTGGACCGGGACTTAAAATATAGAAAAAAGACACGACCACATACATCAACAGAATATCTATATTCATGATTAAGCCTTTTCTCCAGCACACACGGGCGGGGATAATGCCACGATTTGCGTTGGCGTCAAGCATTCGGTTTCATTTGAAATAGAAAAACGGCGAAGCACTTCTCAGCCCTTCACCGCTTTTTCTTTTGCGAAAAATCGCCTGATCAAATCCAGTTTGAGGTGATCAAGATTTCCCGCGCACCACGAAGACCGAACATTTAGCGTGGCGAACCACACGTGCCGCATTCGGACCCAACAGATAGTCCCCCAGTTTGGGACGATGGGCAGCGAGAACAATCAAATCGATGCTCATTTTATCGCAAACATTCAGAATCTCGTCATAGACCGTCCCGTTTGCAATAATACGCTGCACTGGCACGTCTGCCGGGATGTGATCCTCGGCAAACGCTTTCAGTTGTTTTTTGATCTCCTGCATCGCGCTTTCCTCAAATCCTTTGGGAAAGAACGATCCGACCAGCGAGCTGCCGAAATCGGGAATAACCGTCATCAGATGTAATTTTGCCTCGTAATCACGGGCCATCTGAATGCTCGTCGGGATCGTTTTCTCCCACGAGCTCGGTTCTGCCAGATCGATAGGTAACAGAATATCCTTATACATTCACCTTCACTCCTATCAGGCGGTTACGGGGCTAGACGGTGTCATACGTGCCCGACGCCCGCGTTGTAGTACAATCACAAGGATCAACAGCACAATCGCCGGAATAAACATCACCTGCTTGGGCAGGCGATCTGTTTCCACTTGAACGCCGACAATTTCAAAGTCGAAATCCACGCCCAGTTTTTGCGCAGGACTGTCAAACGTCACATTATCAACGATGGCTTTACCATCTTCGATACGCAACTCAATCCCCGCATGGGCCAGACGCTCTTCAGCATCGGCTTTAGGACCAAGAGGCAGGATCACGGCTTTCGAGACTTGATCCCCTTCAATGTTCAACCCTTCAATCTGGATCGTCAGACGACCATCGTCCGGCACGGCTTCGGCCAACTGGACCAACTCAGTGCCCGGTCGGTCTTCAAACGGCGGGACAATCATGTCCATCCAGAAACCCGGTCTAAACAGTGTAAAGGCAATCAACAACAGAGCCACCGTTTCCCAAATCTTATTCTTCACAAAGAAGAAGCCTTGGGTCGCCGCCGCAAAGGTCAGCATGGCCGCTATCGCCGTTATCACCACCACAATCAAGTGAAGGGGGCCCTCGATTCCGATCATCAACAGTTCGGTATTAAAGATAAACATAAACGGCAAGATCGCTGTCCGGATATCATACATGAAGCCTTGCAGACCAGTCCTGATCGGATCGCCTTGGGAAATCGCAGCCGCCGCAAAGGCAGCCAAGCCGACAGGCGGCGTATCATCCGCCAAAATCCCGAAGTAGAACACAAACAGATGGACCGCAATCAACGGCACGATCAGTCCGCTTTTTGCGCCCAAGGCCACAATCACCGGTGCCATCAAGGAGGACACAACGATATAGTTTGCCGTTGTCGGCAGGCCCATACCAAGGATCAGACTGATCACAGCGGTAAAGATCAACATCAACATGATGGACCCGCCGGAAATCAGCTCGATAAATTCGGTCATGACAAGACCGACGCCGGTCAGGGTAATCGTACCAACCACGATACCGGCTGCAGCTGTTGCCACCCCGATCCCGATCATGTTACGCGCCCCGGAGATCAAGCCCTGACGTAAATCTTCAAGGCCCTGACGGGTCTCTGCTGCATGATCAGCACGCCCGCGAAAGTAAGCCATCAACGGACGTTGCGTGATCACAACAAACATCATAAAGACGGTTGCCCAAAAGGCAGACAACCCCGGCGACAGGCGTTCAACTGTCAAACACCAAACCAGCAAAACAACCGGCAGCAGGAAGTACAAGCCAACCTTGACTGTCGGACCAATCGGCGGCAGTTCATTGATTTCGGTGGAGGTATCGAGTTCAGGATAGCGCGCAGCAAATTTGATCAACGCGATATAAAGCGCAATCAAACCAGTCCCGACAACATAGATCGTTGCTTCCCCGGCAAAATCTTTAATCCAGCCCAAGGCAGGCGGCATAATCCAGATCAATGTACCCAACAGAATGAACACACTCAACGCCCCGATCATGGTACCTTTGATGCCAAGTTTATGAATACGGGGCAAGCCTTCCATGCCCGCCTTCATGGCTTCAAGATGCACAATATAGACCAGCGCGATATAGGAAATAATCGCTGGCAAAAACGCGTGCTTGATCACCTCAATAAACGGGATGCCCGTATATTCCACGATCAAAAAGGCCGCGGCCCCCATGATCGGCGGTGTCAATTGCCCGTTGGTACTGGAGGCCACCTCAACCGCGCCTGCTTTTTCTGCGGAGAAACCGACTTTCTTCATCAACGGGATCGTAAATGTCCCCGTCGTCACCACGTTCGCGATAGAGGACCCGGAAATCATCCCCGTCAGGGCAGACGACACAACAGCCGCTTTCGCTGGACCGCCCCGCATATGCCCCATCATGGCAAAGGCCACACGGATAAAGTAGTTCCCGGCCCCCGCTTGTTCCAACAACGCTCCAAAGAGCACGAACAGGAACACCATGGAGGTGGATACCCCCAATGCGACCCCGAAAACCCCTTCGGTGGTCAGCCAGTAATGTGACATCCCCTTATTGATCGACGCCCCTTGATGGGCAATCACGTCCGGCATATATGGGCCAAAGAACGTATAGATCATAAAGACGGACGCCACGATCATCAACGGCGGACCTAAGGCACGGCGCGTTGCTTCCAGCAAGGTTATCATACCAATAACGGCAACAACGACATCAGTTGTCGTCGGATCACCCGGACGTTGCGACAATTCCTGATAAAAGACATACAGGTACATGACACTGCCTGTCGCCAGAAAAGCCAGCACCCAGTCATAAAGCGGGATATATCGTTTGGGGGATCGGTTCGTCGCCGGAAAGGCCATAAAGGCCAGAAAAATAGCAAAAGCCAAGTGAATAATCTTGGCTTGTGTTTCGTTAAAAACCCCGAAATTCAGGGCAAAAGGAAGAGGGGACGGATACCAGACCTGAAAAATAGACCAGGCCAGTGCCGTGTAAATAATAATATGCGCAACAATCCCTTCGGGACGGCGTCCGCCGGTATCAGCGTCTGCAACAAGCTCATCCGCAGATTGTGAGAGGTTTTGCGCTTCTTTTTCCTGTGTCATCTGCTGTCTCTCTCATCCGGTTTTTATCATTTATAAAACCGGAAAAAGTATGTTCAGGACATAAAAGCCAAATATAAATATAGATAAAAAAAGGGATGAACCCTGTGGTCCATCCCTTTTGGGTGGTTTGATTATTTCATCAAACCAGCTTCTTTATAGTATTTAGCCGCACCATCATGGATCGGTGCAGACAGGCCGTCTTTGACCATTTGCTCTTTTTTCAGGTTCCCGAAAGCCGGGTGCAGTTTTGTGAATGTTTCGAAGTTTTCGAAGACTGCTTTGACAACTTGATACACAGTGTCAGCCGGTGTGTTTGTAGAAGAAACGAATGTCGCGCCCACACCAAATGTTGTCGTGTCCGCATCGTTGCCACGATACATGCCGCCCGGAATAGTCGCTACACGATAGTACGGGTTGTCCGCGATCAGCTTTTCAACTTCCGGCCCATCAACCGTTACAAGCACACTGTCACAAGACGTTGTAGCTTCTTTAATGGAACCATTCGGGTGACCAACAGTGTAAACCATCGCGTCAATCTTGTTATCACACAACGCTTTTGACTGTTCAGCCGCTTTCAAATCGAATGCAGCAGCGAAATCATCAGTTGTCCAACCCAAAGCAGCCATCAACACTTCCATAGTGCCGCGTTGACCGGAACCCGGGTTGCCGATGTTCACACGCTTGCCTTTAAGGTCTTTAAAGTTTTTGATGCCGCTGTCAGCACGCGCAATCACAGTGAACGGTTCTGGGTGGATAGAGAAAACGGCGCGCAGTTCTTTGAACGGGCCTTTTTCTGCAAATTTGCTTGTGCCGTTATAGGCGTGATACTGCCAATCAGATTGGGCAACACCCATGTCCAACTCACCAGCCGCAATGGTGTTGATGTTATAAACAGAACCGCCAGTAGATTCTACAGAACAACGGATACCGTGTTCTTTACGGCTTTTGTTCACCAGACGACAAATCGCGCCACCTGTCGGGTAATACACACCCGTAACGCCACCTGTACCGATTGTAATGAATTGTTGCTCAGCTTGGGAAACGCCCATAGATGCTGCGGCAAAACCCACAACGGCAGCTGTGGCAACGAAAGCTTTTTTAAAAAACATATATATCTCTCCTGCAACGGTATGTTTTTAGTTTCAATTATCCTTGGAACACACATTCCCGGACCCATATGAGTGTCTGATTTTTCAGATCACCCGATTTTTTATTATTTTTGCTTTTGACTATCGTTATAGACATGAGAAGTCGAGAAAAATTATCAACCTTTCATCTCATTTTCTTGGTAATACCTAAGCATAGTTCACCAGAGACCGCAACACTTGTTTTGATACATTACAATTACTGAAACAACCAGTGCATTGCACAATAACCCTCTGACTTTCCATCACCTTTATCTCATAAAACGCTGCCTGATGTCGGTTGCCGCCATGGGCGTACGCCCGACCAAACGGGCGCTTGTAACGGCTTGCGCAATCAAGGCTGCATTATCCTTTGAGATAGAGCCATCGGCCATCAAGCGGTTGTTCTCATAGCCAATGCGCCCATGACCGCCAAAACAGGCCGCCGCCGTAATGCAGCCATTTTCCCGATCGCCAAAAGCACAGACACTCCAGTCCCAATCACTTCGCTCCCCCATCGCATTGAGGAAGGCGACAAGCTCAATCGGCGAGGCTTGTTGTTTGCCATAACGCCCCAGTACAAACAGGACGGACAAACGATCCGCTTCAATCACGCCGCGTTTTTGTAGATCAACCAAACGTCGAACGTCGTTGTCATCATACAGGATCACTTGCGGCCAGATCGATTCTGCTTTCATCCAGTTCCAGAACTCGGCAAAGATTTTTTCATCTCCATCCACGGGCAACAGTTCGCGCAAGCCCAAGGAAACCGCCTCGGGCTTGACATCACGCACCAGCGAGATCTGTTGTTCAGATCGATACATACCAACCGCTTCTGTGGTCACCTGAATGACAATCTTATCGCCCAGATCACGACGGATCGCCGCAATTGCCTCACGGTATCCATCCCCATCCAAGACATGCTTTTGATCCCCATCGCGTACATGCAGGTGGATCATGCCCGCGCCAGCCTCCAGACATTCTGCGGCACAACGCGCCAGTTCATCCGGTGTGATGGGCAAAGCCGGGTGGTCCTGCTGCGTCAGGCGCGCCCCATTGGGCGCAACCGTTAACATCATGGCATTTCCTGTCGTCATACTTTCAAAGCCTCTTCCAAGGAGTCTGCCAAGCGCGATACAATCTCGTCAATCAATTGTGGTGTACTGATAAAAGGCGGGGCCAACAACACATGATCCCCAAACCGTCCATCAATGGTGCCGCCGTTGGGATAACAGACCATCTTTCGATCCATCGCGGCTTTTTTAAGCTTCAGATTCAATTTACGGGCCGGATCAAACGGCGCTTTGCTCGCGCGATCCTCCACAAACTCTAACGCGCGGAACAGGCCACGCCCACGAATGTCCCCCACATGCGGATGATCGCCAAACGTCTCGATCAATCGTTTTTCAAAGTACGTCCCTTGTGTCTGGACATTGGCAACCAGATTATCTTCCTCAATCACCCGCTGCACTGCCAGTGCGGCTGCACACGCGACCGGATGGCCCAAGTACGTATGCCCGTTCATAAAGACACCACTGCCATTTTTAAAGGCAGCGTAAATGCGCGAAGAGGCCATGACCGCGCCGATGGGCTGATAGCCACCGCCCAGACCTTTGGCGATGGTCACGATATCCGGGACAAATCCTTCTTGTTCATAGGCAAACAGGCTACCTGTGCGGCCCATACCGCACATGACTTCATCCAAAATCAATAGCACACCGTAACGCGAACAAATCTCGCGTACTTTTTTAAAGTAACCGGCCACCGGCTGCTGCGCCCCAAGGGTCGCACCGCTTACGGTTTCTGCAACAAAGGCCATGACATTGTCTTCGCCCAAGCGCTTGATCTCGGCTTCCAGCTCATCTGCGAGACGGGTCGCGTAAGCTTCCTCGCTCTCACCCGCAGCTTGTCCACGATAGGGATAGCACGCCGACACACGACCATGATCCACCAACAACGGAGCAAAAGAAGCCCGACGCCATTCGTTGCCGCCAACCGCCAACGCGCCAAGGGTGTTGCCGTGGTAGCTTTGCTTGCGTGCAATGACCCGTGTCCGCTGGGGTTGATCGATTTCAAGGAAATACTGACGCGCCATTTTCAGGGCTGTTTCCACCGCTTCCGACCCGCCGGAGACAAAATAGACCGACTCGAAGTTCCCCGGCGCGCGTTCGATCAAAAAGTCCGCGAGCTGTTCTGCCGGTTCACTGGAGAAAAAGCCGGTGTGAGCATAGGCCAGTTTATCGACCTGTTCATGAATGGCCTGTCGGACCTTTTCATTGCTATGACCAATACAGGACACAGCCGCACCACCGGAGGCATCAAGATACGCGTCACCATCTTTGGAGATGATGTAGGGACCGTCGCCTTTGTCAGCAAGCGGCAAGTCGCCTTTCAAACTGCGATGAAAGACATGCGATGTCATTTTTCTAATCCTTGTCAGAAAATAAGAGAGGGGGTGTTTGGGATTGGACTTCCCAATAAGCCTCAAACTCATCAAGCTGGGCTCTGCTTTCTGCCACCACATCCAGAAGGTCTTCCCCTCCTTTTGCGATCATGATGGCAATCAAACTTTCCACCAATGCCGTGCTTGCGGTTATGGACGGAAAGAAGGTCATCGATTCATTACGCGCGACCAGATTGAGGGTTCTATCCCCATTCATGGGCGTAATTTCACTATCTGTAATGGTTAAAATGCCCGCGCCACGGCTGCGGGCATAGCGCACCGCACGCACGGTATCGCGACTAAAGGGGGAGACGGAAATGGCCAACAACACATCACCCTCCCCAATCCCGCGCAAACTATCGGCTGTCGTGCCGGCCTGTCCATCCACCAGCTGCGCGTTGGATCGAAACATGCCGTACGCATAAGAAAACGAAAAAGCCACCGGATATGAAATCCGCAAGCCCATAATAAACACACGCTTGGCAGACAATAGAAAATCAGCCGCCTTTTCCAGTTTTGCGGCGCCGGACCCATGGATGCTTTGATAAATATTGTTATGGGCGTTCTGTTCGATCTCTTCCAGAAGCTTAAGGGTACTGTTTTTTTTGCCCTGCAGCCCACGTGCACGGCCCACCAGATCATCCGGTGCCGCGCGTAAGCGGGTCTGAAAAACGTCCTTTAGATCGTTAAACCCTTCAAACCCGACGGCTTGGGCCAGGCGGACCATAGTGGTTGGGTGCACATCTGCTTCTTTTGCTAACTGACGCATAGACATCAACGCCACATCTTCGACGTTATCCAGCACATAACGTGCGGCCGCCTGCACTTGCGGGCTCATTTCTTCAAACTGTGACGTCATGCGGTCTTTTAGTTGATCAAAATCCATCAGAGCACCTTTCCCTCTGAAACACTCATCTCATGCTTCGATCCTTTTTGCAACACTTGTTTCAAAAATTATCATAGTGAAACATACGTTTTCTTTTCCGAAATAAAAAACGACTTTTATCCCGAAGACTTGCTGCTTATGATGGGAGTAATATTTTTGACAATAAGGGCAGACACAATGGACTTAAAAGACCATATCCGCGGTATTCCTGATTTCCCGAAACCGGGGATTCTCTTTTACGATATTTCAACATTGCTGGCACAACCGGACGCGTGGCAGGTTGCCATGGGCCGCTTGGCAAAAATCGTCAGCCGCCATCAACCTGACATTCTTGCAGGGCTAGATGCCCGTGGTTTTCTGGTTGCCGCCCCGCTGGCCCTGAAACTCGGTCTAGGTTTCACCATGGTTCGCAAACAGGGCAAATTGCCCGGTGAAACCATGTCTTATGCCTACGATCTGGAATATGGCTCCAACACGGTTGAGATCCAGAAAGATTGCGTCCAGCCGGGACAGCGCGTGGTCATCCTTGACGATCTGCTGGCAACAGACGGCACCATGGAAGCCGCGATCAATCTATTTAAACAAGCAGGCGCAGATGTGGTCGGCACCGCTTGCATCATTGAACTTAACTTCCTGAAGGGACGCGATAAACTCGGCGACGTCCCGTTTGACACGTTGGTGTCTTACGACGATTAATCAATGAACCGTCACAATCAAGGACGCTTCACTTAATGTCACATCGCTAAGGCTGCGGTAGAGTTTGGTCAGTTCGCGTTCATTTTTTTGCGGCAACGGCTCAAACGCAGCCTTAACGGTCTGTGGGATAATCCGGCTGGATACATCCCTATCCGTCGCATAACATTTAACCGCTTCCACCCCACGCGGCGGGGCAAACTCAAAAGCAAACGGCATCCCTGCGGCCGGTATATGCTGCACAAATCCGCCAGACAGCTTATCTGCCGTCATAAATCGGTTAGGGAAGATGCGAAAAATCGCGCCATCGGCCTGTACATAATAACACGCCAGATGCGCCTCTTCGCCTGCGCGCACCATCAAGGTCATTTCTTCCCCCACTTTATATTGCGGGTTCTCTCCCTTGTTGCTGGACAGATAAAGGTCAATCGGCCCCAAGGGGCGACTGTCAGCTTCCTCGATCGGTGCAGGCGGCGGCACCAAAGTTAAATCTTCAGGAATTTCGCTTCGCAACACTCTCCCCCGCCAAGATACCGATGCCCCCCCTGTCTGAAAAAGGGTCAGGCGAATTTCTATATGGTCCGCCAACACCCAATACGTCCCTTTGATCAAATAGCGCCCTGCGTCTAATCCAAGTTGATTTTCTTCCAGCGTTTGACTTCTTGCCAGTTTAAGGCCTCGAAACCGTTCCTCTTCCACCACAAAATCAGAAAGGGAAAGATTATTGATATTGCGCGGACCGGACGCAGCAACTTTACGAAACTCATCACTCAGCATTTCCATAAAATAACGCCCGAACGCCGTATGCACACCGCTGGTCTGATAACGCAGCCCTTGTACCATCACATGATCCAGCTTGGACGCATCGCGCAACAATTTGCGGGCGGCCTGCACTGCCGCCCCCTTCAGGGACAATCCGGTCACATTTGCCGCGACCTCCCCTTGCGAACGTTTAAAGCGGCCTTGGGCTGTGGAAACAATGCGCCCACTTTCCGTCTCCACAAGCTTATAGGACAGAACAACCCAGTCTTTTTGCAATGCCAGATGCCCCACCGCCAATAAGTCCGAACGCGCCCGATCCATCAACTCCCCCAAGGGGTTCACGCTCTCGGTTCTCGTCCCAATCTGGTGAATTTCATCAACAACAGCCCCCAATTCCTGACGCCCGACGATGGCATAGCGTCCTTTGGACTGGGCGACCAACGCCGTACTCAGTCCCTCCACATAGGCTTGTGCCTCAGGCAACGGGATGGGCAAATCTTCGGCCTTAAAAGGATGAATGGCAATCTTGGGCGTTTCATCTTCCAACAATCGCCAGAACCGTTCACTCCAATGCGGGTCCCCCAACAGGGCGCGGGCCATGGATGCGTAGGTTTTCTGTGTCGCCCGTACGGACTTTTGGCGGGTTTTCTCCCCGTCCTTATCCGTTTTTTTGCGCCACGGTTTCTCATCAACCTGTTGTGTTGGGCGCTCATCCTGCGGCTCAGACTGCGCCAAGGCAGCTGACGACAGCATCATCAAGGTCAACATCAAAAAAATAGAAAGTGATAAGCGCAACAGAACACACCCCTAAACGGAAATATGACGGCACTATACACGGATTAGAGATTTTTTCTTTTAAAAAAGGCGGATCAATCTTCCGCCTTGGGTTCACTTTTAGGCATAGATTGATCAAGCGTCTTCAGATCATCCAGCTTGATGTACTTATCCATAATCGCTTCATACTCGCCACTCTCACGCAATTGGCGTAAGCCTTTGTCGAAATCGTCCCGTACCTGTCTGCTGCGAAAGGCTGTACGGTACGGTGTCGGCTGAAACAAAGCATGGAAACGCAGCTTCAAAGGCACGCCAAATTTTTCTTCAAACTTTTGAGCGAAGTGTAGAAAAATCCGAAAATCACCCACAGCGACCTGCGCCCGACCTGCCGCCAACATACGTACCTGAAGTTCCTGATTGGCGATTTCCGCATAATTTTTACTGGTTTTCACCGCATTGGCAAACTGTTCCCCCAAAAACTTGCGTGCATTCTGGAAGGAAATAATCGTTTTCCCTTCCAAATCCCTAAAGCCGTCAATTCTCAGGTCTTTTTCATCAAGCGTAATCGCATAATTGCGATAAAAAATCACTTCCTCTGAAAAAAAGCCGTCGATCAGCAAATGGGCACGGATATGCATCCCGCCATCAAGGGATCCGCCGTTCAATTCGTGAGGGATGCGTAAAAGCGGCATATAGTGTGGCTTCATCGTATAGCCCGCAATCTCAAGGGCACGGCGCACGATATCCAGTTCAACCCCACTATTGGTTTCCTGAATCACATAGGGGGGTTTTGACAGGCCAACACCGATCCGTAAATCTTCGGCGTAACTCACAGACGAAAAAGACAGGAGGAGAGCGCAAAGAACACTAAAAACGACTTTCTTCATTCTCCCCTCCTTCATCCTATTTCAGCTTCCAGCTTGTACCGCCAGCGCCATCTTCTAAAACAACGCCCATAGCATCCAGCTCGTCCCGGATACGGTCTGCGGTGGCAAAATCTTTATTTAGTTTAGCCGTCGCGCGCTCATCAATCAATGCTTGAACAGCGGCACCATCGACACCACCAGCACCTTGGTCACCTGCGCCTGTAAACCAGCCTTCAATGTCTTGTTCCAAAATGCCGAGCAAATTGGCACAGGCCATCAACACCCCTTTGTTGTGCGCCGACGGGTCTTTGTTGAAAGCCGACAAACACTCATGCATCACAGAGATGGCAAGCGGCGTGTTCAGATCATCCTTCAATGCCTCCATAAAGGCATCAGGGGCGGCCACATCTGCCGCGACCACATCTTTATGCTGACGTAAAGCCGTATAAAAACGATCCAGCGTAGCTTTTGCCTCGCGTACCCCGTCTTTGGTAAAATCGAAGGGAGAGCGATATTGTGATGAGAGCATATAAAAACGCAGCGCTTCACCCGGTACTTCTTCCAACAATTCATGAACGGTGAAGAAGTTACCCAAAGACTTGGACATTTTCTCACCTTCCACCATCAGATGCCCGTTGTGCATCCAGTAGTTGGCAAATTTGTCTGTTTTATTGGCACAGCAGCTTTGCGCGATCTCATTTTCATGATGTGGGAAGACCAGATCATGCCCGCCGCCATGGATATCAAACGTATCGCCCAGATATTTGCGGCTCATGGCGGAACATTCGATGTGCCAGCCCGGACGGCCACGGCCCCACGGGCTGTCCCATCCCGGTACATCGTCTTCAGATGGTTTCCAAAGCACGAAATCTGCCGGATCTTTTTTGTAAGACGCCACTTCCACACGCGCGCCTGCGATCATGTCTTCCATCTTGCGACGTGACAGCTCGCCATAATTCGGCATGCTGGGGACATGGAACAACACATGACCGTCCGCCGCATAGGCATGACCATACTCGATCAGACGTTCAATCATCTCGATCATCTCGGCGATATGTTCGGTTGCGCGTGGTTCGATGGACGGGGCTTTGGCGTTCAGGGCTGCCATATCCTCATGAAACATCGCCGCTGTGCGCTCTGTAATCGTGCGGATATCTTCGCCGGTTTCTTTGGCCTTGGCGTTAATTTTATCGTCCACGTCCGTGATGTTACGAACGTAAGTGACTTTCGGATAGAGTGTTTGTAACAGTCGACACATCACATCAAACACGATCACCGGACGCGCATTGCCAATATGGGCAAAATCATAAACCGTCGGACCACAGACATACATGCCAACATGTTGCGGGTCGATCGGCTTAAAAGCTTCTTTTTTACGAGTGAGTGTATTGTAGATATGTAAGGTCATTTTTCACTTATACCGAATGTGTGTTTTTTCTTTCCGCAGCACCTAACGTAAAAAACGCCCCCACCATTACGGTAGGGGCATCTTTTTATTAGGCAGCGTCACCACTCAGGCGCGCTTCTACTTTTTCACGGCCCAGCAATGGCAACAGAACTTTCAGTTCCGGCCCGTGGTCCATACCAGTCAGGGCTTGACGCAGGGGCATAAACAGTTGCTTGCCTTTACGGCCTGTGGCTTCTTTGACCGCGTTGGTCCAGTTTTGCCACGTGTCCTGATCCCAATCACCCTCTGGCAACAGGCCCATTGCTTCTTTTGCAAAGTCCGCATCTTCGATCACCGGTGTCACTTTACCATACACGATCGCTGCCCAGTCTTGGGCATCTTTCAAGCGTGACAGGTTGGGGCGTACCGCTTCCCAGAACGTTTCATCCGCCCCCTCGATATCCAGACGGGCAGACGCTGTCGCCCAATCCATATCGTGGATCAATTTGGCGTTCAGACGGTCCAGTTCTTTGGAATCGAATTTTGGGGTGCCGCGACCAAAGCTTGTGATGTCAAAAGACTTCACCAAAGCGTCCAGATCGTTTGTGGCTTCGATATTTTCAGACGTTCCCAAGTGCGCAAGCAGGCTGTTGATTGCCATCGCTTCCAGACCATCTTCCTGCAAATCCGCCAGAGACAGCGAGCCAATACGTTTGGAGAGTTTCTCCCCTTCCGTACCGGACAGCAGCGGTAAGTGCGCAAATTCCGGGAACTTGCCGTCATTCAACACTTTAAACATCGCAATCTGCACAGCCGTGTTGGACACATGGTCTTCCCCGCGCATCACGTGGGTTACAGCCATATCGATATCATCAATCGCAGACGGCATCATGTACAGGAACGTGCCATCGGCACGACGGATCACAGGGTCCGCCAAGTTGGCAGCCACAAATTTTTTGTCGCCTTGGACCAGATCACACCATTCAATGTCCCCATCCGGCAATTTAAAGCGCCAGTGGGCCTGACGACCTTCTGCTTTTAGTTTTTCTTTATCGGCATCGGACAAATCAAGGGCAGAACGGTCATAAATCGGCGGTTTGCCGCGTGAGCGCAGACGTTTGCGCATATAATCCAGTTCTTCCGGTGTCTCGTAGCAATCATAGACAAAGCCCTTCCCTTTAAGGTCTTCGAAAACTTCTTCGTAGCGAGCCATACGGGCGGACTGATGTTCTTCTTCATCCCACTTAAGACCCAGCCATGTCAGCGCATCTTTGATCCCCTGCTCATATTCCGGCTTGGAGCGTTCCTGGTCGGTATCGTCCACACGCAGCAAAAACGTCCCGTTTGCATTGCGCGCATAGAGATAGTTAATCAAGGCCATACGGGCGTTGCCCACATGAAGATGGCCGGTCGGTGAAGGTGCGAAGCGAACTTTCAAGGTCATATTAGACTCGTAAAACCATTGGTTAGAGGATATCGGCGATCGCGGCCAAAAGCACGCGACGTTAATTTAACACCGGGAGGTGCCTGACGACGTTTATATTCTGCACGATCAAGCAATCTCCAGATACGGCGTACCACCGCTGCGTCGTGACCGCAAGCCACAACATCATCCAAGGAGTATTCTTTCTCGACCAGACATTCTAGTATATCGTCCAGAATTTGGTAAGGGGGCAGACTGTCTTCGTCTTTTTGCCCCGGGCGCAGCTCTGCCGTTGGGGGTTTGGAAATCACATTTTCCGGCATCACCGGACCATCCGGCCCAAGGCAGCCCACTGGCTTATGATCGTTGCGCCATTTGCATAAGGCAAAGACCGTCATTTTATAGACGTCTTTGAGGACAGAATAACCGCCGCACATATCCCCATAAATGGTGGCGTATCCCACCGACATTTCAGACTTATTGCCGGTTGTCAGCAGCATGTGACCAAACTTGTTGGACAGCGCCATCAACAACAGCCCGCGCGCGCGTGACTGAATATTCTCTTCCGTAATATCGGCTTTACGACCTGTAAACAGCGGCGAAAGCATCTGGTCATAAGCCTGCATCACCGGTTCGATGGAGACACTTTCGTATTTAACCCCCAACAGATCGGCGCAGCCTGCCCCGTCATCCAGACTTTCTTGCGACGTGTAGGGCGATGGCATCATCACACAATGAACCCGATCAGCCCCTAAGGCATCCACAGCCACCGCTGCCGACAAAGCGCTGTCGATTCCCCCCGACAGGCCCAAGACCACACCGGGAAATCCGTTTTTGTTAACATAATCGCGCAAGCCCAGAACCATCGCCTGATAAAGCGCCTCCAGCCCCTCGCTATCTTCTTCCTGCGGGCCCGTGATCACACCATCTTTAAAGGTGACGACTTCGATATCTTCCACCCAATGACGTAGCAAGCAGACGCATTCGCCTTTTTCATTCATCACGAAGGATGCCCCGTCAAAGACCAGTTCATCCTGCCCGCCAACCTGATTAACGTACACCAACGGCACACCGGTTTCGGCCACACGTTCACGCGCGAGGTCATAACGGGTGGAGGGTTTATCCGCTTCAAAGGGGGAGCCATTGAGCGTGATCAACATTTCCGCATTTAAAAACTTGAGGTCTGCCGCCACATCTTCAAACCACATATCCTCACAGATCATGACCCCTAAAGTATGACCTTTAAAGGAAACACAGTGATTTTCCCGACCGGCGCTAAAGACACGCAGTTCGTCAAACACACCATAGTTGGGCAGATGGCGTTTCAGGACCACATCCTGCACATCCCCGTCAAAAATCAGGACCGCTGCGTTATAGAGACGTTCGTCGACCCGCCAGGGCGTCCCCAACAACACACCGGTTTCAGACCCTTTAGTGGTTTGTGCAAACCTATGAACCGCGTCTTCCACCGCTTCCTGAAAAGCCGGTTTCAACACCAGATCTTCCGGTGGATAGCCTGTGGTCAATAATTCTGCCGTGACCAATAAATCGGCCTGAGCAGATTGTGCTTTTTGATAAGCCCGCGACAAAAGCTCCATATTCTTTTCAATGGCGCCAACGGTCGGATTAAGCTGGGCAAGGGCGAGACTGAGGGGACGTGTCATCTTTTATATATCTGATGAAAGTAAAAACCTGCGCAACCTAGGACGCCTGCTGGCATATGTCAATAAACAGCACATTTTTCGAAAAGATTAAGCGCGGATTACAATTCCTTACAATGTGCGCCTTGTAGTCATTCTAAACCGGAGATAGAGTCAAAATAAAATAAAATACGTATATCTGCAGATGAGGCTTCCACCATGAAAAACTGGAGTATTACAAAGAAACTACTCGTTTCTCCTGTTATTTTCACGATTTCACTGATTTTTTTATCCTGGCTTTCCTATTCCGGCATCCAGACCATTCGCACGACAATGGACGAGTTGTTTAATCAAAACACGGCCAAAGTTGTCGCTTCCATGGACCTGCAACATAGCCTTGGTGACATCAACGGCAGCATGCTGCGGATGATCGCATGGGCCAGCACCGGCTTGAGTGAGGAAGCCACCCAAGCCGAGCAACGTCAAACCATCGCCCAAAAACTTGAAGCGATGACGGCGCAGATTAATACCTTTACCAAAACCTATAATTTTGATGAAGAAGAACAAAAGGCGGTCGATAAAATCGTCGAACTTTCAGGCATTTACACCAAAGCAGCTGCAGATGTCCTGGAAAGTGCCGCCGAAGATGCCTCCATGGCGGCTGTCTTTATGTTTGAGGTCGATGACCTTTTCACCCAGTTCAACACCACGATCGGCAATCAGGTCGTCAATTGGAAAGCCTCTGCGGATGACAATTTTGCCATGGCGTTGAAAGCGATTGATAAAATGGTCTCCCTGAATGCGGCCATCGTGATCGCCGTTCTGGTCGGAACCTTCGTCATCGCCATTATAATCGCCACCAGCATTTCCCGACCTGTGCGCAACATCACCCGCGCCATGCAGACATTGGCAGGCGGTCAATTGGATGTGATCATCCCCGCCGAAGGTCGCACCGATGAAGTGGGCGAAATGGCAAGCGCACTCTCTGTCTTTAAAGACAATCTGGTCGAGATGGAAAATATGCGCAATTCGCAGGAAGCCAGCCGAAAAGAACAGGAAGAAGCCAATCGCCAACAGATGCACTGTCTTGCCGATCATCTGGAAAGCTCCGTTTCCTCCGTTATTCATACCCTTGCAGATAAAACGTCAGATATTCTGTCCATCACAAATTCCGATGGAAACGCCAGCTCAGACAGTGACACCAGTCAATCTATGGAAGTCGCCGAAGCCTCAGAGCGCACGACCACCAATGCAGATGCGGTTGCCGCCGCCACGCATGAACTGTCCAAAGCCATCAGTGAAATTGGCGAACAAGTGGTCCTGTCCACAGATATCGCCAACCAAGCCGTCCATAAAGCCGAAGCCGCCAATACCAAGGTCAATGGCCTGGCCGAAGCCGCCCAACGCATTGGGGAAGTGGTCAACCTGATCACAGACATTGCGGAACAGACAAACCTGCTTGCCCTCAACGCCACCATTGAGGCCGCGCGCGCAGGCGATGCCGGTAAAGGGTTTGCCGTTGTGGCCAGCGAGGTGAAGAACCTTGCCAATCAGACCGCCAGCGCCACCGATGAAATCGCGCGCCAAATCTCCAAAATCCAAGGGGCGACAGGGGAGGCGGTCGAAGCCATCGCCGACATCAGCGCAACCATTCATCAAATCGACGAAATCTCAGCCTCCATTGCCTCCAGCGTGGAGGAACAGAACGCCACAACCTCTGAAATCGCGTCAAACGTACAGAATGTAAGCCGCGATGCCCAAGCCGTGGCAGACCGGATCGTCAACATGACGCGAAACGCAGCACAATCTCATAGCACAGCCATTCAAGTCACTTGGGCGGCGGAAGATTTGAAAGAACCGACAGACAAACTCAACAAAGAAGTCGAAGACTTCCTTAACAGCATCCGTGACGTAAACTAAGACGGACACTAAAAACAAAAACGGCGTCCTTTCCCTGAAAGTGACGCCGTTTTTTTATCTTTATTTTTTACGTAGAACCAAGGTCTGCCAGCCATTGACCTTGATACGATCCACAAGGACCAATCCATGGCAGCGGTGCGCCGCAAAGACCCAATTGGCATCGCGCTCAAGGAAACCGGCAAGGATGGCAAACCCACCGGGTTGCAGATGTTTCGCCAGATCTTTTGCCATAGACGACAAAGGACGGGCGAGAATATTCGCCATAATCAGATCATATGGCCCATTGCGCGTTACAGAAGGGGTGCGATAGCCATCACCACACACAGGCAGGATATAGCTGCCGATCCCGTTGACTTCCGCATTAAAGCGCGCGACGTCCACCGATTGTGCATCAATGTCACTGGCAACCACGGAGGCCCCCCAGGTTTTTGCAATCGCCATGGCAAGGATCGCAGACCCGCAGCCCATATCGAGTGGACGGTTAAAGCGGTATTTTTTGGAGAGTTTATCCAGCGCCTGCAAACAGCCATTGGTGGAGGCATGTTCGCCCGTGCCAAAAGCGGTTGCTGCTTCGACCTTCAAAGCAATTTTACCTGCGGGCAAACGACCTTGAAAGTGTGAACCATAGATAAAGTATCGACCGATTTGCAGCGGCGGATACTTGCGGGCATATTCTGCCAGCCAGTCTTTGTTTTGCACTTCGGTAATCGTCACCTCAGGGGCGCTTGCCCCCATACGTTCGGAGACAGCAAGCACAGAGGCGCGCAAGGCTTCTTCATCCGGCTGCACTTCAGCGTAGGCTTCCAGGCGTTGAGCGAGTTCGTCATCGTCCAGATACTGTGTCACCGCGACGCAAAAATCTTCCAATGCATATTCGTAAGCGTCTGCAAGTTCCGGCGTAACAGACAAATCAATGCGCCATAATCTATCGGACATGGTCCCTCTTCTCAGCCTAGAACTGATAGGAAAGCGTAATTGCCCCGTATCGATCAGGCTTTTGTTGGTCTTTAAATTCTTTGGTGCGGATGATTTGGGTATAAGCTAGACGAAAATCATCGTACCGCAGCGCAATGCCGACTTGAGCATCCGCAACGAAATGCTTTTTATCAGCATCATAGCTGCTGGTAAAGCTATTGCCGTCCAAAAAAATGTTCCTGCCAACTGCCCGACCGGCCACACCTGCAAATAGATACCATCCAAATCCGTCCGACTTGGAATAATAATCACTGCCCGGCAAGCTTGGGCGAATACGCGGGGGACCGCCACGATCCTTATCTAAATCCCAGCCCATGCGAAACATGGTACCGACTTCGGCATGGGTAAAAATATTCCCCAACGACAAACCAGCATGGGGGGTGGCATCAATTTCAAGACCATGCAAGCCGGTATCCAACGTCAAAAAACGCCTGATCTTACGCTCATACGTCAAAACGATGCCGGGTTCGTTTTTAAGCTGATGATCCCAACCTTTCGGGTCCGGGCTATCTACAAGCTTATGAACATACTTCTGGGTTTGCTCCCCCAAGGAGGCGGGGCCGACAACCCCCACCGTCAACTCCAACGTATCGATGCGATCCCCAAGATCGGACACAAGACCAAAGCTGCCGTAAAGCCAACCCGCATAGGGACGATCCATTTCATTCGGGTCGGTGATGGAGATATCCGACGGGGTATAGAGGTTCTGGCCCAAGGCATAACTTGCGCGTAACTTCCCTTGATCGGAAAAAAGCGGAAAATAGGTCGCCGCATCGCGCATCCAATCCGCAACTTCCCCTTCCGGCGGGGCAAAGGATAAACGGGTGCCATGGGTGTAATGACGGTCGTTCTCTGACCCAAACATATCGTTTTCAGTTGCCAGATTGACCGTCCAGCCGTCCCAGCCGTCCCAGCCGTCTGCCTGTGCAACAGCGGGGGATAAAAGGATAGACCCCAAAACAACTTTTGAAATAGCGGATTTAAACGCGCTCATTTTTCTTCCACCTGACAACTAAAAAAACAATATGAACAAAGATATTGATCAAGGAAAGTACCCATTCTCCCATAAAAACACCATAAGGAAATGACCACAACACTCATTCACAAGTTATACGCACCCCCTAAAAACAACAACCAGTAAGAGTATTTTAACGTTTATGATTAATAAATGGCACAGTTAATTCTTTTAACAGCTAAAGGTAAACAAGAGCTGCACAGGGTTGTAAAATGAGGCGAAGTAAAACCATAAAAATGTTTCTTTTAGACGGCTGCCCTCATGGGAGTTTATCCATCGAGATCATGAACTGGACAGGACAAATATTTGTCACTCCTCGCAGTCAACTGCCCACCATCCTCGCCAAACAGGATTTTCATCGAACAGGCCTCTATTTTTTATTTGGGCACTTACAAGAATATGCACAAAAGACCGCTATTTACGTCGGGGAAAGTGACCATGTGGCAAACCGACTGGCAAAACACAATCAAACGCTCGACAATACATGGGATAGAGTATGCATCATTACCAGTAAGGACAAAAACCTAACAAAATCCCACGTAAAATACCTTGAAAGCCAATTGATCTTTCATGTGCTCAACACTCAAAGCATTCTCATGCTCAACAAAGCAACCCCGAAATTCGACAGTCTCCCCGACTCGGACCTCGCTGATATGGACCTGTTTTTGGAACACATTCTAACGGTCCTGCCGCTGCTCAACATCCACCTTCCGGCCTCTGCTGACCATCATGAGCCCGACCCCCATTGCTTCCAGCCCACGACGCATAAACCTTTTGATATTTTGCGCACTGCCTAGATTTTATCGACAAAATTATCCATTACTTTTTTGCGCCCCCCCGTGGCAAAAGCAATATCCAATTTATTCCCATCCACATTCAGCACAACGCCTTTACCAAACTTGGCGTGTTGCACATGGTCCCCTTTACGGAAGCCCCCGTCAGCAGGGTCTGATACCTTGACGTCATAGGCATCAATGGTGACCAGTTTTTCAGCCCGTGTCTCACGCTTGCCGCGATAGGTAAAACGTTGCCCGCCGCGATCATTAAATCCGCTGTAGGCAAAGTTGCCGCCCCCATAATCGCCTTGACTGGTGCCGGTTTCCCCACCCTTTTGGATATGGATATCCGGTAACTCATCGACAAAACGCGACGGCAGCATGTCATTATACTGACCAAACACCCGACGACGCATGGCATAAGAAATAATTGAGCGTTTACGCGCCCGTGTAATGCCCACATAGCCCAGACGGCGTTCTTCTTCCAGTGCACTATTGCCCGACTCGTCCAACGCCCGCTGGTTCGGGAACGTCCCTTCCTCCCAACCGGGCAAGAAAACGTTATCAAATTCAAGACCTTTGGCCGCATGCAGGGTCATGATGGTAACTTTCGGATCGTTTTCTCGATCCTTCACATCCATCACAAGGGAGACGTGTTCCAAAAACTCTTCCAGGCTTTCAAACTCTTTGAGACCGGACACAAGTTCTTTCAAGTTATCCACCCGGCCTTGGGCTTTCATGTCCTTGCCCTTTTTGGCTTCCTCGACGCGCCAGTCCATATAGCCCGACTCGTCCAATATCTGCCCGACCAGATCATCCACCTCCAGCCCTTCTTTCAAGGACCGCCAAAGTTCGAAATATTCGATTAACTGACGCAAAGCGCCGCGCGCTTTCGGCGCGATCTCATCGGTATCAATCAACACGCGGATCACCTCGTACAGCGGCACCTCACTTGATCGGGAATATTCAAACAGGGTACTCATCACCTTCGGGCCAAAGCCGCGACGTGGTTTGTTGATCACACGTTCCAGCGCCAGACTATCGCTTGGCTGGTTCACCACCCGCAGGTAGGCAATGGCATCGCGCACTTCTTCACGTTCATAAAAACGCAAACCGCCAACGACCTTATAGGGAATGCCAAGGGTGATCATGCGCTCTTCAAACTCACGGGTCTGGAAACCTGCGCGCACCAAGATCGCAATCTCATCAAGGCTTTGACCTTGGCGTTGCAGGGTTTCGATCTCGTCCCCCACAAAACGGGCCTCGGACTCTCCATCCCACAAACTTTCTACCCGCACCTTGATGGCTTCTTCTTTCTTTTGCGGCTGAAGGGTCTTGCCCAATCGGTCTTCGTTGTAAGAGATCAGACCGGAGGCCGCGCCCAGAATATGTTCGGTCGAGCGGTAATTGCGCTCCAGACGGATCACTTTTGCCCCGGGGAAGTCTTTTTCAAACTTCAGGATATTCGCGACTTCCGCCCCCCGCCACGAATAGATCGACTGATCATCATCGCCCACACAACAGATATTTTTGTGCTGTTTCGCCAATAGTCGCAGCCACAGATATTGTGACACGTTGGTATCTTGATACTCATCCACCAAGATGTAACGGAAGCGGCGCTGATATTGTTCCAGAATTTGCGGTTCCTGAGAGAAAATCGTCAACACATGCAGCAACAGATCGCCAAAATCACACGCATTGTTCAGACGCAAACGTTCCTGGTAAATTTTATAGATCCGGCTTGCCGCGCCATCGGCATAAGCCGTGCCTTCGCTGGGGGACACTTTATCCGGCGTCACACCCCGGTCTTTCCAGCGTTGGATCACCCCCATCAGATTACGGGCCGGGTTTTTCTTTTCGTCGATAAACTCCGCTTCCATGATCTGCTTCAGCAGGCGCAACTGGTCATCCGTATCAATGATGGTGAAATTGGATTGCAGGCCCACCACTTCCGCATGGGCGCGCACCATGCGTGCCGCCAGCGCGTGGAACGTGCCCAGCCACCAGCCTTCAACAGGACGCCCCAAAATACCGGCGACCCGTTCCTTCATCTCCATCGCGGCCTTATTGGTAAAGGTCACTGCCATGATCTCACCGGGATAAGCCAGCCCCTGATCCATGATATGGGCCAAACGGGTTGTCAGCACGCGGGTTTTCCCCGTACCTGCCCCAGCCAGCACCAGCACAGGGCCGTCCGTTACCTCAACAGCCATGCGCTGTTCAGGGTTAAGTTCTGTCACATAAGGGGCCGGACCCTGCGCCACAGGTGTTGTGGGGGCAGAATCATACGCGTCATCGCTGAAATCAAATGGATCGTTCATAGCTGTCTTATAACATCGCCTTAAAAAGAAACAAAGGGGGAACGAAAATTTTATTCGCTGCCTTGTTCCTGTCGTCTTTTTCGCATCAGGGCATGATTGTAGGCCGCCATGACTTCACGTTCTTCCACACAGCCCAGATAGGCGCGATCCGCGTTGGTACTGACAACCGCTATTTGCTCGTAACACGATTCTTTAAAGATCGCCTGAGTAATTTCCAGATTATCAACGGTCTTGAGTACCGGTGGACGGCGATCCGCCACATCAGCAGCAATCACCAGCATATCCAGATTCCGATCAAAAATATCTTCCGGCATATTGTCCCAACTCACCGCCCCATAGAGGCTGCGATCATGAGCAACCACAAAGACCACCCCGTCCGGTGCATGCAGCAGTTCGTTACGCAACACATGCAACTTGGTATCGACACTGACATAAACACCTTCGCGCACCAAGATGTCGTTGACCTTGATCTGACGCAGAATGACGCTGCTAAAGTTGTCGATGAGATCAATGCCCCGCCCTTTTAACTGTTCGTAAAAGAACGACTGTCGCCCCAATTGGTCATTCACCAGCGTTGCCATGACGCAGCCGCACATCACCGCGATGGTCAGCGTATAATCACCCGTCAACTCAAAGATAATAAGCGTGGTCGAAATCGGTGCCCCCAAAACAGCCGCAGCCATAGACGCCATGCCAATCAGCGAATACGCCGCCGGACCGGAGGACAGGTCAGGGTAAATCTGCGTTGCAATGACCCCCAAAGTCCCGCCCCACATCGCCCCGATCACAAGGGAGGGACTAAAAACACCGCCCGCAAAGCCGAATCCGAGACAGATCACCGTTGCCAAAAATTTAAAGACAAATAACCCCAGCAACATGGTCAAGGCATATTGTCCATTTAACGCGCTGTCTGTGGCCTCATAGCCAACACCCAAGACTTCAGGATACCAAAGCGCAATCACCCCAACGATCACGCCGCCAAGGGCCGGACGCCCCCAGACCGGGATCGGTAATTTTTCCGTTTCTTTTTGCAGACGCAAGATCAACCAGATAAACGAGATCGCAACCAGCCCACTTAGGACCCCCACCCCCGCAAAGGCGGGAAATTCAAGGTAAGAGGCAAAGTGATAGGCCTGTAATTCAAAAGCTTTCACATTGCCGACCACTTGATGGGCAACGACCGTGCCTGCGATACTGGAAATCACCACCGGCGCAAAAGCTTTAAGGGCATAGTGACTAAGGATAACTTCCTGTGCAAACAACGCACCTGCGATCGGCGCGTTGAAAGAGGCCGACACCGCAGCCGCGACTCCACAGCCCAGCAAAATGCGTACATTGGAGCGCGAAAGCTGTAACTTTTCAGAAAACCAAGAGGCAAAAGCCGCCCCCATATGCACCACCGGCCCTTCGCGTCCGACCGAAGCCCCTGCGCCCAAGGACAAGGCGCTTGCCAAGGTCGCCAACACCCCTTCGCGCATGGAAATATGACCGCCATGGACCTCACAGGCCGCGATTACATCCGCAGGCCCCTTGGGCTTGCCACCGGGCATGAGGTGATGGAGCAACAATCCAACCAACAACCCGCCCACAGCAGGTATAAGGATCACCCGCCACGCTGGCATATGCGTGATATAGTCCACAAGCCACGCGCCACTGATGCCCAGCATATAGGTCTGGATCAAATCGATCAGTTCCAGAAATAAAATAGCAAGATAGCCGACGCCCGCACCAATCAGGACAGCCAATAACGTGATGACAAGCTGATCGTTTTTCACCAGCTTGTTCAGCAACATCAAATATGGGCTAGGTCTGCTCCGCCCCTCTGGCACGTCAAATGTCCTTCATTCATACCGTCTGAACGACAGAGTATGACACGACAAGGGTTAAAAATTAGACAAGATCAGGCTTAAGCACGAACTTTTTCAAGGTCTTCCTGCGACAGGACCTGATTGCGTCCCTGATCAACTGCCGTATCCAAAGACTGGTTAGCGCGGACCAGCAACTGACTGACCGGCTCGCCATACTCAAACAACGCGGCCCCACCGGACATGGTGACTTTGCCTAATCGTTCCCCCGTGGTGCGATTGACAATGTTTTTGGAGCTGACACGTTTACAGATGTGCTCTGCCAGACGCATGGCGTTTTCAAGGTTGGTGCGCGGCAGAATGATGGCAAACTCATCGCCACCAAACCGGGCCGCTGTGTCCTGGCCTTTGATACATTCACTAATGGTAACGGCAACCAACTTCAAGACCTGATCACCGACCTGATGCCCAAAGTGACCGTTAAAACGGCCAAAATGGTCCACATCCAGCATCAACAAAGCCAAATCTTCCCCGTTCGCCATGGCATTCATGGAAGATTTGCGCAGTTCAAGATCAAACAGTTTGCGGTTGGCAATCCCGGTCAGCCCATCTGTCATGGCTTCGCGGCGCATCCGTTCCAAATCTTCTTTCAGGGCCAGTATTTCTTCCGCCGATTGCTTGAGCTTGTCTTCCAACACGCTGTTTTCAGACATCACCTCACCCAGTTCCTGACGCAGTGTGTTGGTAATTTCCAGCACCTGTTCTTTATCTTCGGCATCCGCGAGTTTTCGCTGCGCGCTGCCCAACGATTCATCCAGACGGGCAAAGCAGCCATCCGCCTTATCCATGGCATTGATCAATCGCCCCAGCTCGCCTTCCACGCGGGTCGTCGCGTCATGCAAGGTCGCGCTTTCCTGATCCAGCGTGAAGAACTTCTGAAAAATCTCAGAGTTACGGGTCTCCGTAAATTCCTGCTGATTGGCAATCAGGATATCCAGTGTCCGCTTGAGGTCAGGATAGGTGCCGGAGAAATAATGAAACCAGATCGTAAAATTGTTCGGGTTTGCAGGGATTCCGATTTCACCCATCTTTTTGATGGCCTCACGGGCATAGTCCAATGCCTGATCTATGTTTTCGGTATATTCCAACGCCCCTAATCTCCGTTTATTCAATCATTCAAAAGAAATTATACTTTAGAATAATCATCTGTAGCGCAAGACCAAAGAAAAAAAACATTTCTTTTGCTTTTTATGCGCTCTTCCCAAGAATTTTGATTTTTCGCCCTGCCCCCGATGGTCGCCCCTCTTCCAAAGAAGTAACAGTCAACTTGTGCAGAGTTTTTAGCAAGACTTCATTAATTTCTGTGGTTTTGCGCGATTTCATATCAACATGCAATGCCATAATTTCAATTGTCGCTGATTTTTGCCCGCTTTCTGCCGAAAACATTTCGTGATAGAGGTGAATGCGCTTCAAATCATACCCAAGTATGTAAGAGCGAATTTCCAACGGTTCATTTTCCAGAACTTCGCTCTGATAGGTAATATGCGATTCGACCACAAAAACCGATTTCCCTTCCTCTGTGCAATAGCGTTCCCCCATACCGATCTTGTCCAACACGCCTTCGGTGGCATAGTCGAAGGCGAGGACATAAAACGCAACGTTCATATGCCCGTTGTAATCGATCCATTCCGGACGTACTTTGTCACGATAGACATGAATATGTGTCATTATTTCAAACTCTTCACTCAACACTGACCTTAAGTCGTGATAGGCTGTGCCATCGTTCTGGTCAACAAGAACAAAAGTAACATACAAAATCAGATTAGGGATAAAGAGGTTAAAAATGATGCGCAGAAACCTGATTATAACAGCATTGATGTTAGGCACAGTCGCGCTCGGCCTCACCGCGTGTAAAAAAGAGCCCGAACCCCCTAAGGTTCAGGCGCCGGTTAAAATAGAATTCAATGCCAAAACGGCCCTGCCCAAACTTGAAAAACGCATCAGCACCCAAAACATCGATGCCTCCCCTTTATCCCGGGATGCCGATTACATTCAGCTTTCCAGCCACTTTGAAACTGCGAGCCAAGATATCACTCCTTTGCTTGGCGACATCGTTTCGGATGACACCGTCAGTGTCATCTTCATGGCTCATGTCAAAAATGGCGATGACCTGAAATTCCCGCCCGTTCCGCTGTTCATCTTTGATCGCAAAGAGAAAAGCTGGGCCACCAGCTACCAGGCAAAAGGCACACTAACCCCCCTCTTTGTCGAACGACGCGCCCCCTTTACCCTCAGTCTGGAAATGATCCTGCTCAAAGATACGCTGGACGGACTGACAAAAGATGCAGAGGCCATCGTTCAAGCCTACAGCCAAAAACATGCGCTCTATTCCGCAACCCGCCTTGGGGAGCTGTCAAAGCGCGCGGACGACTTTTCCCAACGTATTGCCCTTGTGGAAGAAGCGAGCCTAAAGGATGTTGCAACCTTCAACATTTCCTATCTGGAAAACTTTGGCACCTCGCTCGACCTCAAGGGTAAAACGGGCGAAACCGTCATCCAAAGCATCCTCAGCGTCAGCGGTCAAAATTCTGTCCTGCCGCTTCACCACAATGAACCGCCAAGCTATAGCGCCTTATTGACCCACAAGATCGGGGATCAAAGCGCGCGCCTTGCACTTGGCGATCTGGAAAACGGATTCTGGCGCGTCCCCGCAGAGGCCCTACACCCCACCTGTAAAGCCATTCAGGGCGCATTGAGCGAACGTTTGGGTCTGTCGCGTAAAGACGGTGCCATTGTCCTCTGGCGCATGATGCAACCCCATGCACTGTTCGCTGACGAGATTGATTACAGAGCCCAGTGCAGTGGCGAGGACCTTGCCGTTCTGTTGACTGAAGCGGGCTTTACTCTGCCGCCTGCGCAGGCCGTCCGCCCCAGCAATGCGACAGAAAAAGCCATGAACCGGACCTTAAGTAAAATCGCGACTTTGCTGAAAAACACCAAGGATCAAAACCTTGCACAAATCGTGGAGTTGATGAAAGATCAGGTTGTCGTGCGCGACCAGGCACGCTTGCTGTTTTCTAACGCACCGGACCAGTTGATCGATAGTCAGGAAGAACTGATCGCCCCCAGCATGGACCGCGAAGAAGCCGCTGAATATTTAATGATGCTGCCCGTCAAAGCATATGGTTGTTATAGTCGCGGACAGGGGCAGGTTGGTAGCCATCGTGCAACTTTGCTCACGTTAGAAAATGATCCCAACCTCTGGTACCTGAATATGGGCTTTGATGAAGAGAACAAAGTCTCCGGCTTTCAATTGCGTCGCGCCGACCAACTGGATTTTTGCCGCGCCATCGGCGGACGGACAGGGGCCAATCGCTGTACATTTTCCGGCACCTCTTTCCCCGGACTAGAACATGAACGCTGTGGATAATTCCTTTGCTCCCTTGTTTTCCTCCTTTAATTCCCCTTTACTGATACAGGACGGGACACTTTAGAATGATCACCCCAGCTATTCGACTGTTGATCGCTGATGACTATCCTGATGCGCGCGACCTGTTGTTTCATCAACTGCGCGGGCCACGTTATCGCGTCGATATGCGCGAAAGTGCCGAAGATGTTCTAAACGCCCTAAAGGATAATCATCAAGAATATGACGTGGTCTTGCTGGACATGAAAATGCCCGGTGGTATGTCGGGTCTTGACTGTCTGAAGGTCATCAAATCGACGGAGAAAAGCAGGCACCTCCCCGTTATTCTGCAAACCTGCAGCACCGATCCAAATACAATTACTGAAGCCCTGAAAGAAGGCGCATATTATTTTCTGGAAAAAACGACAGAACAAAAACTGCTGGAAGCGGTTATTCAATCCGCCATGGAATATAAAACCCGCTTCAAGGAAATAGAGGAAGAAAAGCAATCCTTAAAATCCGGCCTGCGGTTTGTCGAACAGGCAAGTTTCCGCATCCGAACTCTCTCGGAAATAAGCATCCTGACCGGTCTTCTCTCTTCAGCCTATCCTGACCCCGACCGTGTCACCGTAGGTATCCATGAACTGTTGACCAACGCGATTGAACACGGAAATCTCGAGATCTCTTATGATGGGAAAAGTCAGCTCATCATGGAAGATAAATGGAAAAGCGAAATCGAACATCGCCTCAACCTGCCCGAATTTAAGGACAGGTCTGTCAAAGTCGAACTGGTGCGGAGCGCCAAGGCGATTGACCTGACGATTACCGATCAAGGCAAAGGCTTCGACTGCGAGAATTTCATGGAAATCGACCCCTGCCGCCTGTTTGCCCCCCATGGGCGCGGCATTGCCGTCGCCAAATCCATGTCCTTTGACAAGCTGAGCTATGTCGGCAAAGGCAATCAGGTCATCGCAACCGTTTACCTTTAAATCCCTCCTCTGCCACTGCCCCTTTGCCACTGATGGGTCGTAAAATCGAATAGCACAGCCATTTATACACTTATTAATTACATATTACTTAAGATTGTAAATATAAATTGAATTTTAGCCTATTCCATATAAAGTGTAACATATGAATATAAAACATCTTTAGGTAACTAAAGAATGGAGGAGACTTATATGAAGACACTTAACAAACTCTTGCTGACGGGCGTTTTTTGCGCCTGCATCGGCTTCATGACACATTCATCTACGGCTTTGGCGGCAACGCCGTCTGACTGTACGGTCGATCAAAACTGGATCACATCCCCTTCCATGCCGACGGAAGTCAAGAAAAGCGGCAGTGATGGTACATCCAACTTCTGCGACTTTTACCAGTTTTCCTGGCAAGCCTACTTCTACCTGATGTCGCCCGTCACACCGGGCAGCGACACGCGTCAGTTTCAGGTCAATGCCAATTTCCCGCTGATTGAATTTAACGCCGACGGCAGTCCAGCCAATTCCTGTGATGATGTAGTCGATCACCACTCTTTGCGCACAGGGCTGGATAAGACACAATTCACAACCCATCAAGCAGGCGGCGGGGACGTCATTTTTGATCAACATGGCAATGCTGCCTTTTATGATATGCGCTTCAACCGGGCCATGTGTGACCTGTCCGGCAGCGCTGTGGAACAGGCGAAAAAAGGCATCACCAACTTTCCCACCGGCACAACCGAATTGAAATTCGGCTGGAAAATCCTGAGCACAGACGAAATCAGCGCAGGCACTTTTCTGACCAAAAAAATCGAAGCCGGTGAACTCGCAGGTAAAACACTCGGGCTAATCGGCATGCATCTGGCAATTGCAACAGATGACCATCCGGAATTTGTCTGGGCATCCTTTGAACATAACGACAATGCGCCAAACTGCGGGGAAACCAGCAACCGCGCCTGGTCCTTCACCAGCCAGCAATGTGCCTCCAAACTACCGGGCGCCTTTACGTCTAAAGATCCAGCGTGCAACTTCAACAAAGCGGAAAAAACATCCAATATTACCGGTACACCAAGCGAAGTCTGTCGCCAGTATCCCGACGGTACAGCCAATGGTGATTTGAAAGCTGACGAAAACCGCGCCGACATTACGGCCGCCAACGACACACAAATGCAGTTGTTGAAAAACTACTTCATCTTAGGCGCCTTGTGGGTCAGCCATATCGACCAAGACTCAGACATTGGCAATCAACGCGGTTCCCTACGTTTGGCGAACCCGATTGCAGAAACGACCTTCCAGAACGTTGACCTGAACGCGGGCTTCATTTCCAACTGTTTTGGCTGTCACAATTATGCCGGGACAAAAACCGCGAACCCCAACAACATTACATCCGGCAACCTGAGCCATATCTTCTTTGATATTCAAACAGGTCAAGGCAATGCGGTGGATATCCAGACGTCCAAGGTCATCATGAACAACTCCAAGGCCAAAGACATCTGCGAAAGCACGTGTTCCAGCTATGACCTGAGCTGGAACGGCAACTGGACCAACGAAGTAACGGGCACCAACTCTGTCTGTGGCTGTAAAGCCAAATAGACCAATCCCCTTACCAACGAGAAAGAGCCCCGTTTTAAAGCGGGGCTCTGTGCTCATTCAAGTCTATCGGCTTTATTCCGGGTCATACCCCAAAACAGGTGACAGAAGCGTTTCTGCTTCGCTCAGGCTAATGCCTTTGCGACGGGCATAATCTTCGGCCTGATCTTTTTCCACACGACCCACACCAAAATATTTGGCTTCAGGGTGGGCAAAGTAAAAGCCACTGACCGCTGCCGTCGGGGTCATGGCAAACCCTTCGGTCAGTTCGATTCCCGCTTCGGCTGGTGCATTCAGAATGTCAAACAGAGTAACTTTCTCTGAATGTTCCGGACAGGCCGGATAGCCCGGTGCCGGACGGATGCCCTGATACTGTTCTTTGATCAAAGCATCGTTATCCAGATTTTCATCTGCCGCATAGCCCCAGAACTCTTTGCGCACACGTTCGTGCATATGTTCGGCAAAAGCTTCTGCCAGACGATCTGCCAAGGCTTTCAACAGGATTGAGCGATAGTCATCATGCTCGGCCTCAAACTCGGCCAGCTTCACATCAATGCCGTGACCAGCGGTGACTGCAAAGCCGCCCATATAATCTTCCCCGCTTGGGGCGATATAGTCAGCTAGACAGTTATCATAACGGCCTTCGGCTTTCGGGATCTGTTGACGCACCATATGGAAGGCCGCCAGATCTTCGCGGCGATCTTCATCTTTAAACAGGCGGATGCTGTCATCTTCGGTTGCGTTTGCCGGCCAGAAGCCGATCACCGCTTTTGCCGTCAGCCATTTTTCCGCAATGATCTGCTTCAACATCGCTTGGGCATCATCAAACAGGTTGCGCGCAGTTTCGCCCACCACCTCGTCTTGTAGGATTTTCGGGTAGTTCCCTGCCAATTCCCATGTGCGGAAAAACGGCGTCCAGTCGATGCGATCCACCAATTCTTCCAACGGATAATCGTCAAACGTTTTGGTTCCGAGGAAAGCAGGCTTCACGACCTTAAAGGTCTGCCAGTCAATCGGCTGACGGGCCGCACGGGCTTCCTCAATACTGATTTTATTGCCTGTCTTCTGCTTCTTTGCGCGCGCTTCACGGACTTTCTTATATTCTTGTGCGATGTCCGCTTCATACTGCGCGCGTTTTACGGGCGACAACAGATTAGAACAAACACCGACCGCACGCGACGCATCCAGCACATGGATGGTCGGGTGCTGATAATTCGGATCAATCTTGACCGCCGTATGGACTTTGGAGGTGGTCGCACCGCCGACCAGCAACGGGATATCCATGTTCAAGCGCTTCATCTCTTTCGCGACATTGACCATTTCTTCCAATGACGGGGTAATCAGACCGGACAAGCCAATGATATCGACCTTATGATCATTCGCCGCTTGCAAAATATCCTGTGTCGGCACCATCACCCCAAGGTCGATGACCTCAAAGTTGTTACATTGCAGGACAACACCCACGATATTTTTACCGATATCATGCACGTCGCCTTTGACGGTTGCCATCAGGACTTTGCCTGCGCTTTCCGATCCGGCTTCTTTACCTTCTTCAATAAACGGCATCAGATAGGCCACGGCCTTTTTCATCACACGCGCGGACTTCACCACCTGCGGCAAGAACATTTTACCCGCACCAAACAGATCGCCCACCACGTTCATGCCATCCATCAACGGTCCCTCGATTACCTCGATCGGTTGATCAAACTGCTGACGAGCTTCTTCGGTATCTTCGGTGATAAACTGGTCAATCCCTTTCACCAAAGCAAAAGACAGGCGTTCTGCCACCGGTTTTTCACGCCAGGACAAATCAATGGTTGCCGCTTTGGACCCGCCTTTGCTTTTATATTCATCCGCAATTTCCAACAGGCGATCTGTGGCATCGTCGCGACGGTTCAGGATCACATCCTCCACGCGTTCACGCAGTTCTTTCGGGATTTCATCGTAAACTTCTAGCTGGGCCGGGTTCACGATCCCCATGTCCATCCCCGCCTGAACGGCGTAATAAAGAAAGACCGAGTGCATGGCTTCACGGACCGGATTGTTCCCCCGGAAGGAGAACGACACGTTCGATAAACCACCCGAGATATGACAGTGCGGGCATTGTTCGCGGATAATGCGGGTCGCTTCGATAAAGTCGACTGCATAATTGTTATGTTCTTCAATACCCGTTGCGACCGCAAAGATGTTCGGGTCAAAAATGATATCTTCCGGCGGGAAGCCCACTTCATTGACCAGCACATCATAAGACCGTTTACAAATTTCGACCTTACGTTCTTTTGTGTCAGCTTGGCCTTTTTCATCAAAGGCCATGACAACAACGGCTGCGCCATAGCGTTTGATCTTCTTGGCTTGCTCGACGAACTGCTCTTTTCCCTCTTTCAAGGAGATCGAGTTTACGATGGCCTTGCCTTGCACACACTGCAAGCCCGCTTCGATTACGGACCATTTAGAACTGTCGATCATCACAGGGACGCGCGCGATATCCGGTTCTGCCGCAATCAGGTTGAGAAAACGAACCATCGCCTTCTCACTGTCCAGCATGGCATCATCCATGTTGATATCGATCACGTTTGCACCGTTTTCCACCTGCTGTAATGCAACGCTTAGGGCTTCGTCATACTGTTCTTCCGCGATCAGGCGTTTGAACTTGGCAGATCCAGCCACGTTTGTGCGCTCGCCGATATTGATAAATGTAGCTTGTTGAGTTGTCATTTTTCGAACTTCCGGCTTTCGTTAGGACGCAACATTGAAGGGTTCCAGACCGGACAGACGCATTTTCACATCCAGTTCCGGCACCTGACGCGGGGTAATCCCCTTCACCGAGTCCGCAATTACTTTAATGTGGGCCGGCGTTGTTCCACAACAGCCACCAACCACATTGATCAGGCCGCTCTGTGCCCATTCTTTCAACGCTTCGCCCATTTCCTCCGGTGTTTCATCATACCCCCCCATCTCGTTTGGCAAGCCAGCGTTGGGATAGGTTGAGACGCGCACGTCAGCAACGGACGACAAGGCCGCGATATGCGGACGCATCAAGTCAGCCCCAAGCGCGCAGTTCAACCCAACAGAAAAGGGGTTCACGTGACGGATCGAGTTCCAGAACGCCTCTGCCGTTTGACCCGACAGGGTGCGGCCAGATGCATCGGTCAAAGTCCCTGAAATCATGATCGGCACGCGCCAACCTTGCTCGTCAAACAATTCTTCAATCGCAAACAGGGCGGCTTTCGCGTTTAAGGTATCAAAGATGGTTTCCACGATCAGAATATCCGATCCGCCTTCCAACAAACCTTGCGCCGCTGATTTATAGGCAATGCGCAACTCATCAAAGCTGACGTTACGATAGCCGGGATCATTCACATCCGGACTGATAGAACAAGTTCGGTTGGTCGGTCCCATGGCACCAGCCACCAGTCGCGGACGATCCGGTGTCTTGGCGGTCATTTCATCCGCGACCTCACGGGCGATACGCGCGCTTTCCACGTTCATTTCATAAGCCAGATCTTCCATGGCATAATCAGCTTGCGCGATGGTGGTGGAGGAAAAGGTGTTTGTGCCCAAGATATCCGCCCCTGCTTCCAGATATTCGCGGTGGATTTCCTTGATCACGTCCGGCTTGGTAATCGACAGCAAATCATTATTGCCTTTAACGTCTTGTTTCCAATCGGCGAAACGCTCCCCGCGGTAATCTTCCTCTTCCAGCTTGTAGCGCTGAATCATGGTGCCCATCGCGCCATCAAGGACGATGATACGTTTTTTGGACTCGGCTTCTAAATAAGCCAGACGGTCTTCACGGGTACTCATGATTGGGCTCCTTTCGGGCGAACACCAAGAATATGGCAGAAAGCATAGGTCAAATCTGCACGATTCAATGTATAGAAATGGAAATCGTTGACGCCGTTGGCATGCAACACGCGACACAGCTCGGACGCAACGGTTGCCGCAACCAGCTTGCGGGTTTCCGGCTCGTCATCCAGACCTTCAAACAGGTCCGCCATCCATGCCGGGACTTTTGTGTTACAAGCCGCAGAAAACTTCAGCACTTGTTTAAAGTTTGTCACTGGCAAAATCCCCGGCACGATCGGCACATTTACGCCAGCCGCAACCGCTTTATCGCGATAGCGCAGGAAAGTTTCCGCTTCAAAGAAATATTGTGTGATGACACGGTTTGCCCCAGCATCGACTTTCTTTTTTAGATAATCGATATCAAACTGGGCAGACGGCGCATCCGGGTGTGTTTCGGGATAGCCCGCCACGCTGATTTCAAAATCATGGCGTTTTTTAAGGCCTTCCACCAGATCAACCGCGTAGGCATAACCATCAGGGTGTGGTGTGTACCCATTTGCGCCTTCTTCCGGATCACCGCGCAACGCGACGATATGGCGGATACCTTCTTCCCAATAGCGATCGGCAATTTCGTCAATCTCGGCCTTGCTGGAACCCACACAGGTCAAATGCGCTGCCGCAACCATGCTGGTGTCTTTTTGGATCCCGACCACCGTGTTGTGGGTCCGTTCACGCGTGGTCCCGCCCGCCCCGTAGGTCACAGACACAAATTTTGGACCCAGCGGCTCCAGTCGCTTCAGGGATGCCCACAGGGTTTCTTCCATTTTCTCCGTCTTCGGCGGGAAAAATTCAAAAGAAACGCTCACGTCTCTCGGCAGGGGGGCCGCGACGGGGATACCACTTAGCACGGCTTTTTGTTCATCTAGAAGGGTCACTTCATATACTCCAGTTTATTTCTCGGCGATCCAAAGGGTCACTGTTAAAGGCGTGCCGGGCAGATGTTTTACGTGGGTGACGTTCAATCCACAATCACGGCAAATTCTTGAAATTTCTTCGTCGCTAAACCCCAGTCGATGATGCTGGTACTGGGTGCGTAATGTTTCTTCTTCATGGGGGGCAAAATCAACGATGGCCAATTTACCGTTTTTGCGCAAAACGCGGGCGGCTTCCCCAATCGCGGTTGCAGGCTCGTCTGTATAGTGCAAAACCTGATGGATGGTGACCAGATCAAAACTGTCAGCACTAAAGGGCACTTGATACATATCGCCCTGACGCACCGCACAGTTACCCAGCTCGCCTTCTTCGATTTTCGCCCGCGCAATCGCCAACATCTCAGACGACAGATCGACGCCCCAGCCCTGCTTTATGTATGGCGAAAACAGCTCCAGCAGACGGCCTGTTCCAGTGCCAATATCCAGCAGTTCTTCCGTCCCCGTCAAGGTGACCAGATCACGAAGGGCGGCCTCCACTTCCTGATCATCGACGTGCAGAGCCCGAATTTCACCCCAGCTTTTAGCGTTGGTATTAAAAAAGGCGGCGGCTTTTGCCGCACGTTCCTGCTTCACTTCATCCAAACGTTGCAGGTCACGCACAATCACTTCATCATCGTAAGGGATAACATTGACGAGTTTTTCAACCATGCTCGCATTGTGGGGTTCTGCCGACAAACGGTGAAAAACCCAGCTACCTTCACGCAACCGCTGAAGCAATCCGGCTTCACACAATAACTTGAGATGGCGAGAAACCCGCGGCTGGCTTTGCCCTAAAATATGCACCAATTCAGAAACGGTCAGGTCACCTTGGGCGCACAGGGCCATCACGCGCATGCGCGTCGGCTCACCAATTGCTTTCAAAGCTGATAAAATAGCGTCCATACTCACCCCATCGGATAAAATCGATTTAAGATATAAAGATATCTTTATGTGATTGCAACAGGAATTTTTGAACTTGTTGCATATATGTAACACCTATCAGAAATTGATACTCCTACTACTTGTCGAAGGACTAGTCTTTTGTGTTCCGCTATGGTAGTTCAATATCTACATTTGCATACATGGGGGTGAGAGTATTTTGTCTTACTAGCAATGCAAGTGCGTATTGTAATTCAGTGAACTGATCTCTATATCATTGAAATACAACTAAATTGGGAATGATTTTTTAACAAAACGGTGTATGATGACAAAGCCCGTAAAAACAAAAAGATGGCTAAAAAATATTACCGGAATCGCCGCTATTGGCGTGATTCTCGCAGGCTGTGCTAGCCAGCAACAAAACGCAGACGACGTAAATGATCCGATTGAGGGTCTGAACCGCGTTGTCTTCGGTTTCAACACTGTGTTGGATGTGTGGTTCCTGCGTCCTGCAGCAACCCTATATCGTGGTCTGTTGCCGCCGCCCGTCCAGGACGGCATTCACAATATGCTGGCTAACCTGAGCGCCCCGGTTGTTCTTTTGAACGACGTCTTGCAGGGCGAGGGTGCGCGCGCCGGTACAACTGCTGCACGTTTTGCCATCAACAGCACGGTAGGTGTGTTGGGCTTTGGCGATCCGGCAAGCGGCATGGGCTACAAAAAACATGACGAAGATTTTGGTCAGACACTCGGCGTCTGGGGTGTCGGCGAAGGTCCGTACATCGTTCTGCCGATCTTTGGTCCAAGCAACCCGCGTGACGCAGTTGGTCGCGTTGTCGATTACTTTGCCGACCCGCTGAACATGTGGGCACGCAATACAGATCGTGACGGCATCACAATTGGTCGCGGCGTTTTGACAGCGGTTGATACACGTGCGTATTACTATGATGCGATCGAAGACATCCGCAACAACTCGCTTGACCCCTACGCCTCCTTCAGAAGCCTCTACCGCCAACGTCGTGAAGCGGCGATCCAGAACAATGATGGCCCGAAAGTGCAGAACTCACCGGAACTGTCATATGATTTTGATGCCCCTTCACCGGGTGACGAAGAACTGACAGAAGCACGATAAGGATAAGCCTCATCATGATGACCAGACGTTTTTTCACAGGCGCGGCTCTTTCTCTAGCAATTGCTTTCGCGTCTAGCACAGCCTTTGCTAGTGGCTTTGGGAAAGAAGCAGAAACTTTCATTCAGACCATGGCTGATAAAGCCATGGCCTCCTTCCGCACGCAGGAAGAAGGTCAGCGAAATGAAGAGTTTCGCACCCTTTTGAATGAAGGCTTTGATGTTCGCGCGATCGGAAAATGGGTTCTGGGCCGTTATTGGCGCAAGGCTTCAGAAGCTGAGAAAGAAGAATATCTCAAGCTCTTTGAAGACTTCATCATCGTGACCTACTCCAAACGCTTTGAAGATTATTCCGGTGACGACATTAGCCTGACCGTCACCGAATCTTTAGAGAAGAACGATTCTGACGCCATTGTGCGCTCGAAAATCGAACGTCCCAACGTTGCTGAACCTATTCTGGTTGACTGGCGCGTCAAACAGAACAAAGACGGCGAAAAGAAAGTCGTTGATGTCTTGATCGCCGGCGTCAGCATGAGCCAGACCCAGCGTGCGGAATTTGTCTCTGTCATCAAACGTGGTGGAGATAATGTCTCCAGCTTGATCGAGGCTCTACGCAGCAAAACAGAACAACTGGCCAGTAACGTCAATACGGCTACCCAATAAAATATTTGTTTTACATTCCTAATAAAAAAGCTGCCCGCCATCGGCAGCTTTTTTTATGCCTAAAACTCACACGGCGCCATAAAAGACAAACGCTTGCCCGTCATCGGGTGATCAAACGATAACATTTCAGCATGTAAACAAAGCCGTGCACTTTTTGAGATCACGCTTTGCGGCGCATAAAAACGATCCCCAAGGATCGGATGCCCCAAAGAGAGACAATGGACCCGCAACTGATGCGACCGCCCCGTCACAGGCGTCAGCGCCAATCGTGTTACCGCTTCCTCTTCTCGACGCGTCAGGACACGCCATCGGGTCAGTGCTTTTTTCCCCAACTCAGTATCAACCATCTGCAAAGGTCTGTTGGGCCAATCACAGCGCAAGGGCAAATCCACCTGCCCTTCTTCATCTGCCACCAGACCGTCGACCAGACAGACATATTCTTTCGTAACCGTTTTGATTTCAAACTGTTTGGAAAGGTGGCGATGCGTCTCCTTATCAAAGGCCATCACAATCGCCCCAGACGTGTCCATATCCAAACGATGAACCACCAGCGCGCCCCCATACGCCGCCTCAACACGGCTTTGCAGACTATCTTTATGATCTTGCGCCCGGCCCGGCACAGATAACAGACCTGCGGGTTTGTTCAGAACAATTAGATTCTCATCTCGATATAAAACCTCAAGCGGGTCCGCGGGCGGGGTGTAAACGAAGCTCATTTCGATAACATTTCAAATGGGGTGAAAAGGTCACTCAAATTAGAAATTCCCGTCCCTTTATGCAACAAAATTACGTTCTCGAAACATTATACCGCAATGCAACATAACCCCCTTGACTTCATATGCAGTTTTACATATATAACCCCTGCGTTGAGAGAAACGCGCTAAAGTCCGACCCCCCAGCCAACGACCATTTTTTGGCACAGACTTTAACGAGAAGCGATCAACTAGATTGATCGACGCTATTGTCGGACCATTTTTGAAACAAAATGTGGATAAATAAATGAGTTCGCACAATAAGACGGCGCGCCCCTGTATCGGGCGGCTGGTTGCTATGATATTTGTATGTGCCGCCCTATTTTTTAGCGTCACCGGCTTTAAAAAAGTCGACCCCATCCCCCAAAAGACCCTGAGTCAGGACTTTGCAGGCCAACTCGGCACGATCATGTCCCATAACCTTGTGGTCAACACAACAGAAACCCGCTGCCTTGCCCTCAACATCTATTGGGAAGCCCGCTCCGAACCTTTGGAAGGCCAGTTGGCCGTTGCCGGTGTCACCATGAACCGTGTTGCCGATAGCCGCTTCCCTGACACGATTTGCGATGTGGTACAGGAATCGAAAAGCCGATACCGCTTGCACCGTTGCCAGTTTTCTTGGTGGTGCGACGGGAAAAAGGACGACCCGCAGGAACTCACGGCATGGCGCAGCGCCCAACAAGTCGCCCGCCTTTACCTTGCCGGCATCTACACAGATCCCACCAGACAAGCCAAATGGTATCATGCCGATTACGTCAACCCGGTATGGGCAGACCGCCTCAACCGCACGACCCAGATCGGACGCCACATTTTTTATTCTGATCAAACAGAAACACAGACCGCCTCTTTAAATTAATGCAAACCTGCCATTGCTTCGCGGATTTCAAGTGCTTATATCCGTCTTCTACATATTTAGGAGATAGATTTATGACGGTTCAAATCGGCGACAAACTTCCCGACGGCGTCTTGGCAGAATCCACGCAATTTGGCGATGCCTGCCCCCTTGGCCCAGAACAGGTCAACGTTCATGAGGCCGTGGCAGGGAAAACAATTGCCATTTTTGCGGTACCCGGCGCCTACACCCCCACCTGTTCCGCCCAACATGTTCCGGGCTATGTGGAAAACCTGGATGCACTCAAAGCCAAAGGTGTGGATGAAGTCTGGTGTGTCGCAACCAATGACGGTTTTGTCATGGCTGCATGGGGCAAGGACCAAAACGCCATCGGTAAAATCCGTTTCCTTGGCGATGGCAGTGCGATTTGGGCAAAAGCGCTCGGTCTTGAGTTCGACTTGAATGCCCGCGGCATGGGGACGCGCCTACAACGTTTCTCCATGCTCGTAAAAGACGGCACCATCACACAGTTGAATGTGGAAGAGGGCGGCAAGTTCGAAGTTTCCAACGCGGAAACTCTGCTCGCTCAACTCGGCTAACAGGGGTAATGGGCGTGATCGTTCACAACATCATGTGACCGATCAGGCCCAACCCAAACCCCATGACCGCACCCAAAGGCGGCGCCCATTTTCGTTTTAGATAAGCCTGCGGGGCGATATCTTGAAAAACTAGATACAGAATCCCCCCGGCGGCAAACATCATAATCCCGCCCATGATCGCGGGCTGTGCGGACAAAAAAGTCATGCCAATAAAGGCCGATAACGGCCCCATCAGGGAAATGGCAAAAAACCAGATTAAAATCACCTTTGCCTTATGCCTGCCCCGATCAATAATTTCCCGATAGGCATTGAACCCTTCCGGCAGGTTTTGCAAACCGATCAGCAGCACCAGCAATAAGGCGGAGCCTTTATCCTCTAGCAGAATCGCGCCAAGCGCCATAGCTTCGGGGATAAAATCGGACACCATGGCGATCAGCTGCGAAAACCGTCCCCCATGACTTTGAATCACCCGATCCAGTCCATAAAAACACACGCCCCCCGCAAAAAACCATGCGACCGCCCAAAAAGGCGGCGTGGTTTCAATCCCTTTCGGCACCAGCACAAGAGAAACCGCCGCGATTAACGCGCCCCCGCCAAACGCGATGACACTGTGGCGGAACTCTTTCTCCAGCCACTTGGGGTGAATATGTTCAATACGGGCAAACAGTGCCCCAAACGGGATCGCAATCCCGGCAAGCATTGAATAAATAAGCGCGATCCCCCATTGCGGGAGACTGTCTAAGAACTCTAACATCTGATTAGCGGCTCATCACTGGGTTTTATAACTCTTCTAATCGTAACAGGACGTTACAAATGCCCCGTTTCAGGACATACTACTGAAACACAAAGAGCGTAAATATCCTATATTCTTTTTTATACAATGAAGTTTGTCCCATGAAACAATTTCTACGCACCTATGGCACCACGCTGACAATCGGTTTGTTTGCCGTGTCGACCATCTCAGGCGTTTTTCTGTTTTTCCACATTTGGTCACGCACCTTCCACGCTATGCATGAATGGCTTTCCATGGTGCTTTTGATCCCTGTGGTCTTTCACGTCTGGCGCAACTGGCCAGCCTTCTCGAAGTACTTTCAACGAAAGAGCATCTACATCGCGCTCGGCCTCTCCCTCGTTGCCAGCCTTGCCTTTGCCTATCCGGCCCTCACCGGGGAAAGTACGGGCAATAACCCCATGCGCGCGGCTGTCAGCGCCGTCCAAAAAGGCACCGTTCAACAGATCGCCCCCCTCTTTGACCTGACACCGCAAGCCCTCAAAGAACGGCTGGAACAAAAAGGTTACACGGTCACCAGCCTGGATCAAAAACTCTCGTCCATCGCCAAAAAGTCCGGCAAAGACCGCGGCCCCTCCCTCATCACCGATATCTCCACCCCGTAGACAGGAGAAAGGCACCTCATTTAAGGTGCCTCAGATTGCTGACAAAGGTCTCGCCTTGGCGAGGCCTTTGTGATTCAATGAGGAATGCTTAAAAAACGCGGTCCTCAACAAACGGAACTTGAGATGGTCAGTCTGGATAGTCTGGTTCCGTCCAACCATCTTTTGCGCAAAATTGATGCGCATATTGATTTCAGTTTCATTCACGACAAAGTGGCGCCTTTATATTGCGCCGATAATGGTCGACCTCCGCTTGATCCGACTATGTTGTTTAAGGCTTTACTGGTCGGTTATCTCTTTGGCATTCGCTCCGAGCGTCAGTTGGTG